>CAZVSJ010000006.1:4467-10178 GCA_964629755.1 uncultured Oscillospiraceae bacterium | reverse complement strand
TGCGCCGCGAACTGGATCAGCTCATTCGGATGCTCCGCACGGTTTTCCGTGTCCGAGCAGCCGTACATAAAGCTCGCCTGCCCGCCGAAAAAGACGAAGATCGCCCCGGCGACCGTTTTCCCTTCGCACTGTGCCAGATACAGCCGTGCGTTTTGCGGCATTTCCTCCAGCATTGCGCGGAAATAGGCCTCGCCGCGCGGCTCAAAGCCGTTTTTCTCCGCGACCTGCTCCATCATGCGGCAAAACTGCGGAAGATCCTCGACAGTACCGCGCCGCACTGTCACGCCGTTGCGGACGGCATGGTGAACATTACAGCGCGTGCTGCGGTGATACTGCGCCGCAAGCGTCTCCGGCGTCAGGCCGGTCAGGTCGAGTACATAAGCCATGCGCGGCTGAAAAAGGGAGAAATCCGTCGCGGCGTTGACCGCGAACCCCTCCTTTTTCACCGCTTCGGCAAAGGCATCATCCTGCGCCGGAATGCGCGGATCGATGCGCAGGAGATACGCGCCGAGGCGCTTTGCCAGCGTCCTTGCCGCGGCGACAAGCTCGCAAAACGTCGCCGTGTCGCCGTCGGAAAAGATCGGCCCGCAGGGGCAGTAAAGCAGGCAGGTGTGCAAATGGTGTATTTCATGGCGCAGCAAAGCCATTGTTCCGGTGATCCTGCCCGCCACGTCGCGGCACAGGATGCCGTGCCAGCCCCAGTCGCGCTTCACACGCCCCCAGAGCGAGGTCTGCATAAACTGGCAATTCTCCTGCGTGCGCACAAACTCGTCCAACTCCTGCGCGTGCGCCGCGTCAACATATTCCGTCATAGTATCCTTCTTCCATCATTTGATGAGAAAAGGATAACACAGCTTTGCATCACGAATCAGTCGGAATTGTATCCGATCTGCATCAAATTTTACTGTGCCGGTACCGCCTCCGCGCTCACGGCATCGCTCAGCACTTCCCACTCCTTCTGCGGAATGCCGGTGAACGCCAGTATGCCCAAATCGCTCTGAAAACGCACCGCAAACGGGACGCGGTTGCCGCTTTCGTCGTACAGGCAGCAGCGCGCGAGATAGAAATCGTAATAATCTCCCGTAGACTTGTATTCGTCTTCCCGAAATACAGAGACATCCGAGACCGTCAGACCGTAATATAGTCCCCATCCGCGGATCATTTCTTCCAAGGGGGAGGGCTCGCCCAGATCCTGCGTCTCGATCATCTCCTCCACGGCTCTATACCCGTTCAGCATATCGACCAGATGCAGGATCTTCCCGCTTTCGGGGTCATAGACGGCATACGCCCAGCCTTCGCCGGAGTAGATCTCGTAATACCGAAAGGCAATATTGCCGATCCGGTCCACGACGAGGAAGCACGTCGCGGAAAGTCCCTGGGAAAACTGATCCCGCAAATTCGCATAGCTGTAGTCGCTGATCGCGCCATAGGCATGGAGTTCGTCCAGCTCGGCAAAAAAGGCCTCCCGAATCGCGGCCGTCGAGAGCGTTTCTTTTTCCTGCTCTACGTCCAGCGCAGAATAATTTCCCTCGGCCAAAATCGCCTGCTTTTGCGCGATCGTCAGCTTATCATAGTTCAAAACGCCGTTGGCCGCGTCATAGGTTTCCACCTGTGACAACGCCTGTTCCTGCTCGAAATGCAGCAGCAGGCGCGGCAGGAAAAACGCGCAGGCCAGCGCCAGTGCCGTTGGAATGATCCAGAGCCACTTTGCTTTTTTCACGCTTCCGCACCTCCCAGCACAAACGACACGCACGTTCCCTTGCCGACCTCGCTCTCAAAGGCAAGGCTTGTCCCGTGCAGCTCCGCGATCCGGCTGCACAGCGCCAGGCCGAGGCCGGCGCCGCCCTCGGCTCTCGCGCGGGATTTATCGACCATGTAAAACGGCTCGGTCAGGCGCTCAAGCGCCTCTTTCGGGATGCCGCGTCCGTTATCGCGCACGGAAAAACGGAAGCCGCCCTCCGTCTGCCGCGCGTACAGGCGGATGATGCCGCCCTCCGCGGACGCCTTGCGGGCGTTGTCGATCAGGTTATACAGCAGCACCTGCAGCAATTCGGGCACGACGCTCAGCTCCTGCTCCTCCACGCGCGTCTCAAGGCGGATGTTTTTCTCCTTCAAAATGTACGCGCAGCTTGCGGCCGTGTCCTGCACGAGGCGCGACGTACTCACCTTGCGAAATTTCGGCGTTTCACGCTCTAAGGCAAACAGGTCGAGCAGGGCGAAGGACATCGCCTCCAGACGCTTGCCCTCGGAAAAGATGTAGTTCGCCGCCTCGACCTGCTTCTTTTGCGGCAGGACGCGGCTGCGCAGCGTGTCGGCATAGCCGATGACGCTCGTCAGCGGCGTTTTCAGCTCATGGGCAAAGCTCGCGGTGAAGTCCTTCTGCCGCTGCGCCGCGTCGGCAAGCTCGTGGATCTTCGTTTCCAGCGAATCGGCCATATCGTTGAAGGACTGGGCAAGCTGACCCAGCTCGTCATTTGAGCGCACCACAGCGCGTTTATCGTACTGTCCCTCCGAAAACTGCTTGGCGGCGCGGGATATGCGCCGCACGGGGCGGGTTAAGTAAAACGTCAGCGCCGTCGTAACGCCGATGCCGACGATGAGGATCAGTAGCATGATGAGCTGATAGCGAGACAGATCGTCGTCCGCGCGCGTGAACAGCGGCGTGATCTCGCGGATTCTGCTCAGGCGGTAGGTGCTTCCGAAGCACGAAACATTCTGCGTGCAAAGGACATAGTGCCGGTCGCCGTCAGAGACGATGCGCACCTGTATCACGCCGTTGGGTGTCTCCGTTTCGTCGCTGATGCGCATACCGTTCGTGCGCACAAGGATCGCGCCGCTTTCGTCGCGGATACAGAACTCGCGCTGCTGCGCCGAGCCGTCCTGCGTCAAAAGCGTGCGCATGGACTGCACCGCGCCGTCCGCGTCTCCGAAGCGCAGCTCTCCGGCGCAGAGCGCCTGCACCGTCAGGCCGAACATCCGCATATCCTCCTTCGCGTCCTCCATTTCCGAGTCCAGCGAGGAACGGAACGCACCGCGCACGACAAGATACCCGCTGACGGACAGCGCAAGCGCAAGCAGGAGGGCAACGACGGAGATCATCTTCCATGCAAACTTCAAGGTGTGACCTCCAGCCGGTAACCGACCTTATAGATCGCCACGAGGCGCTTCTCCCAGCCGAGCTTTTTGCGCAGCCGTTGGACGTGAAGGTCGACCGTGCGGCTGTCGCCCGTGTATTCCGTCTCCCAGACGCGCTCATAGATGGTGTCGCGGAACAGCGCGATGTTGCGGTTGCGGACGAACAGCAGCAAAAGCTCATATTCCTTGTGCGTCAGCGTCACGGGCACGCCGCCCTTGGTCACGAGCATGGAGCGCGGCTCGATCACCACGTCATCGATCTCGTAGCGCTCGTCGGCCTTCCCCGTCCGGCGCAGGACGCTCTCGACGCGGGCGATCAGCTCGACGATCTCAAAGGGCTTGACCAGATAGTCGTCCGCACCCGCACGAAGACCCTGCACGCGGTCTGCAACCGAGCCGCGCGCGGTGATAAAAATAACAGGCGTGCCCGTCGGGCGGATCTGATCCATCAGCTCAAAGCCGTTCGCGCCGGGCAGCATAATGTCCAGCAGGATCAGGTCAAAGGTGTTTTCCTCCAAAAGATCGGCCGCCGCGAGGCCGTCATGCACACAAACGCACTGGTAGCCGCAGCTGCTCAGATTCAGGTCGATCAGATTCGCGATGGGCTTCTCATCCTCAACAATTAAAATCCGCATTTGTTTCTCCCCTTTTGCCTCTTTCTACAGGTAACATTTTGCATCAGAATTGTATCATATCTGCATCAGGATTTCAATTTTTCAAACGAACTATTGACATTTTTCCCGCGATAACCTAATATGAATTTGTATATAGAAAAAGGAGGCAAGGTTATGGGTTTTAAGGGTGATATGTACCTGTGGAAGGATCGCAAGCGCTTTCTGGGTATGCCGCTGAGCTTCACGCGCTATGCCATGAGCAAGGACCGGCTGTTCTTCTCCGTGGGCTTTTTCAGCGTCCGCGATGAGGAGATCCTGCTCTACCGCGTCCGCGACATCAGCATCAAGCGCACGCTCTGGCAGCGCATCTTCGGCGTCGGTTCGATCAATGTCGTCTCCGCCGACAAGTCCACGCCGCAGCTCACGCTCAAGAACGTCAAGCACCCGCTCGACGTCAAGGAGCTGCTGCACTCCAATGTCGAAGAGTGCAAGATCCGCCGCCGGATGCGCATCGGCGAGATGATGGCCGACGTCCATGACGAGCCGGACGACGATTCCGACCTTGACGATTTTGACGACGTTCCCGACGTAAACTGATGCAGGCGGCCCGCATTCGTCTGCCGTTATCCCAACTGTTTTGTGAAAGGAGCTTTCTTTGGAGGCGCTGTTTGACAACCTGATCGATTTTTGCGCAGGATTCCCTGACGGAAACTGGATGTATCTTGTCATGTGGCTGATCGGCGGGACGCTGATCTACCTTGCGATCGCCAAGGATATGGAGCCGTCGCTGCTGCTGCCGATCGGCTTCGGCGCGATACTGATGAACCTGCCGGGCGTCAGCCTCGGCGTGGACGCCGCCGGCAACGCCGAGGGGATTCTTGGCCTGCTCTACCGCGCGGGCATCGCCAATGAGCTGTTTCCCCTCGTCTTGTTCATCGGCATCGGCGCGATGATCGACTTCGGCCCTCTGCTGTCGAATCCGAAGCTGATGATCTTCGGCGCAGCAGCACAATTCGGCATCTTCTTCACCTTCTTCATGGCGAGCCTGCTCGGCTTTGACATCCGCGACGCCGCCTCCATCGCCATCATCGGTGCGGCGGACGGGCCGACATCCATCGTCGTCGCCAACACGCTCGGCAGCGGCTACATCGGCGCGATCACCGTCGCGGCCTACTCCTATATGGCGCTCGTGCCCATCGTACAGCCGCCGGTCGTCCGCCTGCTCACGACAAAGCAGGAACGCCGCATCCGAATGCCCTATGAGCCGAGGGCGGTCTCGCGGACAACGCGCATCCTCTTCCCCGTTCTCATCACGATCATCACGGGCATCTTCGCGCCGGACGCGGTGGTGCTGATCGGCTTCTTGATGTTCGGCAACCTCATCCGCGAGTGCGGCGTGCTGAATTCCCTTTCGGAAACCGCGCAAAAGGTGCTGGCCAACCTCATCACGCTCTTCCTCGGCATCTCCATTGCCGCGAATATGTCGGCCGAACGCTTTCTGCGCGTTGAGACGCTTCTGATCATGGCGCTCGGTCTCGTCGCCTTCATCTTTGACACGGCCGGCGGCGTTCTGGTCGCCAAGCTGATCAACATCTTCCTGCCCAGGGAGAAAAAGCTCAATCCCATGATCGGCGCAGCGGGCATCTCCGCGTTTCCCATGTCCTCGCGCGTGATCCACAAAATGGGCCTGAAGGAAGACCCGCAGAATTTCCTGCTCATGCACACCGTCGGCGTCAATGTCTCCGGACAGATTGCCTCGGTCATCGCGGGCGGCCTGATTCTGCGGCTCGTGCAGACGATCGGATAAGGAGGACAGGATATGCCGCTGTTTTTGGAAATCGCCGAACGTCCTGCCACCTGGCAAGAGGCGCTCCGACTGATGGGCACCGGCTGGGGCTCGATCTTTATCGTTATTTTGATTATCATGCTGACGATCGTTCTGCTGAACGCCGCCGGAAAAAA
>CAZVSJ010000006.1:0-4367 GCA_964629755.1 uncultured Oscillospiraceae bacterium | reverse complement strand
TTCTCAGAACTCCAATTCCTCGTCGTCTTCCTCGTCCTCGTCGAACTCGAACTCCAACAGCTCGTTGCACTTCGGGCAGTGGATGGATTCCTGAAGGATGGTGTCCTCGTCGAGATGAAGCACCTCGCCGCAGGACGGGCAGGTCACGTCATAGATGACTTCCTCGTCATCCTCCTCTTCCTCGTCCTCGTCGTCGAACTCGTAATCATCCTCGTCGTCGAAGTCGTCGTCTTCCTCGTCATCCTCGTCCATCAGGAATTCCTCGATGGCATCGAGATCTTCCTCGATCTCATCCAGCTCGTCGGAAACCGCGATGGCGTTTTCCTCCAGGTCGCTGATTGAGGTGGTCATCTCGCCGAGCAGATCGACGATACCCGCGATCATTTTGCCCTCGGCAGATTCCTTGTTGAGGTCGAGGCCGTCCATCAGGCCCTTCAGATACGCCGCTTTTTCAGAGAGAGTCATTGTTGTTCTCCTTTCCGGTTGCGTCCGCTTACGCCTTGGCTCTGCCAAGATACTCGCCGGTACGCGTGTCGATAGAAATTCTGTCGCCTTCGTTGATGAACAGAGGCACCTTGACCTCAGCGCCGGTCTCAACGGTGGCGGGCTTGAGGGTGTTGGTGGCGGTGTTGCCGGCAAGACCCGGCTCGGTCTTGGTGACCTCAAGGTCTACAAAGTTGGGCGCTTCGACGCCGAAGACGCTGCCCTTGTAGGACAGGATGGTGCAGGTGTCGTTTTCCTTGACGAACTTGAAGCTGCCGTCGAGCACGCTCTCCTCCACGGGGACCATCTCGTAGGTCTCGCCGTCCATGAAGTAGTACAGGCCGCCGTCGTTGTAGGAATACTCCATCTTCTTGCGCTCGATATACGCGGTGGGATACTTGTCGTTCGGGTTGAAGGTCGTCTCGGTGACGCCGCCCGTGATGACGTTGCGCATCTTGACGCGGACGAACGCAGCACCCTTGCCGGGCTTGACGTGCTGGAATTCGATAATCTGCATGACCTTGCCGTCCATGTCGAAGGTGACGCCGTTTCTAAAATCGCTGACAGAAATCATTTATTTGTCCTCCTATTTTTCCCCTGAAGGGCTGTTGTATACCATACAGGCAATAATACGGATATATTTTAACCGATAATTATGAAAAATGCAAGCATAATCCTCACAGGATCAGCAATTCTTTCGGACTTTTTGTAATATCGCGGCAGCCGTCGGCCTCAAAGACGACAACGTCCTCGATGCGCACGCCGAATTTGTCCGGCAGATAGATGCCCGGCTCCGCGGAAGCGACCGCGTGCAGCGGCATCGGATCCTCGTTGCGCAGGTTGCAGTTCGGGCTTTCGTGGATCTCCAAACCGAGGCTGTGACCGTAGCCGTGGCCGAAATAGTCGCCGTAGCCCGCTTCCCTGATGACATTGCGCGCGGCTTCGTCGATTGCCTTACCGCTCACGCCTGCCTTGGAGGCAGCGATGCCCGCAAGCTGCGCCTTTAAGACGGTGTCATAGACCTTTTTCATCTCGTCCGTTGCATAGCCGAGGGCAACCGTGCGCGTCATGTCGGAGCAGTAGCCCTGATAGAGCACGCCGAAGTCCATCGTGATGAAGTCGCCCTTTTGGAGCTTGCGGTCACCGGGCACGCCGTGCGGCATACTCGTGTTGGGGCCGGAGACCACGATCGGATCGAAGGACAGACCCTCGCCGCCGTTTTTATACAGGCAGTAGATCAGCTCCGCCGCCAGCTCCTTCTCGGTCATGCCCTCGCGGATGCGCGTGCAGACCTCGGTGAACGCGCGGTCGGTGATCTCCTGCGCCTTGACCATGCGGTCAAGCTCCCACGGCTCCTTCGAAGCGCGGAAGGCGTTGATCTCGCTCTGGTACGGCACGAACTCCGCCTTGAGCTTCTCGCGGAAGGAGTTGAATTCCGCGACCGTCAGATATGCTTCCTCAAAGCCGAGGGTCGTGATGCCGAAGTCTTTGATGGCGGCGTTCAGGCAGTCGTACAGGCCGCGGCCGAAGTCGATCACCTCGAAGTCCTTGATGTTCTTCTGCGCGGACTCGATATAGCGGCTGTCGGTAAAGTAACGCGCGCCGTTTTTGCTGACGATCGCATAGCCCTCGGCGATGTCGAACTCCGCCGCGTACATCCGGCTGTAGCGCGAGGTGAGAAACAGGCCCTGCACCTCATCGGTCAGAACGGAGCGGTATTTTTCAAGATTTTTCATGGTTGAACTCTCCTTTTATGTGCCATTGCCAAAAACGGCACCTCAAAAATATGGCGCAGCTTCAGCAAAATGGTGTGATTATGTATGGATCGGACGGCGATGGCGGTCACGCCGGCAAGGTTTGCGCCGAGGACGTCGGTAAAGATCTGGTCGCCGACCAGCGCGGTCTGCGATCTCTCCGTGCCGAAGCGCTGCATGGCAAGGCGAATGCCCTTTGGCGACGGCTTCGCGGCGTGCGTCTGGTAGGCGACGCCATAGCGCTCGGAAAACTGCGGAACGCGCGACTTGTGGCTGTTGGAAACGATGCACAGTTCAATGCCACCGCGCCGCATTTTTTCAAGCCAGTCAAGCAGCTCCTGCTCCGGCACGTCGGTGGTATACGGCAGCATCGTGTTGTCAAAGTCCATCAGCAGAAGGGTGATACCATGTCCGGCCAGAAATTCCGGCGCAATGTCGGTGATCTTCGGGAAAATAAATCTCGGTAAGAATGATAGCATACTTCTCCCCGCAGCTCCATAAAGATTTTACACGGAGTATTATACCACCGAAAAGGAGGTTTGTCTATTGTCTTTCCCCGTCTATTTTGCCTCGAATTGGAAAGAATCTGTGAACGATCCGCGTGTTTTGCCCGCGCAGTACGGCTTTGGCTTCATGCAGGACGGGGCGCTGCGCCTGCCGGAGCGGATGATCCCCGGCGCGCTGCGGATCGTCGACGACGCGGTTTTGCCCACGCGTGCGCCGGAGCAGGCGTCGCTTGCGCAACTTGCCTCCCTGTGCAAAAGCGGCTGTCTGCTGGATTTTGAGCGCAAACCCACGCCGGTACACGCCGCGATCCTGCGCGCCCTTGCGGCCCTGCTTGACGGCGCGCCGCTTTTCTCCGCGCCGGAGCGGTTTTTGGAGGTCTGTCCCGCGCTTGTGCCCCTTGTGACCACTCCGGACAGATGCGCAAACTGGGCAGACTTCGTCTCACAGGCCGGCAAGCGGCATCCGAACGGCTGGGTGCTGGAGCTGATCCCGCG
Organism: uncultured Oscillospiraceae bacterium; assembly: GCA_964629755.1. Taxonomy (GTDB): domain Bacteria; phylum Bacillota; class Clostridia; order Oscillospirales; family Oscillospiraceae; genus JAZOXB01. The sequence goes on along the minus strand of CAZVSJ010000006.1, from coordinate 1,129 downwards.
AAAGGACAGCGTCCGTCTCCCCTTCGCCGCGCAGAGCAGCGGGGAGCTGCGCGATGCCGTGTGCCGCTACAGGCAAAGCGGTCAGACGGCGGAATACTTTGACACAAGGCAAACCGTGGCGCAAAAGCTCACCCTTGCGCGCGCAAGCGGCTGCCGCGCCTGCATCGGGCTTGCGTCAGAGCTTCTCGTCCTGCCGCCATAGATATGCCCGAAAGCGCCCAACCCGGGCGCTTTTTATATGTATGAAAGAAGCCTGCCGCAAAACGCGGCAGGCTCAATATGAACAGTCGGCGAGGCTTCGCCGGCCATCACGCGCGGGGATGGGCCTTGTTATAGACCGTTTTGAGATTCTGCTTGACCACCTGCGTATAAATCTGCGTCGAGGAGATATCGCTGTGACCCAGCATCTCCTGCAGCGAGTGCAGGTCAGCGCCGTTTTCGAGCAGATGGGCGGCGAAGCTGTGGCGCAGGGTATGCGGCGTGATGTCCTTGCTGATCTGCGCGGTCTGCTGATAGTGCTTGATGATCTTCCAGAAGCCCTGGCGGGTCATCCGCTCACCGCCGACGTTGACAAAGAGCGCTTCCTCGTCGGGCCCGGCGACCATCTTCGGACGGATGTCGGTCAGGTAAGTCGTCAGCGCTTTGACCGCTGCGGGATAGAGCGGAATAATGCGGAATTTCCCGTTGCCCTCGCACTTGATGAACGATCCGGCGAGGCTGACGTCCGAGACGTTCAGCGAGATCAGCTCGCTCACACGCATACCGGTGGCATACAGCGTTTCGAGCATCGCCTTGTCGCGGAAGCCCTTCATGTCGGTGCATTTCGGCTGCTCCAGAAGCAGCTCGACCTCGCGGCCGGTCAGGATCTGCGGGAGCTTCTTCTCCGCCTTTTGCTGCGGGATGTCGTGCACGGGGTTTTCCTTCACCGTGCCGTCCGACAGGCAATAGGCAAAAAAGCTCTTGAGCGAGGCGATGCACCGCGCCACCGTAGCGGCGGACTTGCCCGCGTTGGTCAGGTGCTGTGTATAGCGGCAGATGCAATCCCGGTCACAGGTCTCAAGAGGCGCATCCTCGGTCTCGGTCATGTATGTATGGAACTGGCGAATATCACGCATATAGGAGGCGACGG
>CAZVSJ010000005.1:4773-41720 GCA_964629755.1 uncultured Oscillospiraceae bacterium | reverse complement strand
GCGCGGCGATGGCGGACTTGTCCATTCCGTCGGTAACAAGAATACGCATTGTAAAATCTCCTTTATGATTGAATTGAGGAATATGATTGCTGAATGTACATGGTCGGCAGTTCCAGCACCGGCGGGGACATGTCCCCGCCCTACAGAGGAACCGGATTACTTGTGTTCAGCTTCGAATTTCTTCAGGCAGTCGACGAGAGCCTCGACGCCCTCCTTCGGCATGGCGTTATAGACCGATGCACGCAGGCCGCCGACGGACTTGTGACCCTTGAGGTTCTCAAAGCCGGCTGCCTTGGTGTAGGCGATGACCTCGGCGTCGAGCTCCTTGTCGCCGGTGACGAACGGGATGTTCATCAGGCTGCGGTCTTCGGGAACGACGGTGCCCTGGAACATTGCGGACGAATCGAGGAAGTCGTAGAAGACCTTTGCCTTTTCGATGTTGCGCTGCTCCATCGCGCCGAGGCCGCCGATCTTCTTCAGGTACTTGAAGACCTTGCCGCAGACGTAGATCGCCCAGCAGTTCGGCGTGTTGTACATGGAGCCGGCATCGGCATGGGTCTTATACTGCAGGTAGACGGGAAGGTCGGTCAGATCGTCGCGGATGAGATCCTCGCGGACGATGACGACGACCATGCCCGCAGGGCCGACGTTCTTCTGCACGCCGGCGTAGATCATGCCGTAATCGCTGACGTTGCAGGGTTTGGAGAGGAACATGGACGACTGGTCGGACACGAGGACGTGACCCTTGGTGTTCGGCAGCTTGTTCCACGTCACGCCGTGGATGGTCTCGTTTTCGCAGATGTAGACATAGTCCGCATCCTCGGGGATGTCGAGGTCGGAGCAGTCGGGGATGTAGGTATAGTTCTTGTCCTTCGAGGAGGCGGCGACGATGACCTCGCCGACCTTCTTAGCCTCGGCAATGGCCTTCTTCGACCATGCGCCGGTCTCGATGTAGACGGCCTTGCCGTTTTTCATCAGATTCATCGGGATCATGGAGAACTGGAGCGTTGCGCCGCCCTGAATAAACAGTACCTTGTAGTTGTCGGGGATGCCCATGAGGTCGCGAAGATCCTGCTCGGCCTCGTCGATGATCTGCTGATAGACCTTCGAACGGTGAGACATCTCCATGACGCACATACCGGAACCCTTATAGTTCATCATTTCGTCGCGGACTTCTTCCAGAACCTCCTCCGGCATGGTGGCGGGACCTGCGGAGAAATTGTAAGTACGACCGTATTTCATTCGAGTAGCCTCCTGTTATTCTGGGCATACCGCCCGGTTATGCTCTTAGTATAAGGCAACCGTTGGAAATAATCAACCACAAAATCAAAAATCTTTTTAGCTATAACCAAAAATTTTGAGCTTTTCGAAAAAATCTGCGTTTCGCACAATTTGGCGGGGAAATTTTTGTGCAGCCTGACAATATGAGCGTAGGATGATGTTTTGCGGCGATCATGCCGTTTTGCGGGCGGGGAAGATCCCCGCCGCGCTATGCTTCCTCCCCGCGGTATTTTCTGCGCGTGGCCATGCCGCCGCGGATGTGCCGTTCGGCTTTGTTCTGTGCCAGAACGGCGCTGACCTGCTCATACAGGGCGCGGTTGCAGTGCGGCAGCCGCTCGGACAGATCCTTATGTACGGTCGATTTGCTGACGCCGAACTGCTTCGCGGCCGCGCGGACGGTGGAGCGGTTTTCGATGATGTACACAGCCAAATCACAGGCTCGTTGTTCGATGTTCTCCCTCATGTATCTGACCCCCTTTAGCTGTGCGTACACCACAGCCTATGCGCGCCTCCGGCGAAATATCCCCGATGCCGGGAAGAAAGGAGAACCTGTGCAGGGAGCGAAAAAACTACCGCAAAACGCGACGTTTTGCGGTAGTTTTTTACAAAATATCGGAAAATGCGGCGGGAAATTCCTCCTCCGCGAAGCGGCGGAGGGCGGCGCAGTATCCCTCATAGGCGGCGAGTAGCTTTTCAGCCTCGGGCGACAGCGTTGCACCTCCTCCGTGTTTGCCGCCGGTGGTGGATACGAGCAGTTTGAAGCCGAGCGCGGCTTCCGAATTTCGGATGACCGTCCACGCCTTCGAGTAGGCCATCTGCATCGACGCGCTCGCGGCGCGCAGCGACTTTTCCGAGCGGACGCGGCGCAGAAGCTCCGCCACGCCCGGCCCGAAGCATTTTTCCTCCCCGAAGATCCGAACGGTCAGCACGGGTCTGAATTTCTTTTCCATACGATCTTACTATACCACAAGGCTGTCCGTGCGGTCAATCTTTTTTCGTGCGTGATTGACGCGGCGGAAAAAATGTGTTATTCTGAGGGAAGAATAACGAATGCGGGGTGTGACAGGATGGGTTTTGCGCAGACGCTCGGTGTCGGGCGCGGTGTGACGGCGGTAATCGGCGGCGGCGGCAAGACGACGCTGCTGGGCGTGCTGGCCCGCGAGCTTTCGCGCGAGGGTACGGTCATCGTCACCACCACGACGCACATCTATCCGCCGGACGATATGCCCTTTTCCGAGGCGGCGGTGCCGGCGCCGCTGCTGTGCGTCGGCACGCCCTGCGAAAACGGCAAGCTGACCGCGCCGAAGCAGTCCATGCGGGAGCTTGCCGCGTGCGCGGACTTTGTGCTGGTCGAGGCAGACGGCGCAAAGCGCCTGCCCATCAAGGCGCACGCGGCGCATGAGCCGGTCGTGCCGGAAAACGCTTCGCAGGTCATCTGCGTCGCCGGCGCGTCCGGGCTGAACCGGCCGCTTGCCGAGGCGGTGCACCGGCCGGAACTCTTTGCCGCGCGGACGGGGGAGCGGGAGCTTGCCACGCCGGAAGCTGTGGCGCGGCTGCTGCTTGCCGAGCGGCTGCACACGCGCGTACTCATCAATCAGGCCGACACGCCGGAGCGGGAGCAGGCCGCACGCGCACTTGCGCGGCGGCTTGACTGCCCGACCGTCGTCGCGGCACTGCAAAAAGGAGAGATACTATGCTCGTTTTGATCCGCGGCGCGGGCGACCTTGCCTCCGGCATCGCCCTGCGTCTGCACCATGCGCGCCTACAGGTTGTGATGACCGACCTGCCGCGCCCGACGGCCATTCGCCGCACGGTCTGCTTCTCGCAGGCGATCTTATTCGGCACGATGACGGTCGAGGACGTGACCGCAGAACGCGCCGAAACGCCGGAACAGGCGCTTGAAGTTCTGAAAACGGGAAGAATTCCCGTGCTCGCCGACCCGGAGGCGCGGTGCATCGCCGCCCTGCATCCCGACGCGGTCGTGGACGCGATCCTCGCCAAGCGGAATTTAGGCACGCGGATCACCGACGCGCCCTGCGTGGTCGGCGTCGGGCCGGGCTTTACGGCGGGCGTGGACTGCCACGCGGCGGTGGAGACGATGCGCGGCCACACCCTCGGCCGCGTCATCACGGACGGCTCGCCCCTGCCGAACACCAACATCCCCGGCCTCATCGGCGGCTTTGCGGGCGAACGCGTCCTGCGCGCCCCGGCCGACGGCATCTTCCGCCAGCGGCTGGAGATCGGCGCCATGGTGCGGCAAAATGAGATCGCGGGATACGTCGGCGACGAACCCATGCTCTGCCAGATCGGCGGCGTCCTGCGCGGCCTGCTGGCCGACGGCACGCCCGTGCACAAGGGCATGAAGGCCGGAGATGTCGACCCGCGCGGCGAAAAATCCTACTGCCATCTCGTCTCGGACAAGGCGCTCGCCATCGGCGGCGGCGTTTTGGAGGCAATTCTGCGCTTTTCGGAGGGAAGATAATATGGAAGACATTAAACTGACAAAGCTGGCAAAGTGCGCCGGGTGCGGCGCGAAGGTCGGCGCGGGCGTGCTGGCCAAGCTCCTGGACGGCATCCGCGTGCACCACGACCCGAACCTGCTCGTCGGGTTCGACAAGTCCGACGACGCCTCGGTCTACCGCATCTCGGACGAGCTTGCGCTCGTGCAGACGGTCGACTTCTTCCCGCCCATCGACGACGATCCCTACACCTTCGGTCAGATCGCGGCGACGAACGCGCTGTCCGACGTCTACGCCATGGGCGGCGAGCCGAAGCTGGCGCTCAACATCATGGCCGTGCCGGACAGCCTGCCGAAGGAGGCGGTGCACGCCCTGCTGCGCGGCGGCTACGACAAGGTCTATGAGGCCGGGGCGATCATCACGGGCGGTCACAGCATCCTCGACGACGAGCCGAAATACGGCCTCGCCGTGACGGGCTTTGTCCACCCGCAAAAGCTGCTGAAAAATTGCGGCGCACAGGCGGGCGACGTCCTGTTTCTGACCAAGCCGCTCGGCATCGGCATCCTGACCACGGCGGCGCGGGTCGACCTCGTTTCGGAGGAGACAACGGCGCTGGCCAAGCACCTGATGACCACGCTCAACAAGGGCGCACGCGACGTGATGGTGCGCTACCGCGTCCACGCCTGCACCGACGTGACGGGCTTCGGCCTGCTCGGTCACGCGCTGGAGATGGCGCAGGGCAGCGAGATGGAGCTGGAGCTCGACACCGGGAAGATCGACCTCATCGCCGAGGCGAAGGGCTTTGCCGAGATGGGCATTTTGCCCGCGGGGATGTACCGCAACCGCGCCTTTGCCGAGGAGGCCGTCGACGTCGGCGAGGTGCCGCTGGCGGTGCAGGATATGCTCTTTGACCCGCAGACCTCCGGCGGCCTGCTCATCGCCGTGCATCCGGACGACGCGGACGCCCTCTATGCCGATCTGAAGGACGCCGTCCCCTCCGCGCAGCGCATCGGCGTTGTCCGTCCCTACCGCGGCGGGAAATATATTTTCCTGCGCTGAGTATTTGCAGATAAGACCGCCGCTCCGGCTGCCCGGAGCGGCGTCTTTTTTGCAAAAATTGTTATTTCAACAGTTGACAAACGAAATAATTGTTGATATGATAACACAAGATAATCGAAACAACAAATTTGACTTTTATAACAAAACCGGAGGGAGACACAGCATGATCTACACCGTGACCCTGAACCCCGCGCTGGACAAGACCGTGGAGATCCCGCATTTTGCGCCCGGACGTGTGAACCGGATCGCCGCCCTGCGCACCGACCCCGGCGGCAAGGGCCTCAATGTCAGCAAGGTCATCGCCAAGCTGGGCGGGGACAGCGTGGCGTTTGCCCTTCTGGGCGGCAGCACCGGCCGCGCCGTCGCGGACGCGCTGGAAAAGCTGGGCGTGCGCTGCCATATCGCATGGGGCGAGGAGGAGACGCGCACCAACCTCAAGATCGTCGACCCGGTTGGCCGAACCAATACCGACATCAACGAGCTGGGTTTTGCCGTGCCGCCGGAGCTGACGGACGGCCTGCTCGACCGCCTGACGGCGGCGCTGCGTCCGGGCGACGTCGTCGTCCTGTCCGGCAGCCTGCCGCTGGGCGCGCCTGCGGATACTTATGCGACATGGATCACGCGCTGCAAGGCCGCCGGCGCGAGGGTGTTTCTGGATACGGACGGGGCGGCGCTGGCCGAGGGACTGAAGGCGAAGCCCTTCCTCGTCAAGCCCAACGACGAGGAGCTGTCGCGCCTGATGGGACGAAAGCTGCGCGGCGTCGCGGCGTTGGCGGACGCGGCAAGGCAGCTCGTGGCCTCCGGCGTGGAAAATGTCGTCGTCTCGATGGGTGGCGCGGGCGCGATCTACGCAAACGCGGACACGGTGCTGCGCACCGAGGGGTTAAGCGTGCCCATGCGCAGCACCGTCGGCGCCGGCGACAGCGTGGTGGCAGCGCTGGCCTTTGCGCTCGAGCGCGGGATGCCGCTGCATGACGCCGCCGTTCTCTCCACCGCCGTGGGCGCTGCGAACGTGATGTGCAGCGGCACGCAGGCCGCCGAGCGCAGCGCCGTCGAGGCGCTGCTGCCCAAGGTCGTCTGCTACAAAATTTAAGCAGCCATTGCTATTTTGTTTCAACAGTGCTATACTGGGAAAGGATTGTTATTATGAAAGCAAAAGCGGTGCGCCTGCACGGCACAAACGATCTGCGGCTGGATACCTTCGAGCTGCCTGAGATCAAGGACGACGAGATCCTCGTCAAGGTCGTGTCCGATTCGATCTGTATGTCCACCTACAAATGCGCCATCCTCGGCACGGCGCACAAGCGCGTCCACGCGGACGTCGCCGCGCATCCGGCGATCATGGGCCATGAGTTCGCCGGGGACATCGTAAAGGTCGGCGCGAAGCACCAATCGCGCTTCCGGCCCGGCATGAAATTCACCCTGCAGCCCGCGCTGAACTACCACGGGACGATGTGGAGCCCCGGCTATTCCTATGAGTTTTTCGGAGGCGACGCGACCTACTGCATCATCCCCGCCGAGGTCATGGAACTGGGCTGCCTGCTGGAATACAAGGGCCGCGCCTACTATGAGGCGTCGCTGGCCGAGCCGATGTCCTGCTGCATCGGGGCGTTCCACGCCAACTACCACACCCAAATGGGCGTTTACCGCCACGAAATGGGCATCCGGCAGGGCGGCAGGTTGGCGATCATGGCCGGCGCAGGCCCGATGGGCCTCGGCGCGCTGACCTACGCGCTGCACTGCGACGTCCGGCCGGGCATGATCGTTGTGACGGACATCTCACAAAGCCGCCTCGACCGCGCAAAGCAGCTTTTCCCCGTGGAGGAGGCTGCCGCCGACGGCATCGAGCTGCACTTTATCAACACCGCCGACATGGCTGACCCCGCCGCGGCGCTGCGGAAGCTCACCGGCGGCGCGGGCTTTGACGACGTGTTCTGCTTTGCGCCCGTGGCCGCCGTGGTCGAGCTGTCGAGCGCGGTGCTGGCGCGCGATGGCTGCCTGAATTTCTTCGCCGGCCCGACCGACACGCAGTTTGCCGCGAAGATGAATTTTTACGACGTACACTACAATTCCACCCATGTCATGGGCACCACCGGCGGCAACACGCAGGACATGATCGAGTCGCTGGAGCTGACCGCCGCGAAGCGTATCGACCCGGCGGTCATGGTCACGCACATCGGCGGCCTCGACTGCGCGGCGGACGCCACGCTGCGCCTGCCTCAGATCCCCGGCGGGAAAAAGCTGATCTACACCCATCTAGAAATGCCGCTGACCGCGCTGAGCGATCTGCGCGCCAGAGGCGCGGACGACCCGCGCTATCTCGCGCTGGCGGACATCGTCGACGCCCACCGGGGACTGTGGTGCCCGGAGGCCGAGGAATACCTGCTGGCGAATTTTGTGAAGGATTGAGCCGCGCGAAGGGCGCGGAGACGGGAGGACACCATGGAGCATCGACGCAATGCCATTGCCGCGCTGGTCGACCGCGCGGGAAGTCTCAGCTTTGCCGAACTGAAAAAGGCGTTTCCGCAGGTCTCGGAGATGACCCTGCGCACGGATTTAAAGGCGCTCGATCAGGAGCGCCGGATCGTGCGCATCCACGGCGGGGCGCGGTCGGTGCATATGGTCATCGGCACGGACGGCCTGCTGGACCAGCGCGCCGCGCACAATCCCGATGCCAAGGAGCGCGTCGCGCAGAAGGCGGCGGCGCTCCTGCGCCCGAATACCGCGTTCTATCTCGATTCCGGCAGCACCGCCACGGCGCTGGCCAAAAAGGTGCCGGACGAGCCGTTTCTGATCTTCAGCAACGCGCTGAGCTGCGTCACGGAGCTTGCAAAGCTGCGCGCGCCGTGCGTCACGATGCCCGGCGGCATCCTGAACCGCTACAGCATGAGCGTCTGCGGCAGCCGGAGCGTCCGCGAGGTCGGGCAGCTCAGCTTTGCGCAGGCGTTTCTGGGCGTCACGGGCTACGCCGGCGGCGTCGGCTTTACCTGCGGCGTCGCGGAGGAATGCGCGCTCAAGCAGGCGGTCATGCGCCGCAGCGAGCAGGTGATCGTGCTGATGGACGCAAGCAAGCTCGGCCTGAAAAGCACCTATACCATCTGCGACCTGCGGGACGTCGACGTCGTGGTCTCCGACGGCGACCTGCCGGAGGACTTTCTGCGGGCCTGCCGGGAAAACCATGTGACGGTATACTGATGAATACCAAAAAACCGCCGCTCCGGGCCGGAGCGGCGGCTTTTTGTTATCCCTGTTTCTTAAAGAACGTGGCGACGATGGCGCCGGGGCCTGCGTGCGTGCCGATGACGCTGCCGATCTGCGTGGTTTGCAGGTTGTCCACCTTGCCCTCCCAGAACCGGGCGCTGTCGGCGATGTATTTTTGCAGCAGAGTGTCGCTCAGGCCGGAGTAGCCCAACAGCACGGGCTTGTCATAGTCCACGCCGCCGGCGGCGTCGATCTGCGCGGCAAGGAGGTTGTTGCCCTGCCGCGAGCCGCGGGCCTTACCCAGCACGACGACCTCGCCCTGCCGGATGCTGATGACGGGCTTGATCGAGAGCATACTGCCCGCGAAGGCTACCGCCTTGGAGATTCTGCCGCCGCGCTTGAGGTATTCGAGCGTGTCGAGCAGGGCGACAAGGCAGACGCTTTCGCGCTCCTGCTCCAGCCGGGCAGCGACGTCCGCGGCGGACAGGCCGCCGTCAATGAGCCGCAGGGCAAGCTCCGCGAGGATGCCCGTGCCGGTGGCGGCGGACCGGCTGTCGACGACGTAGATGCCGGGATAGTCCGCGGCGGCGATCATGGCGCTCTGGCAGGTGCCGGAGAGCTTCGAGGAGATCGTCAGCACGACGGCGCTTTCACCGCGCTGTGCGATACCCTCAAAGACCTCGGAAAAGGCCGCAGGCGTTGCCTGACTGGTGCTGGGCAGGACGTCGCTCTCGATCAGCTTCTCATAAAACTCCTGCTTGCTGATGGTCACGCCGTCGACATATTCCTCGCTGCCGAAGTGGACGGTCAGCGGGACGACGGTCAGCCTTGCGCGGATCGCCTCGCTGACGTCCGCGGTGGAATCGACGATCAGATGTACCTTCATTGGATGTTCTCCTTGTCTGGTTGTTGATGAGGCTGCTCTTTTGTGGGCAGGCCGGTGCGGCAGATGGTCTGCAGGTTGGCGGTGATGAGCTCGAGCGCGTTATAGAAGATCGCGCGGTGCTCGTCCGAAAGCCCCCTGCTGGCGGCCTCGACCGCCACGGCTGCCCGCTTGCGGACGTGCTCCGCGAGGGCCTTGCCCTCGGCGGTCAGCGTCACAAGGGCGCGGTAGCTTGCGCCCTCGCGGCGGATGAAGCCCTTCTTTTCCAAAATCGAGAGCATCCGCGAGACGTCCGCCTTGTCCTTTCCGCACTCCTCGCAAAGCTGCGTGGCGCTGATCCCCTGCGGATGGCGGTACATCGCGGTGAGATAGGTCGCGTGCGTTCCCTTCAGGCCGTAGGGCTCCAGCTCGTCGGAGGCGATCCTGTGCCAGTAGCGGAACAGCTCGGACAGGGCGAGGGAAAAACGCTCAAAACGGTCGACCATGACGATCCTCCTTTTGGGTTCGGAAGCACTGCTGCGGCGTCCGGCGGCTTTTTTGCCGCAAAAATGTGCCGTTCGCAGCTTCCTGCGTTTTGTTGATGATTCAACATGAGGGGATTATACAACGGAGTTGTTGAAAAGTCAACAACTTTCTGCGCCGGACGGAAAGACGCTGTTCCGCCGCTGGCGGGAGGGCGCGGGCAAAAAAGAAATCCGCAGGCAAGAGACCCTGCCTGCGGAAGTCCATATAGTATAGAGGGGAAAATGAAAAAGAGAATCATCAATTACATTTATATCCTAACCCGGAATTGTTAAAATTATAACCCAAAAGAAATTAAGATTGTATTAAGTTCCGAAAAATTTTCGATGCAGCCCGTCCGGCGGGCTTTTTTGCTGCGGATCCGGTCGAAGCGTGGCAAAGCGCCGCGCGGAACATACGATAATACGGGAGGGTTGCTTCAATGAACGATGTATTTTTTACCTTCCGCTCCGTTACGGCAGCAATGCGAGGCAGCCGCCTCCTTGCGGATCAGGCGATCCGGAGCCTTACCGTCCGCACACCGAAACAGTTGCAGGAGCAGGGCTGCGGCTACAGCCTGCGCATTCGTGCGCCTGACGCGGTGCGTGCCCGGCAGGCGCTCGAGCAGGCGCAGCTCCGCTACAGCCGTGTTTACCGCAAGGACGAGGACGGACAATGGCAGGAGGTGACGCTGTGATCTATTTTGACAGTGCGGCGACCACGCTGCAAAAGCCGCCGCAGGTTGCCCGCGCCGTGCAAAGCGCCATCGGCACGCTGGCCAGCGTCGGCCGCGGCGGCCACAGAGCCGCCATGCGGGCGGCGGAGACGGTCTATTCCTGCCGGGCGCTGGCGGCGGAGCTGTTCGACGCCGAGCCGGAGCAGGTGATCTTTACCATGAACGCTACGCACGGGCTGAATATCGCCATCCGCACCCTTGTGCCGCAGGGCGGGCGCGTGGTGATCTCCGGCTTTGAGCACAACGCCGTCACCCGCCCGCTGCACGCGCTGGGCGCGCACATCACGGTCGCGGGAAGAAGGCTGTTTTCCCCCGACGAGACGCTGGCGGCCTTTGAAGAGGCGCTGACGCAGGGGCAGGACGCCGCCGTCTGCACGCAGATGTCGAACGTCTTCGGCTATGTCCTGCCCGTTGCACCCATCGCCGCGCTGTGCAGGCGCTACGGCGTGCCGCTCATTATCGACGCGTCGCAGGCGGCGGGGACGCTGCCGGTATCGCTGCAAAAGACCGGCGCGCGGTTCATCGCCATGCCGGGACACAAGGGACTTTACGGCCCGCAGGGCACGGGGCTGCTCCTGTGCGCCGGGGACGCCGAACCGCTGCTCTTCGGTGGCACGGGCAGCAACTCTGCCGACCAGGTGATGCCGGACTTTCTGCCAGACCGGCTGGAGGCGGGCACACACAACGTCTGCGGCATCGCGGGGCTTCTGGAGGGGCTGCGTTTCGTCCGGGCGCGGACGCCGCAGGGCATTTTGCACCATGAAACGCGGCTTTTGCGCGAGCTTCTGCCGCGCTTGCGGGCCGTGCCGGGGCTCCGTGTATTCTCCGGCGAACCGCAGGGCGGCGTGCTGTCGTTTACCGTCGAGGGCATGGACTGCGAGGAGGCCGCCGCGCTTTTGGGCAGGCACGGCGCCGCGGTACGCGCCGGGCTGCACTGCGCGCCCCTGGCGCACGAGAGCGCCGCAACCGGGCGGGAGGGCACCGTGCGCGTGAGCTTTTCCGCCTTTAACACGGCAGAAGAAGTCCGCGCATTTGCCCGACTGTGCAAAAAACTCTTTGCCCCGACCGAAAAACCGAAGTTTCCTACTTGCTATTGACGGGAAAATCGGATATAATCTATTAGATAAAAAAGTAGGAGGCGGCGGTGCGGCCGGCGCCTCCGAGGCGGAGTTTTGCGTATGGAAGCTATCTTAGATTTTTTTAAGGATTTCGGCTCGATGCTGCCGACGATCAAGATCATGGACATCATCGACATCCTGGTCGTCGCGTTCATCATTTACGGCATCATCACGATGATCCAGACCACGGGCGCGGCGCGCATCGCCAAGAGCATCGTGATCATTCTGGCGCTGACGGTTCTGACGCAGCTGCTCAATATGTATCTGATGAACTACCTGCTCGACAAGATCCTCGAGATCGGCCTGATCGCGCTGGTCATCATGTTCCAGCCGGAGCTGCGCCGGATGCTGGAAAAGCTCGGCGGCAAGTCCTTCCGCGAGGTGCTGTCGATGAAGGAGGAGCAGCGCGAGATCGACCGCGTCATCTCGCAGACCGTCTCGGCCTGCGAGACGATGTCCCGCGAGCGCACGGGCGTGCTGATCGTCTTCGAGCGCGACACCTCGCTGATGGACTATCAGAAGTCCGGCACGGTCATCGACGCGCAGGTCTCGTCGGAGCTGCTGCGCAATATCTTCTTCACCAAGGCCGCGCTGCATGACGGCGCCGTCATCATCCGCAACGAGAGAATCGCGGCGGCGGGCTGCGTCCTGCCGCTGACGCAAAACCGCAACATCAGCAGCGACCTCGGCACCCGTCACCGCGCCGCCATCGGCATGAGCGAGGTGTCCGACGCGGTGGTCGTCATTGTCTCTGAGGAGACGGGCACGATCTCCGTCGCCGTCTCCGGTATGCTCAAGCGCCACCTCGCGCCGCAGACGCTGGAAAAGCTCCTGCTCAACGAGCTTGCGCCCAAGACCGAGGAAAAGACGTGGAATCCCATCAAGCTGCTGCAAAAGAAACGCAGAAAAAAGGAGGATAAGGATGCAGAAGCATAAAATACTTGCCTTCCTTCTGGCGCTGATCGTCTCGATCGCCCTGTGGTTCTACGCCGTCACGGTGGTCAACCCCAACGACACGGCGAAGATCTCCGACATCAAGGTGCGCATCGTCGGCACCGGCGAGCTTGCGAGCAACAACCTCATGCTCACGGGCGGCGAGGGGCAGACCGTCACGGTCGAGATCTCCGGCCGCCGCTCCGACCTCAAGGAGCTCAACAGCTCGTCGCTTGAGGCGATTGCCGACGTCAGCAATATCGATCGTCCCGGCGAATACGAGGTGAGCTGGACGCTCGACCCGCCCTCGACCGTCGCCTCCGGCGACATCAGCCTCGTCAGCGCCAACTATAACAAGATCAAGGTCAAGGTCAGCGAATACAAGGAACGCCCGGAGATCCCGGTGACCGTGGAATACACCGGCGAGCTGCCGTCGGGCTATGTCCGCGACCCCGCCGTGCTGAACTATCCGACCATCCCGGTCAGCGGCCCCGCGGAGGAGGTCTCCATGATCGATCACGCGATCGTGACCGTCGACCTGAACGACGCCACCTCCAACATCACGGGCGAGCTGGAATACCGTTTTGTCGACAAGGACGGGCAGGAGCTGACGCTGAGCGAATTTGTCACCTCAAGCGTGCCGACGGTGCGCGTGAGCGTGCCTGTGCTGGCCTATAAGCAGGTCGACCTCAAGGTGAAGATTATTCCCGGCGGCGGCGCGACGGAGCAGGATGTCGTCTGCACGATCGAGCCGTCCACCATCGGCGTCACCGGCGCGGAGGAGGTGCTCAGACGCCTGACCAGCATTGAAATCTATGAAATTGACCTCGGCCAGATCACCGAGAACAAGACCTGGAAGATCACGCCCGACCTTCCCGCCGGCGTGACAAACCGCGCCTCGGAGACGTCGGTCAAGATCTCCCTGAGCTTCAAGGGACTGACCACAAAGCGCTTCTCGATCCCGTGCGCGAGCATCATCCGCATCAACGACGTCGAGACGATGGATTTCGGTGAACAGAGCGTGGTGATCACCGTGCGCGGCAAGGCCTCCGCGGTCAACTCCCTGACGGCGGAGGACATCCGCATCGTCGCGGATATGAAAAACGACTATGACCCGGCCACCAAGACGCTGACGCTGCAGATCTCCCTGCCCGAATCGAGCACGGCCGGCGTGATCGGCGGGCCTTACACGGTGCAGATCGTCGAGGTCGTGCCGGAGACCGGCGACTGATGCGCACGAAGGCAACGGTCGACGCTGTCCTGCCGGACGGCAGGGCGGCGCTGCTCGTCGCGCGGGAAAGCGCGTGCAGCGGCGACTGCCACAAATGCGGCGGCTGCGGCGCGGTGGAGCAGACGCTGCGCGTGACGGCGCAAAACCCCGTCGGCGCGCGGCGCGGCGACATCGTCTGGCTGGAAACGCAGAGCGCTGCAGTGCTGCGCGGCGCGGCGCTGCTGTACGTTTTGCCGCTGGCGCTGTTCCTCGCGGGCTATTTTGCCGCCTATTCCCTCGGCGCGTGGGCGGCGGCGGTGGGCGCGGCGGGCTTTGCCCTCGGCCTGATCCCGGCCTTTGTCCGTGACCGCCGCCTCAAAAAACGGCCCCCCGACCACGTCATCACCGGCTTTGTAAAATAAAACGATGTTTGGATATGTACTTCCAAGAAAAGACCTGCTCTCGGAGCAGGGCAGGGCGCGCTACCACGCCGCTTACTGCGGCCTGTGCCGCAGTCTGAAGGAAAACTACGGCTTCCGCGCCCGGTTCCTTGTGAACTATGACATGACGTTTCTCTATTTCGTCCTGCATGACGGCGCCGCGGCGCAGACCGGGCGCTGCTCGTGCCCGGCGCGGCCCTTTTGCAAAAAGGACTGCCTGCCGGACGAGGGGGAGCTGGGCTTCGCGGCCGATCTGAGCGTGCTTCTGAGCGTGTGGAAGCTGCGCGATGCCCTGCGCGACGGGCGGGCGATGCACCGTCTCGCGGCGAGAAGCGCGCTGCTGCTCTACCGCGGGGCCTATCGCAAGGCAAAAGCGCGGCAGAAGGATGCCGACGCGGTGTTTGAACGCCAGCTTTCGCGTTTGCAGGCGCTGGAGGACGCGCACTGCGCGAGCCTTGACCGCGCGGCGGACGCCTTTGCCTCGCTTTTGCGCGTGTGCGCCTCCTACCGCTGCGACGAAAGCGCGCGCCGCGCAAGCGAGCAGCTTTTGTACCACGTCGGCCGCTTCCTCTATCTGGCCGACGCGCTGGAGGATCTTCCGAAGGACGAACGCAGCGGCAGCTACAATCCGCTGCGCTACCGATTCACACTACAGGACGGAAAGCTCTCGCAGGAGGACAGGCAGACACTTTTGGACACTGTGGAGGCGTCCATCAGCATGGCCGCCTCGGCGCTGGAGCTGCTGCCCGGGTCGGACGACGACGAGATCCGGAAAAATATCATCTACTATGGATTGCCTGCGGTGCTGCACGGCGTCGCCAACGGCACCTTCCGAAAAAAGAAGCGAGGAAAGAAAAAATGAAAGACCCCTACGAGGTTTTGGGCGTGCCGCACGGCGCCTCCGAGGAAGAGATCAAGAAGGCATACCGCGACCTGGCGAGAAAGTATCATCCCGATAACTACGCCAACAACCCCCTTGCGGATCTGGCACAGGAGAAGATGAAGGAGATCAACGAGGCCTATGACACGCTGATGAAGGGCGGCCCTGTGCCGAACTCGTCTTCCTCGTCGTCGTATTCCTCCGGCTCCTCCGGCTCGTCCGGCGGCGCCTTCGGACAGGTGCGCGAGCTGATCCGGCAGGGCCGGATCGACATGGCCGAGTCCATGCTCGACGGCATCGCCACCCACAACGCCGAGTGGTACTATCTGCGCGGCGTGATCGCGCAGCGGCGCGGCTGGATGGACGAGGCTGCCCAGAATTTCCGCATCGCCGTGAATATGGACCCGCAGAATTACGAATACCGCAACGCCGCAAACGCCGCATCCGGCGCCGGCGCTTATACCTACCGTCAGCAGGAATACGGCAACAGCCAGTCTGACGACCTGTGCAACCTGTGCGGGTCGCTGATGTGCCTGAACTGCCTGTGCGACTGCTGCCGGTAAAAAGGAGGAACCGATTTGATTCACAGCATGACAGGTTTCGGGCGTGCCGTCCGCAGCCTGAACGGACGCGAGATCACCGTGGAGCTGCGCTCCGTCAACAACCGCTTTCTCGACTGCACGGTGAAGCTGCCGCGTGCGTTCTCCTACGCCGAGGACGCGGTCAAGCAGCTCGTCAAGGCGAACGTCGCCCGCGGCAAGGTCGACGTGTTCATCAGCGTCAACGTCACGGCGGACGAAAACGTCCGCGTCAGCCTCAACCGCCCGGTGCTTGAGGGTTACCTGACCGCCCTGCGGCAGATCGCCGCGGACTACGGCGTGCGCGACGACGTCAGCGCGACTGCGCTGGCCCGCTTCCCCGAGGTCTTCACGCTGGAAAAGGCGGAGGAGGACGAGGAACGCAACACCGCCGACATCGCTGCCGTTGCCCGCGAGGCCATCGACGCCTACAACGCCATGCGCGTGCGCGAGGGCGAGACGCTGGCTGCCGACGTCCGCGCCCATGCCGCGACCATCCTCTCCTATGTGGAAAAGGTCGAGGCCAGAAGTCCCGTTACGGTGCAGGAATACCGCACCCGGCTGGAAAACAAGCTCCGCGAGGTGCTGGAAAACAAGGCCATCGACGAAAGCCGCATCGTCACCGAGGCGGCGATCTTCGCGGACAAGATCGCCGTCGACGAGGAGACGGTGCGCCTGCGCAGCCATCTCGGCCAGCTTGAGAGCCTGCTGCGCGAGGGCGGCGCCATCGGCCGCAAGCTCGACTTCCTGCTGCAGGAGATGAACCGCGAGGCCAACACCATCGGCTCGAAGGGCAACGACCTGGAACAGGCGCACAACGTCGTGCAGATCAAGGCGGAGCTGGAAAAGATCCGCGAGCAGATCCAGAACATCGAGTGACGCCATGAAGCTCATCAACATCGGTTTTGGCAATCTGGTCTCTGCGGAGCGGCTTCTGACCGTCGTCAGCCCCGATTCCGCGCCCGTCAAGCGCCTCGTGCAGGAGGCGAAGGAGCGCGCCATGCTGATCGACGCGAGCTTCGGCCGCAAGACCCGCGCCGTGCTCGTCATGGACACCGACCATGTGATCCTCTCGGCCATCACGCCGGAGGCCATCGCCCGGCGGCTGCAGGACAAATGCGGCGAAGTTTACTGTGAGGAGGAAGAACAGTGAAACAGGGAAGGATCATCGTGATTTCCGGCCCCTCCGGCGTCGGCAAGGGGACGATCCTCAAGGAGGTCATGCGCCGCGACGCGTCGCTGCGCTTCTCGGTCTCTGCGACCACGCGGCAGATGCGCCCGGGCGAGGTCGACGGCGAGAGCTATTTCTTCGTCGACAAGGCCCGCTTTGAAGAGATGATCGAAAACGGCGAGCTGCTGGAGCACGCCTTCTATGCCGGCAATTATTACGGCACGCCCGAAAAGGCTGTCAACGACGCGCTGGCACAGGGTCGCAACGTCGTGCTGGAGATCGACGTGCAGGGCGCTTTGCAGATCTTCAAGCGCCGGCCGGACGCCATCTCGGTCTTTATCGCGCCGCCGTCGCTGGGCGAGCTGCGCAGAAGGCTCAACGGCCGCGGCGACACCGCGCCGGAGGTCGCCGACCTGCGGCTGCACATCGCGCTGCAGGAATGCACCATTGCCGAGCAATATCAATACATTATTATCAACGATTCCGTTGCGCACGCGGCGGACGAGCTTTGCGCCATTTTGACCGCCGAGGCCTGCCGCCCGCAATACCGAAAGATCCAACTCAAGGAGGAAGTATAATATGTTATATCCCGCCATGTCCGAGCTTTTGAAGCACATCGACAGCCGCTATCTGATGGTCAACGTGGTCGCGCGTCGCGCAAGACAGATCTCCATCGAGTCCGAGACCTTCCACGAGCCGCTGCCCGAAAAGCCCGTGACCCTCGCCATCCGCGAGGTCGCCGCCGGCGAGCTTGTCGCGTCGATCCGCGAGTAATTCCGAAAAAGCACGGGAGGGCGGACGATGATCGCAAAAATTGCCGTTTCCGCCGCGATCTATGCCATCGACAAGCCCTACGATTATCGCGTGCCGGAAGCATTGCACCTTGCGCCCGGTCAGCGCGTCAGTGTGCCCTTCGGCCGGTCGAACAGACGCTGTGAGGGCGTCGTGCTGGCGCTGGCGGAGGGCGACGAGAGCAAGCTCAAGCCTGTTTTGGAGGCGCTGGAGGATACGCCTCTGCTCGACGAGCGGATGCTGCACACGGCGGCCTTCCTGCGCGAGCGCTATTTCTGCACCTTCTATGACGCCGTCCGGGCGATTCTGCCGGCGGGCGTCTGGTTTCAGGAGCGCGAGCGCTACGAGATCGCCGACGACGGCTGGGAGAGCGCCATCACGCGCCAGCCGGTCGCCAAAAGCGTCATGCGCACGCTTGCCGACCTCGGCGGCGGCGCGGACGCCGCCCTGCTGCGCAAGCAGTTTGACGAGGACGAGCTGCAAAGGGCGCTGCACTATCTGCTGCGCAAGAAGCTCATCCGGGGCATCACCGACCGGCGCCGGCGCGTGCAGGACAAGACCGAGCGCATTGCCATTTTGTCCGCCTCCGCGGAGGACGCGCTGCAATACGCTGCCTCCAAAAAGCGCGCCGCGCCCTTGCAGGCGGCGGCTCTGGAGCTGCTTGTCACGCTGGGCGAGTGCGCCGCCAAGGAGCTTTGCTACTATACCGGTGCGACGGGCGCGACCCTGCGCCGTCTGGAAAAGCTCGGCTACCTGACCTTTTTTGAAGAAGAACGCCTGCGCCTGCCGGCCTACTGCCCGGCCGAGGCGAAGCAGCCGCCCGTCCTGACGGACGAGCAGCAGATTGCCTTTGACGGCCTGCTGCGCCAGGGTGCGCAGGAAAAGCCGGGTGTCGCCCTGCTCTACGGCGTCACGGGCAGCGGAAAGACCTCGGTCTATATCCGCCTGATCTATGACTGCCTCGCGCGGTCGCGCGGCGCGATCCTGCTCGTGCCGGAGATCGCGCTGACGCCGCAGCTTTTGCAGCTTTTCGCCGCGCATTTCGGCGCGGGCGTTGCCGTGCTGCACAGCGGCCTGCGCATCACCGAGCGCTACGACGCGTGGAAGCGCATCAAAAGCGGCGAGGCGAAGGTCGTCCTCGGCACGCGCTCGGCGATCTTCGCGCCGGTGCGGGAGCTTGGCCTCATCATCGTCGACGAGGAGCAGGAGCACACCTATAAATCCGAAAATTCTCCCCGTTATCACGCGCGGGAGGTGGCGATCTACCGCGGCGCGCAGGAAAACGCCCTTGTGCTGCTCGGCTCCGCCACGCCGTCGGTCGAGACGATGTACCGCGCGAAAAACGGAATCTATTCCCTTTTTACCCTAAGAAACCGCTATAACCGCAGGGCGCTGCCGCCGGTGCAGATCGTGGACATGAAGCGCGAGCTGAGGGAGGGCAACGCCACCGCCATCAGCGAGCCGCTGCTTCTGGCGCTGCGCGAGAATCTGGACGCCGGACAGCAGTCCATCCTGTTTCTCAACCGGCGCGGCACGAGCCGTATGGTCGCCTGTGTGGACTGCGGTTATGTCCCGGCGTGCCCCGCGTGCACGGTCAACCTGACCTACCACCACGCCAACGGGCGGCTGATGTGCCACTATTGCGGTCATTCCGAGCCGATGCGCCCGCGATGCCCCGTCTGCGGCGGTCACCTCAAGCAGATCGGCTTCGGCACGCAGAAGGTGCAGGAGCAGCTTGCGGCCCTTTTGCCGCAGGCGGAGGTGCTGCGCATGGACGCGGACACCGTCTCCGCCGTCAACACGCACGAAAAGCTCCTGCGCCGCTTCGATGAGGAGAAGATCCCCATTCTGCTCGGTACGCAGATGGTCGCCAAGGGGCTGAATTTTGAAAACGTCACGCTGGTCGGCGTGCTGGACGCGGATATGTCGCTCTATGTCGGCAGCTACCGCGCCGCCGAAACGACCTTTAATATGATCACGCAGGTGATCGGCCGCGCCGGACGCGGCAAGCTGGGCGGCCGCGCCCTCATTCAGACGATGACGCCGCAAAACCGCGTCATCGAGCTGGCAGCGCAGCAGGATTACGACAGCTTTTTCGCCGAGGAGCTGCCGCTGCGCGAGCTGCGCGGCTGTCCGCCCTTCAAGGACCTGCTCACCGTGACCTTCCACGGCCGCGAGGAGGAACAGGTCTGGCAGACGGCGCAGCGCTTTGCCGCCGCGCTCCGGGCGCAGCTCGATTCCGCGTTTTACCGCGGCGAGCAGGTCGAGCTGCTCGGCCCCGCGCCCGCGCAGGTGGCAAGGATCAACTACAGCTACCGCTGCCGCCTGACCCTAAGCTGCCGCAACACGCGCACGCTGCGCGCCCTCGTGGCGCATCTGCTGCGCGAATTTGGGAAAATCCGCGGCGTCGGCCTCTACGCCGACGTCAACTGCAATGAATAGGAGAACCACATGGCACTGAGAAAAATTCTGACGGTTGAAGAGCCGGGCCTGCACAAGGTCTGCCGCCCGGTGACGAAATTTGACAAAAAGCTGCACGAGCTGCTGGATGACATGGCGCAGACCCTCATCGACGCCAACGGCGTCGGCCTCGCCGCACCGCAGGTGGGCATCCTGCGCCGCGTCGTCGTGATCGACACCGGCGAGGAGATCGTCGAGCTGATCAACCCCGAAATCGTCGAAACGAGCGGCGAGCAGGACGGCATGGAGGGCTGCCTCAGCGTGCCGGGCGAATACTGGCTCGTCAAGCGCCCGAACTATGCCAAGGCCCGCGCGCAGGACAGAGACGGCGAGTGGTTCGAGCTGGAGGGCGAGGGGCTCATCGCGCGCTGCATCTGCCACGAGTGCGACCACCTCGACGGCCACATCTACACCGAGATCGCCTACCGCAAGCTGACGGACGAGGAGATCGAGGCTATGCAGATGGGGCAGGAGGAAGCATGAGAGTTGTGTTCATGGGCACGCCGGACATCGCCGCGACGTGCCTGAAAAAGCTGCTGGAAGAGCAGTTTGAGCTGGTCGGCGTGTACACCAAGCCCGATATGCCGAAAAACCGGGGCATGAAGCTGGAAATGTCCGACGTCAAGAAGGTCGCGCTCGAAGCGGGGGTGCCCGTCTTCCAGCCGACGACCTTCAAAGACGACGCTGTGGTCGACGAGCTGCGCGCTTTGCAGCCGGACGTGATCGCCGTCGTCGCCTACGGCAAGATCCTGCCGCAGCGGGTGCTGGACATCCCGCGCTTCGGTTGCGTGAACATCCACGCGAGCGTCCTGCCCGCCCTGCGCGGCTCCGGCCCCGTCCAGTGGGCGATTTTGAACGGCCTGACCGAGACGGGCGTGACCGCGATGTATATGGCGGCGGAAATGGACGCCGGCGACATCATCGAGATCCGCAAAACGCCCATCGACCCCTTTGAAAACGCGCAGAGCCTGCTTGACAGGCTTGCCCAGATCGGCGGCGGCCTGCTTTGCGACACGTTACGGAATATTGAGGCAGGGACTGTCACGCGCACACCGCAGGAGCACGACAAGGCGACCTTCGCGCCGATGCTCAGCAAGGCGCTCTGCCCGATCGACTGGACGCGCTCTGCGCGGCAGATCATCGACCATGTGCGCGGCCTCGATCCGTGGCCGGTGGCGACAACGGAGCTGACCGGCAAGCGCTTTAAGATCTTCGCCGTGCGTCCGACCGATAAAAAGACCGAAAAAGCGCCCGGCACCCTGCTCGCCCTGACCAAGCAGGGGTTAGAGATCGCCTGCGGCGGCGGGGACGTCCTCGTGATCACCTGCCTGCAGGCCGAGGGCGGCAAGAAAATGGCCGCGCCGGACTATTTCCGCGGCCACCCGATTGAATTGTAATATGGCAATGAACGCAAGAGACGCCGCGCTTCTGGCGCTGGGCGACTGCCGCAGCCGCAGCGCATGGGCCGACGGCGCGCTGAAGCAGCGGCTTGCCGGCATGGACCGCCGCGAGGCGGCGCTGGCCAGCCGCCTGTGCTACGGCGTGCTGCAAAATCAAATGCTGCTGGACTGGCGGATCGACGCCTTCGTGCGCGGAAAGCTGCAACACGTGGTGCGCGACATCCTGCGTCTGGCGGTCTACCAGTTGGAATTCACCGATAAAATTCCGGCCTCCGCCGCCGTGAACGAGGCGGTCAATCAGGCCAAGCGCCATGCCAATCCGGCCGCCGCGCGGCTCGTCAACGGCGTCCTGCGGGCGATTTTGCGGGCGCAGCCGTTAGAAATGCCGCCTGACATGGCAACAAGATACAGCCATCCGCAGGCGCTTGCCGACCTTTTCGTCCGCGAGTTCGGGCGGGAGAAGGCCGAGGCGCTGATGCAAAGCGACAACGAATCGCCCGACACCGTCCTGCAGGTCAACCCCCTCCGCGCAGACGCGCAGCAGGTTTTGCAGGCGCTGCGGGAGGCGGGCGCACAGGCGCAAACGCATCCTTACCTGCCGGACTGCCTGACCGTCAGCGGCACGGGCAGCCTGGAGCAGCTTCCGGCCTACCGCGAGGGCTGGTTTTACGCGCAGGACGCGGCGGCGAAGCTGGCCGTGCGTGCGGCGGGCCTGCTGCCCGGAATGCGCGTGCTCGACTGCTGCGCGGCGCCCGGCGGCAAGAGCTTTGCCGCTGCGATCGCCATGGAAAACCGCGGGGAGCTGATCTCCTGCGACATCCACGGCCACAAGCTGAAGCTGATCGAAAATGGCGCTGCCCGGCTGGGCATTTCCATCCTGCAAACGCGGCTGCAAAACGCCGCCGAGCCGGTGCCGGAATGGCGCGGCGCGATGGACGCCGTGATCGCGGACGTGCCCTGCTCCGGGCTGGGCGTGATCCGCAAAAAACCCGACATCCGCTATAAGCCGCTTGCGCAGACCGAGCGCCTGCCCGCGCTGCAGGGCGCGATTTTGGCGCAGCAGGCGGAATATGTCAAACCCGGCGGCGTGCTCGTCTACAGCACCTGCACCGTCCTGCGCCGGGAGAATGAGGCGGTCGCGGAGGCGTTTTTGCAGGCGCATCCCGCATTCACCGCCGAGGCGGTCGAATTCCCCGAAAATTCCGGCATTCCCACCGCCGCCATGACGACCCTTCTGCCGTGCGACCACGGCACGGACGGATTTTTTATCTGCAAACTCAGGAGGAAGCCTTGAAGGACATCAAATCCATGACCCTTGCCGAGCTGACGCAGGAGTTCACGACCGACCTCGGCGAGCCGAAGTTCCGCGCCGGGCAGGTCTACGCGTGGCTGCACCGCGGCGCGCGGAGCTTTGACGAGATGACCAATCTCTCCAAGCCCCTGCGCGAGAAGCTGGCGCAGCGTTACACGCTCCCGTTCCCGACCGTCGCGCGCCGTCTGGAATCCCAAAAAGACGGAACGATCAAATATTTATGGCGTCTAACGGACGGAAACTGCGTCGAGAGCGTGCTCATGCGCTACCACCACGGCAACACCGTCTGCATCTCCTCGGAGGTAGGCTGCCCGATGGGCTGCGCGTTCTGCGCGTCGACGCTGGGCGGGCTGGTGCGCCGCCTGACGCCGTCGGAGATGCTCGACCAGGTGCTTTTTACGCAGCTTGACTCCGGGCTTCCGATCTCCAACATCGTCCTGATGGGCATCGGGGAGCCGCTGGACAATTACGACACCGTGCTGCGGTTTTTGCAGCTCGTCAATTCCCCCGAGGGCATGAACATCGGAATGCGCCACATCAGCCTGTCGACCTGCGGCCTTGTCGACCGGATCGACCGGCTGGCGGAGGAGAATTTGCAGCTCACGCTGTCCGTATCGCTGCACGCGCCGACGGACGAGGTGCGCAGCCGCATCATGCCGGTCAACAAAAAATATCCCGTCGATACCCTGCTGGCCGCGTGCAAGCGGTATTTCGAGAAAACGGGCAGGCGTATCTCGTTTGAATACGCGATGATCCGCGACGTGAACGACACGCCGGAGATGGCGCAGCTCCTTATCAAAAAACTGCGCGGCATCGCGGCCCATGTAAATCTGATCCCGCTCAACGAAGTGGCGGAGAGCCCGCTGAAGCCCAGCCTGCCGGAGACGGTGCGTGCCTTCCAGCAGACGCTGGAGCAGCACGGCATCCCGGCGACCGTCCGCAGGACGCTCGGCAGCGACATCAACGCCTCCTGCGGGCAGCTTCGCCGGAAATTTGAACGCGAAAACGGAAGGATGTGACGCCATGGAGGTCTGGGGACTGACCGATACCGGCAACGTAAGGCAACAGAATCAGGACGCCTACCGCATCGAACAGCTTGGCGAAAACGCGCTTCTGGCCGTCGTCTGCGACGGCATGGGCGGCGCCCGCTCGGGCAACGTGGCAAGCCGGCTGGCCAGCGAGGTGTTCTCCGAGGAGGTCAAGCGCTCCTTCTCCGCCGCGCAGACGCCGCAGGAGTGCGAGCGCGTCCTGCGCAGCGCCGCGTCGCTGGCCAATATCGCCGTGTATGAGCAGTCGCTGCTCAGCGAGGAATACAGCGGCATGGGCACGACCCTCGTCGCCGCGCTCGTGCACGACAAGACCGCCCTCGTGGTCAACATCGGCGACAGCCGTGCCTACCACATCAACGCCGACGGCATAAACTGCGTCACGACGGATCACTCCGTTGTCGAGCTGATGGTGCAGCGCGGCGAGCTGACGCCGGAGCAGGCCAAAAATCACCCGAGCAAAAACCTCATCACCCGCGCCGTCGGCACGAGCGCGCAGGTTTTTGCCGACGTGTTCTATCTCACCGTGCGCAAGGGCGACTGCCTCCTGCTTTGCACGGACGGCCTTTCCAACCTGATGGCCGATCAGGAGATCCTATTTGAAGTCGTCCACGGCGCGCGGATGGACGACTGCTGCAAGCGCCTGCTGGAGATCGCAAAGGACCGCGGCGCGCCGGACAACGTGACCTCGGTTTTGATCGCGCTGTGAGACCAACTACACTTCGGCACCCGTTCGCCGTTTCGGAACGGGCCGCTTAAGCGGAACAGGGAGTTGCCATGGAAAATTACATAGGAAGATTGCTAGACAGCCGCTATGAGATCCTTGAGGTCATCGGCACGGGCGGTATGGCAGTGGTATATAAGGCGCTCGACCACCGGCTCAACCGTCTGGTCGCGGTCAAAATTCTCAAGGACGAGCTGTCGCGGAACCAGGAGTTCCGCCGCCGCTTCCACGCCGAGTCGCAGGCGGTCGCCATGCTGTCGCATCCGAATATCGTCAGCGTGTATGACGTCTCCCGTTCGGGCGACGCGGACTATATCGTCATGGAGCTGATCGAGGGCATCACGCTCAAGCAGTATCTGGAAAAGAAGCTCAGCCTCAACTGGCGCGAGACGCTGCATTTTTCCATGCAGATTGCCAAGGCGCTCGACCACGCGCACAGCCGCGGCATCGTCCACCGCGACATCAAGCCCCACAATATCATGATCCTCAAGGACGGCAGCATCAAGGTCGCGGACTTCGGCATTGCCCGCGTCGGCTCCGCCCAGAACACGCTGACGCGTGAGGCGCTCGGCTCGGTGCATTATATCTCGCCGGAGCAGGCCAAGGGCGCCCGGGTCGACAACCGCAGCGACCTTTACTCCCTCGGCGTTGTGATGTATGAAATGCTCACGGGCCGCACGCCCTATGACGGTGAGACGCCCGTCTCCGTCGCCATCCAGCACATCAACGGCGGCGCCCGCCGCCCGAGCGAGCTGATGCCGAACATCCCCATCGGTCTGGAACAGATCGTTATGCGCGCCATGAGCGCCAGCGCGGACTACCGCTACAGCTCCGCGGCGGAAATGCTGCATGACATGGAGGAATTCCGCAAGAATCCCGCCATCACCTTCCAGTTCGGCGCACCCGCAGCCGCCGCGCGCCAGCCGGCGCAGCGCACGGGTATGACCCGCTCCGAGGCCGAGCGCTATGCCGCGCAGCGGGCGGCCAAGAATCCCGACGGCCGCACCGCCGAAGAGCGCCGCGCCGAGCGCGCAAGACGCGAAAAGGAGCTGGCCGAGGCCAAGCGCCGCCGCAACCTGACCATCGGCATCGTCGCCGCCGCTGCCGTCTTCGTGATATTGCTCGTGGTGCTGATCGTGGCGCTGACGGGCGGTTCGGACGAGCCGCGCAATACGGAATCGACCTCTGACGTGGAAAACGGCGAGATCGAGGTGACGAAGTTCGTCGGAATGCGTCTGGAGGACATCGACCCCGACGATTATCCCGACCTGCGCGTCGACGTGCGCAACGTCAAGGAGGAATACAGCGACGAATATGAGGAAGGCTACGTCATGGCGCAGACGCCGAAGGCCGGCGACATGGTCAAGCCCGGCCGCACCGTCACCCTGACCGTCAGCAAGGGCCCGGAGGCCAAACAGATGCCGGACCTCGAGAACTACACCGAGGGTCAGGCGACCCAGACGCTGGAAAACCTCAAGCTCGGCCTGCAGATCATCATCAAGGACGAAAACAGCGACAAGGTACGCCAGGGTAACGTCGTGCGCACCGAGCCGGCCGCGGGTGAAAAGCTCGAAAAGGGCCAGACGGTCACGCTCTATATCAGCCTCGGCGAGAACAAAATGCCCGATCTGACCAACGACCTCAAGGACAACGCCAAGGCGCGTCTGGAGGCGCTGGACATCCGCCTGAGCATCATCTTCCTCGTCGAAGAAAGCGACAAGGTCGAAGAGGGCCGCGTCACCCGCACGATCCCCGCCGCCGGCAGCCAGCTCAAGGAGGGCGACGAGGTCACGGTCTATATCAGCACCGGCGACGGCAAGGTCGTCGTCCCGCCCGTGATCGGCTTCACCAAGATGGAGGCCATCAGCCTGCTCAAGGACGCCGGGCTCATGTATGAGGTGCGCGAGATGTACGACCCGACCGTCGAGGCCGGCAAGGTCATCAGCCAGAGCGAAATGCCCAACTCCAAGGTCGAAAAGGGCACCGTCGTCGTGATCGACGTCTCTTTGGGGCCGGAGGAGGAGCCGACGCCGCCCAGCACCGAGCCCAGCACTGAGCCGTCCTCGTCCTCCTCGTCCGAGGAAACCACGGCCAGCCAGACGCCGTGACCGATGGATAAGCTGCATCATGGGCGCATCGTTAAGGCGCTCAGCGGATTTTACTATGTGCTGGAGGAGAACGGCGCGGTGACGGAATGCCGCGCGCGCGGCATCTTCCGCAAGGAGCATATCACCCCGCTCGTCGGTGACTATACCGACTTCTCTGTCGAGCGCGGACGGGGCACGCTCGAGCGCATCGCCCCGCGCAGAAACAGCTTCGTGCGTCCCGCCGTCAGCAATTTGGACGCTTTGGTTATTTTGGCCTCGGGCGCGAATCCCGTGACCGATCCGTTCCTCATTGACCGCGTCGCGGCCATCGCGGGCGACCGGGGCGTCCCCGTTCTCCTGTGCGTCAACAAGACCGACCTCAACGACGGCGAAAAGCTCATCGGCATCTACCGCCGCGCGGGCTTCGCGGTGTTTCCGACCAGCGCGGAGACGGGCGAGGGCGTCGAGGCGCTGCGGCAGGCCGTGCGCGGCAAGACCGTGGCCTTCACCGGCAACTCCGGCGTCGGCAAGAGCAGCCTGCTCAACCGCCTGAGCGCGGAGCTTGCCATCAAGACGGGCGAGGTGTCCGACAAGCTCGGCCGCGGACGGCACACCACGCGCCACGTCGAGCTGTACTGCCTGCCGGACGAGACTTACGTCATCGACACGCCGGGCTTTTCCTCCTTCGACACCGAGCAGATGGAGCTGATCCTGAAGGAGAATCTGCAATACGCCTTCCCGGATTTCGCGCCCTACCTCGGCCATTGCCGCTACCACGACTGCGCCCACATCCGCGAGCCGGACTGCGCGGTGCTTGCGGCGCTGCGCGAGGGCAAGCTCGAGCCGACGCGCCACGCGAGCTATGTCCGCCTCTACGAGAGCGCGAAGGAGATCCGCCTCTGGGAGCATAAACAGCCGGAGTAATCCGTTTGCGGTTCGATTTCTCAAGTTGTTCTTTTGATTCTGACGGTTTCAGGCTTTATTGACCGTCCAAGACATTTCCGCCGCCTCCTGCGCATACAGTAGCAGGGGGCGGTTTTTATGTGCAGAAAAAACGAATTGCTGGGTACGTCGCTGATGGCGCTGGGCGCGGGACTGCTGCTGTCGCTGCTGTTTTCGTCCGTTTTCGCGCTGGGGCTGATCGGCGTCGCACTGCTGGTGTGCGGACTGTGCTGCGCCAGACGATGATTCTCCGATGAATTCCCGGCATAAAGTTGTCCTCCCCGGCGTATATATTCGTAGAACGAAGAAGGAGTGAGGACAATGGAGCTTGTGTTTCAGGACAGTAAACTCGAATATCTGAGCAGGATCCTCTGCGAGACGGTCTCGCAGGAGCAGACCGCAGACGTCATTATCCCGGACAGCTACCCGGATGCCGAGCGTGTGGTCGATGCCTTCGGCACATTGCTCATCCGTTCGGAGGAATGCACGGCGGGCAGCGCTTCGGTCGCGGGCGTGGTGCAGGCGGGCGTGCTGTTTGTCAGTGAGCAGGGACAGGTGCAGTGCGTGCAGGCGCAGATCCCGTTCTCCGTGCGGCGCGAATTTCCGCAGGAGCAGGAAAACTGCACCCTGCAATGCCGCTGCGTCCTGCGCAGCGTCGATGCCAGAGCGCTCAATTCGCGCAAGCTGCTCGTGCGCGTCGGCATTTCCTGCACGCTCTGCGTCTATGCGCCGCAGAGCCACCTGTGCTATGACATCGCGGAGCCTGCGGAAAATCTGCAGCTCAAACGCACCGAGCTGCCGCTGCAAATGCCGCTGGGCCTGGGGGAGAAGAGCTTCGGGCTGAATGAGGAGCTGGAGCTGCCGAACGGCAAGCCGGCCGTTTCGCGCCTGCTCAAATGCCTGTACCGCACGCAGATGCTGGAGCAACGCGTCGTCGGGACAAAGGCCGTGTTCAAGGGAGAGCTGACCGTCCACGCACTGTATGAGAGCGCCGATGAGACGCTGCACAGCCATGAATGGAGCGTGCCGTTTTCGCAGTACGCCGAGCTGGAGCGGGAGCTGGACGATTGCGAGCTGCAAACGCTCCTCTGCCTGACCTCGGCGGAGACCGAGCCGGACGGCCAGCTCGACAGCCGGAGACTGTTGACGAGCGTGAATCTGCTGGCGCAGTGCGTTGCCGCCGGCACGCAGAAGCTGCGTCTGATCGTCGACGCGTTCTGCACGGATGCGGTTTTGTCGCCGCAGTTTGACGAATGGAAGGTCAGCGGCGTCCTCGACCGCCAGCTCTTCCGCGAGACGGCGCTCACGGAATGCGACGAGCCGGCAGGGAGCGTGGTCGATGCGTGGCTCTATCCGGACGACGCGACGAAGCAGCGCACGGGCGAGCAGACCGAGATCGAGCAGCCGCTCAACTGTAATGTACTTTATTATGACCCGGACGGCGCCCTGCACGGCAAGACGCTGCGCCCAAGCGTGCGCCTTGCGGTCCCGCTTGCGGAAAACGCGTCCTGCGCCGTGACGGAGATCACGGGCGGCGAGCTTTACTGCGCGGCGGGCAGCGGCGGCATCTCGCTGCGCGTGCCCGTGGGCGTGACGGTGGAATCGAGCGCGGTGCATCCGCTGCGGGCGGTGTGCGGCGGCGAGATCGCGCCCTTGCAGCAGTCCCCCGGCGAACGGCCGTCGCTGCTGCTGCGCAGGACGGAGGGCGAGACGGAGCTTTGGGACATCGCCAAGGACTGCCGCACCTCGGTGCGCTCCATCCGCGAGGCGAACGACCTGCCCGGCGACACCGTCCCGGAGCATACACTCCTGCTGATCCCGATGTGACAGGAAGAATAACGGTCAGGGCAGTGTGCAGCTTCTGCACGCTGCCCTTTTTGGCGTATAACGTGAAAAAATGCGGGACGGGCGACGATATATGCAGAAACAGCAAAACAATTATGCAAATTTTGCAAAATTATTCTTGCTATTTCCGGCCGGCGGGTCTATAATGGAACAAACCCGATGCGCGGCGCGGAGAGCACACGTTTTTTTGCGCCGCCACAGGATCAACCCAAAGAGAGGAAGATTGCACATGAGAAGAAGCAAGGCCAACCACGGACGCCGCTTTTGCGCGTTTCTTCTGGCGCTGATGATGCTCGTCACCGTGCTGCCGGCGCAGGCCATGACCGTCTCGGCCACAGACGCGACCGAACCGGCCGTCAACACCGCGGTCGTGCGCGATGTGACCGATGAGGTCAGCGCCGAGCAGAGCCTCGAGCGGCTCACCGCCCACGCAGACCCCGACCGGCTCACGCAGATCGATCTGCCGGAGCCGGACGAAGCGGTGCGCGTTATCATCGAGCTGGACACGGAAAGTCTGGTCGAGACCTGGGAGCAAAACGCCCGGCCCGACGGCGTGTCCATCACGGATTACCTGACCACGCCGGAGGCGCAGGAGCAGCTCGGCGTCATCGGCACGATGCAGACGCAGGTGCTGCGCCAGATGGACGCAGCCGGCATCCATGCCGAGACGAAATACTCCTACACCACGGTCGCCAGCGGCTTTTCCGCCGTCGTGCCCTACGGCGAGATCGCAACCATTGAGGCGATGGACGGCGTCGCAAGCGTCCGCCTCAGCGAAAAATGGTACACCGACGTCACGGATACCGCCGCGCAGACGGCGCAGTCCGTGAAGGACTTTGCCAACGGTACGGACTATCAGGGCCAGGGCGTCGTCATTGGCATTCTGGACACCGGTCTGGACTGGACGCATGAGGCCTTCGCCAACGACCCGAAGGAGCCGCGCCTGAGCGAAAAGGATTTGGAAAAGCTCCTTTACACCACCGACACGGACGGCGCTCTGCTGGCGCACTCCTACGCCGCGCTGTGGACGGCCAACTACAACGGCTACAAGCTGACGGCGGACGAGCTGTATGTCAGCGCGAAGGTGCCCTTCGCCTTTGACTATGCCGACGTAGATACGGACGTCATCCCGTCGGCAAGCGCGGTGACCTATTACGGCAACGACCACGGCACCCATGTCGCCGGCACCGCCGCCGGCAAGACCGTCGACGCAAACGGCAACGTCACCTTTGCCGGCGAAGCGCCCGAGGCGCAGTTGGCCATCTTCAAGGTGTTCTCCGACAACGCCGGCGGCGCTTACACCGACGTCGTCCTGGCGGCACTGAACGACGCCATCGTGCTGGGCGTGGACGTGATCAATATGTCCCTCGGCTCCTCCGGCGGCTTTGCCGAGGAAGAACCTGGCTCCGCGCTGGACGGTTATTATTCCACCGTGGAGGCGGCGGGCATCCTGCTCAACTGCTCCGCGGGCAACGCCTATTCCTCGTCGTTCTCCACGACCTACGGCGACTATGCGCTGACGTCGAACCCCGATAACGGCATCGTCGGCTCGGCTTCGAGCTATCACGCGGCCCTATCCGTCGCCAGCATCAACGCGGGTGCGCAGACGGCCTTCACCGCCGGCGGGAACACCGTCGCCTATCAGGATATTGAGAACCATGATTTCGCGGCGGAGCTGCTGAACGGGCAGGAGAGCGCGGAATTCTCCTTCGTGATGGTGCCGGGCGCCGGCGCGGCGGAGGACTTCGCGGAGCTGGACGTGACCGGCAAGATCGCCGTGATCCGCCGCGGCTCGCTGTCCTTTGAGGACAAGCAGAAAAACGCCGCCGCGGCCGGCGCGGTCGGCTGCCTGATCTACAACAACAAGGACGGGTATCTGCTGAATATGGCGATTGAGGACTGCCGCGTCCCGACGGCGGCCATCTCCCTCTCCGACGGCGAAATGCTCGCCGCGCTGGAGGACAAGACCCTGACGCTGGACGCCTCCGGCGAGGGCTTCCTGACCATGAGCGATTTCAGCTCCTGGGGGCCGCTGCCCGGGCTGGAGCTGAAGCCGGAGATCACCGCGCCCGGTGGCGGCATCTATTCGTCGCTGCCGTTCAACAACAGCTACGGCTACATGAGCGGCACATCCATGGCCTCGCCCTATATGGCGGGCGTGGCAGCCGTGCTGACGCAGTATGTGAAGAAGCTCTATCCCGCCATGAGCGCGGCGAACCGCCGCATTCTCATCAACCGCCTGGCGATGTCCACCGCCGAGGTCGTGACGGACGAGATGAACGGCGGCGTGGCCTATTCGCCCAGAAAGCAGGGTGCCGGTCTTGTAGATCTGGAGGCCGCGCTGGAATCGCCCGCGTATCTGTATGTGCGCGGCGAGGAAAAGACCAAGCTGGAGCTGGGCGACGACCCGCTCAAGACCGGCGTGTATACGCTGGAATTCCATATTCAAAACATGACCACGATGCCGCTCAGCTATGACATCGAGACGCTGGTGCAGACCGAGCAGGTCACCGCCGACGGCAGCTTCATCGCGCAGGCGGGCTATGCCCTCTCGGCGGACACCGACGACATCCGCGTCTCCGGCGGCACCTTAGACGGCAAGACGGTCTCCGTCCCCGCGGGCGGCGACACGACCGTCACCGTCACCGTGACGCTGAGCGCAGAAGACCGCGCCTATCTCGACGCCAACTTTGACAATGGCATCTATGTCGAGGGCTATGTCGTCCTGACCTCCACGTCGCACGCCACGCTGTCCATCCCGTTCCTGGCCTTCTACGGAGACTGGACGCAGGCGCCCATCCTCGACGTGGACGAATTCAGCGGCGAGACCCCGGCGGTCTATGCCACCAAGGTCGCCGGACTGATGGGCAACACCTATCTGTTCAACATGGGCCACTACCTGTTCGACCTGCCCGAGGGCGTGCAGGAGCCTGCCGCCAGCAAGGACAAGATCGCCCTGACGATGGGCAACGGCAGCGGTGTTGACACACTGTACTACCTGCAGGCCGGTCTGCTGCGCGGCGCGAAGGAGGTCGAGGTGCAGATCACCGACCTCGACACCGACCAGCTCTACGCCGCCGGCTCCGGCATCAATTTCCGCAAGAGCTATTATAACGCCAACTACGGGCAGGTGCTTGCCACCGACGTCGGCGGCACCTTCAGCGCGGCTCTGTCCAACAACTCCCGTCTGCACTATGCGATGCAGGCCTATGTGGACGCGGACGGCGCGCAGAACAACAAAAACGCGACGTACGAATTTGACTTTACCGTCGACGGAGAGGCACCGCGTCTGGTCAACGGCGAGGATCTGGCCTTCTACACCGGCGAGGACGGCCGTGTGTATCTCGACGTGCAGCTCTCCGACAACCAGTATCTGATGGCCGCGATGCTCGTCTCCGCCGAGCGCAACGCCAAGGGCTACCAGATGGGCGAGGACTACTATGATTACATGGTGCCCTGCGTCCACGCAGACGGCTCCGACGCGATGCCCGAAGAGGTGCTGACGCTGACCTTCGACGTCACGGATTTCTATGACAAGCTGACGGATGAGTATTTTTACATCCTGGCCTATGACTACGCGCTGAACAACGTGGTCTATCAGGTGCAGATGCCCTTCGTGCAGGTGGAGTCTATCGCCATTGACCAGCAGTCGGTCACTGTCCGCACGAATGAGACGGCGCAGCTTACCGCGATCCTGACGCCGGAAAACGCCACCACGCAGGAGGTCATGTGGAGCTCGTCGAATATGCAGGTCGTGCGCGTACAGGACGGCGAGATCACCGGCATGAAGCCCGGCACCGTCACGGTCACGGCCGTGCCCGTGTCCAATAAGAGCCTGTCCGCGACCTGCACCGTCACCGTCACGAGCGAGGCGCTCGACCCGATCCCCATGAGCGCTTTCACGCTCAACGAGACGGAAAAGACCATCGAGATCGGCAGAAGCTATTCTCTGCGCGTCATGTCCTACGAGCCCTACAACGCTTCGTCGCAGGACGTCACATGGACGTCCTCGGATGAGAGCGTCGCCACTGTGAACCAGTACGGCAGTGTTACCGCCGTTTCCGAGGGCGAGGCGACCATTACGGCGCACGCCGTTACCGGCGACGCGGCGACCGACTGCCGGATTATCGTGCCGGCGTCCGGCGGCGCGTTCACAATCCAGGGAACCACGCTGGTCAAGTATAACGGCTCCGAGGCCGTGGTCCATGTGCCGGACGGTATCACGGACATTGCAACCCGCGCCTTTGCCTATAACACCAGCATTCAGGAGATCTACCTGCCCGATTCGGTGCAGACCCTCGGCGAGAGCGCCTTCAACGGCTGCACGAACCTGACCAAGCTCGTTCTGCCCGCCTCAATGACCTCCTGGAGCCCGTACACATTCCAGAACTGCTCCAAGCTGACGCAGATCACCGTCCCCGCAGGGATCACGGTGATCCCCGCCTACTGCTTCAACAACTGTTCGCTGCTCGAAAACGTCACCCTGCCCGATTCGGTGACGGACATCGGCACCTATGCCTTTGCCAACTGCAAGGCGCTGCAGGAAATTATTCTGCCGGATTCCGTGAAAACGCTGGATTCCAAGGGCTATCAGTGGTATAATTGCAGCAGTGTGACGAATATTTCCCTCTCCGGCAGTCTGACGGAGCTGCCGCTGTCCTGCTTCAACGGGCTTAAGAGCCTCGAGGCGCTGCCCGACCTCAAGAACGTGACCGTGCTGGGCGATAGCTGCTTCCGCGACAACGACAAGCTGACGAGCGTGACGATCCCCGCCACCGTGGAAAAGGTCGGCTACGCGGTGTTCTACGGCTGCGATGCCCTGACCTCTGCCCACTTTGCCGGATCGCCGGAGGAGCTGGGCACCAGCGTCTTCTACAACTGCAAGGCGCTGACCTCCGTCACGGGCGAATATGACACCATCGGCAGCCAGTGGTTCTACGGCTGCACCGGCCTGACGCAGTTCACCGTGCCGGAGAGCGTGACCTATATCGGCGACAACGCCTTCCAGAGCTGCACCAACCTGACCACCGTCATCTTCCCCGCCGGCTCCGAGCTGCGCGGCGGCCATGCCTTCGGCAAGACGCCC
Organism: uncultured Oscillospiraceae bacterium; assembly: GCA_964629755.1. Lineage (GTDB taxonomy): Bacteria > Bacillota > Clostridia > Oscillospirales > Oscillospiraceae > JAZOXB01. The sequence goes on along the minus strand of CAZVSJ010000005.1, from coordinate 7,576 downwards.
TTCAACGGCTGCAGCAAGCTCGACAGCTTCACCGTCGAAGAGGGCAGCACCTACCTGAGCGTCGACCCGAAAACACACGCCCTGTACGGCGGCAACGGGACCGTTTTCATGGTCTTCCCGTATAAAAACTACGGCTCCGACTTCCTGAGCACCACCGAGATCATCGGCGACTATGCCCTTGCCGGGCGCACGGGCACCAGCGCGGTCACCATCCCGGACTCCGTGACGGAGATCGGCGCCCACGCGTTTGAAAATCTGAGCAAGCTGACGGCCATCCGTCTGCCGGACGGCGTGACGAAGGTCGGCGAGTTTGCGTTCAGCGGCTGCCGTGCCGCGACTGTGCTCGAGCTTGGCAGCAGCCTGACGGAGATCGGCGTGTCCGTGTTCCAGAACTGCGCCGGATTGAAGACGATCACCCTGCCGTCCACCGTCCGCACCGTCAGCAAAAGCGCGTTCAGCGGCTGCTCGGCGCTCACCACGCTCAGCCTCAACGAGGGACTTGAGACCGTCGGCGCCTACGCGTTCAACAACTGCTCCAAGCTGACGCGGATCACCCTGCCCGCTTCCGTGCGGGAGCTGGGAGAACGGGCGTTTTATAACTGCGCCGCCGCGACAAGCATCGACTGCGGCAATGTGACCGTCATCCCGCCGTACTGCTTCTATGGCTGCAAGCTCCTGACCGAGCTGAAGCTCTCCGATGAGGTGACCGAGATCGGCGACCGCGCGTTCTATAACTGCCAGAAGCTGGCCGGGGTCGCATGGCCGGGCAAGCTCGAAACGATCGGTGATTATGCCTTCAACTCCTGCTGGAGCTTGAAAAACCTCGACTTTACCGGCACGAAGCTGCGTTATGTCGGCAGCAGCGCCTTCTATCAGGCCTATGCCGCCGAGACGCTGGCCTTCCCCGACACCCTGACGGAGCTGGACGCCTACGCATTCCGCTACCTCAACGACAAATACCAGACCTATGGCACGGCTCCGATTGAGGACGTCTATCTGGGCGCGAACGTGCAGCTCTATTCCAGCACGTTCCAGAACTGCCCGTACCTGAAAAACATCTTTGTCGACAGCGAAAACCCGCTCTATGCCTCCGCGGGCGGCCTGCTGCTGGATCGTGAGACGGGCAACGTCGTGATCTGGCCGACCGCCAATGACACCGCCGAATTTACCTTCCCCGACACCGTCACGCAGATCCCGGGGATGCTGTTCCAGAACAACAAGACGCTGAAAAAGGTCTATATCTCCGGCAGCGTCACCAAGATCGGCTATGCCGCGTTCCAGAACTCCGCCGTGGAGGAGGTCATCTTTGCCGATTCCGAGACGACCTGCCTCATCGACAGCGACGCGTTCAACGGCTGCACCGCGCTGACCACGCTGCGTCTGCCGGAGGGCCTTGTGGGCATCGGCTACCGCGCGTTCCAGGGCTGCACCGGCCTGACGAGTGTCGACCTGCCCGACACCGTCTATGACGTGGCGGACAACACCTTCGCCGGCTGCACCGCGCTGGAGACGATCACGCTGCCGGACAAGCTCACCGCGCTTGCGGCGGGAATGTTCGCCGGCTGCACCAGCCTGAAGGAGCTGACCCTGCCCGCCGGCATGGCCGACATCGGCATCACGGAGGACGGCTCGGGCTTCGCGGATTGCACCGCGCTGGAAAACGTCTTCGTCGACCCCGACAGCCGCAATTATCGCTCCGTCGACGGCGTCCTGTATGACTACAACGGCAAGACCCTGCGCCTGTACCCTGCCGGCCGGACGCAGAGCGAGTATGTGATCCCAGAGGGCGTGACCCGCGTCGGCTCGTGGGCCTTCAGCGGCAACGAAAGCGTGCGCAAGGTCAGTCTGCCGTCGACGCTGACCCGCGTCGGCAACTGCGCCTTCTATGACTGCCCGGCGCTCGATACCTACATCTTCTTCGGTCAGACCGCGCCGCTGCTCGAGACGCGCATGATCGGCAGCGATACGGCCTACTACGGCAACTTTACCGGTATCTACAAAAGCTACGGCGAGTTGGAAGACGGCAGCTACGGCTATATCTACGCCGACCTTGGGCTGACCATGTACCGTCCCGAAGACAGCACCGGCTATGACACCGAGGTCTGGCTCGGCTTCTTCGGCACGGAGAACGGCAAAATCATCGACCTTGCGCCCAGCCTCTATACCGTCACGGAGCTGACCGCGACCGAGGGCGACGGCCGCACCGCCGTCCTGACGTGGAACGAGGCCGGCAGAGCCGCCGTTGAGCCGGTCACCTACACCGTCGAGCGTGCCGTCGCCGTCTTTGCCGAGCGCGACGGACAGGGGACATGGCTCTATGAGGACTTTGCCCCGCTGGCCGAGGGCCTGACGGCCTGCGGCTATACCGACGAAACGGCGTTGTCCGTCGGCATCACCTATGCCTACCGCGTCAGCGCTTACAACGCGGACGGGGAGACCGGCCCCGCCGCCGTGACAACCCTGTCTCCGGCCGTGAACGAAAATGACCCCGATGAGGTCGCCGCAGCCGCCGTGACCCGCGCCATCGAGGCACTCAAGCCCGTCGACTGCCTGACCGCTGCGGACGCGTCGCGCGTGCAGGAGGTCAAGGCGATGTATGACGGCCTGACCGATGCGCAGAAGGCGCTCGTCCCGAACGCAAACGTCCTGTCCGCTGCGCTGTCGCAGGTCGCCGCGGCGCAGGTCGAGGCACTGATCGCGCAGCTTCCCGACGCGCAGGACGTCGCCCTGACGGACGAAGCGGCCATCGCCGCCGCCCGCGCCGCCTATGACGCGCTGACGCCGGAGGAACAGGCGCTCGTGA
>CAZVSJ010000005.1:0-4673 GCA_964629755.1 uncultured Oscillospiraceae bacterium | reverse complement strand
GCCGCCGCCCGCGCCGCCTATGACGCGCTGACGCCGGAGGCAAAGGCGCTCGTTACCAACCTTGCCCGTCTGGAAGCCGCCGAGGCTGCCCTTGCCGAGAAGCAGGAGCAGGCGCAGCGCGAGCAGGAGAAGCAGCAAGAGCTGCAGGCCATCCGCGCCCGCTTCAGGGACATCGAAGGCCACTGGGCGGAGGATGAGATCGTCGAGGCCGTGTGGCGCGGTCTGTTCAACGGCACCGGCACCGATACCTTCGAGCCGGACGCGCAAATGACGCGTGCCATGTTTGTCACCGTGCTCTGGCGCAGCGCAGGCTCGCCGGACGCGCAGCGCGAGGCAGGCTTTGCCGATGTGGCCGCCGATGCCTACTATGCCAAGGCCGTCGCCTGGGCGGTGGAGACCGGCGTGGCCAACGGCACGGGCGAGAATCGCTTCTCCCCGGACGAGCCTGTCACGAGAGAGCAGCTTGCCACCTTCCTCTACCGCTACGCGCAGACGCAAGGCATCACGCTGGAAAAGACGAAGCCGTCCGCTTCCTTCACGGATGCCGGCGAGATCCACACCTACGCGAAGGACGCCATGACCTGGGCGGTCGAAACCGGCCTGCTCGGCGGCTATCCCGACGGTACGATCCGTCCGAACGCCGCGGCCACCCGCGCCGAGTGCGCGGTGCTCCTGCTGCGCTTTGACGACGCCACGAAATAAAGGAATCCGGCGCAGGGTTTTTCCACCCCCTGCGCCGGGACAAGGAAAAGAGGGTATCGATTGGAAACGAAGATTGTCGATCAAGCGTATCCCCTGTTTGAAGCCGTAAATCTGCTGCACGCCTTCGTCAACGAAACGCCTGCCGAGCATCTCACCTCGCAGGAGACGCTGGCGCTGCGGCCGGAGCAGCTCCGGGCGATGACGGATGCTTGCTGTGCCGGGCTGGACCGCACGGAGCCTTTGCTCCAATACTATTTCAAGGACCGCCCCATCGAAGCGGGCAACGGCCCTTACTGCATCGCGTTTGCCATGGTCTATAGCTTTATGCTCTGGGAGCATCCCGCCTTTGACGCGCATCTGGCCGCGCTGGACGCCTATTGGCAGACGCTGCAGACGCAGGGCTATTGCATCCGCTCCGTCTCCAAAATGGGCCTTTTTATGACGCAGGACGCTTCAAAGAAGGGCGTGCCTCTGGCCTCGCAGATCTATTCGCTGGAGCTCTCCGCCGCGGAACGGCTGGAGCTGATCGAGGTGTTTACGAATTACTCCGCCCATCTGGAAAAACTGCGGCTGCTGCTGGAGCCCGTGGTTGGGCGGATGGAGCAGACGCTTGAGGCATTTCTTCCGCAGCGGCAGGCGCTGCTCGACGCGTGGCAGACCTTCTTTGACCGCTGCCCCGCGGAGCAGTACTTGCAGCAGCGCGGCAGGATCGACCTCACGCAGGAGACCGAGCGCGTCGTCGTGGCGTTCAGCTTTGCCGACAGTTGGTTCCTTGGCGGCGATTTCCACGACCGCGACTTTTTCCTCTATGTCGGCAGCGGGCAGCCACGCTCGATGAAGGTGGGCGGCCGCGGCGCGGGCATCCTGAACGACGGCGAGGTGAACGCGATGAAGCTGCTCGGCGACCCGAACCGCCTGTCGCTGCTGCGGATGCTGAGCAGGGAGCGCTCCTATTGCCTCGCGCTGTCGCAGAAGCTGAATCTCAATCCGGGCACCGTCTCGCGCCTGCTCACGGGACTGTGCGACGTGGGCCTGCTCGACGCGCAGACGGAGGGCGGCCGCACCTACTACCGCACGAATGACGCCCTGCTGGAAGGACTGTTCCGCAATGTCCTGCGCTATGTCCGGCAGGAGGACTGAAGCAAAGAAAACAAGGAGCTGCCTCACTTCGGTAGTGAGACAGCTCCTTTGCGCTGTACGATAGGGAAGCTCTTTGATACAGAGTTCCCTTATACCAATCATCAATTGAAATGCGCAAAGCACATTTCAATTGCAATATCGTGATTCGTACAAGACGTATTTTCGCGATGCTTTCCTTTTCATCGCGAAAATGCAACGCCGGTACGGCGTTGAAAACCGATTGAAATGCATATTTTAATCGGTTTTTAGTATTAAAATCTGCGCATACCTCTGCCCTGCGGGACGCCGACGCCGTTTTCGTTGCCGTTCGTGCCGTTGCCGTTCGTGCCGTTGCTCTCGCCGGTCACGCCGTTTCCGCCGTTGCCGTTCACGCCGCCCGTGCCGTTGCTGCCGTTTCCGTTGCCGTTCGGCAGGTCAAAGATGTCTGCGTTGTCCGAATTGCCCGTGCTGCCGTTGGTGCTGCTTGTGCCGGGATTCAGGTCAGAGGCCGCGTCCGTCTGCTTGTCGGCGGGATTGGAGCTGATGGAGCCGTTGGGATCGTTAGAGACATTGCCGCCGCCCGTGCAAGCCGTGAGCAGCACGCACAGCAGCGTCAATACTGTAATCAATGCGAGAAAGCGTTTCATATTCGTCCTCCTTGTTTTTGTAGCGCTCGTAGTATTTGCCGCACGGCAAAAAAAATACGCGCCCGATCTTTTTTTAAGAAATCGGTCGTTTTGGATTGATTTATCGCGCAATAAAAGGTATAATGGTTTCGATCAAACAAAACATAAAGGGGAAACCGAAATGAAAAAACTGACCGTGAAAAAAGACGCGCAGTGCATGGCCTGTCTGGAATGCGTCCGCGCCTGCTCCAACGCGTTTTATAAGGAATTCCATCCCGACAAGTCCTGCATCCAGATCGTCCAGCGCAACGGCAAAGTGCGCCCGATGACCTGCGTCCAGTGCGGCAAGTGCGCCAGAACGTGCGAGCACGGCGCCATCGTGCAGAACCCCAAGACCGGCGTGTACATGATCAACAAGAAGCTCTGCGTCGGCTGCGGCAAGTGCAAGGAGGCCTGCCCGTTCGGCGTGCTCGTCTTTGAGCCGGAAATGCCCAACGCGTCGAAGTGCATCGCCTGCGGCATCTGCGCCAAGGCCTGCCCGATGGATGTGCTCGAGATCACCGAAAACTAAGCACAGAAAACGCCCCTCGCGGGCGTTTTCTTTTTGTTTGGAGCGAAAAAGCATTGAGAAACCGCCCGAAATGTGATATGATAAAAGAAAAAACCAACGGAGGTAACATCAATGGCTGAAACAAAGAAGATCCCCGAGCGCGCAGAGGTGCGCGAGCAGGATAAGTGGGCGATCCACGACATTTACGCCACGGACGAGCTGTGGGAGCAGGATCTGGAAAAGGCGAAAGCCCTCGTCTCCGAATACGCCGCCTTTGCCGGTAAGCTCGGCGAGAGCCCCGAACAGCTCCTGGGCTATATGGAGCTGGAGGAAAAGGTCGCGGTTCTGGCCGACGCCCTCGGCAATTACGCCATGCGCCGCTCCGATGAGGACGCCCGCGTGTCGAAATATCAGGCCATGGTCGGCAAGGTGATGAGCGCCTATGTCGAGCTGAACGCCGCTTCCAGCTTCGCCACGCCGGAGATCATGGCGATCTCGGACGAGACGATGGAGAAGTTCTACGCCGAATGTCCCGCGCTGGAGCGCTACCGCCGCTTCCTGAACGACATTCGCCGCCGCCGCGCCCATGTCCTCAGCCCCGCCGAGGAAAAGCTGCTGGCTGCCGCCGGCGAGATGGCCAACGCACCCGACAATATCTACGGAATGTTCAACGACGCCGACGTGACCTTCCCCGACGCCGTCGACAGCGAGGGCAAGCATCATCCGCTTTCGCAGGGCACCTATATCTCCTATATGGAGTCGAGCGACCGCGTCCTGCGCAAGAGCGCGTTTGAAAACCTCTACCACACCTACGGCGCGTATAAGAACACGATCTCCGCTGTCCTGTCCGCGCAGGTCAAGCAGCTTCAGTTCTTCGCGCAGGCGAGAAAGTACGGTTCCTCGCTGGAAGCCTCGCTCGACGGGACCAACGTCCCCGTCGCGGTCTACACGAACCTGATCGAGGCCGTCCACAAGAACATGGACAAGATGTACCGCTACGTCGACCTGCGCAAGAAGCTGCTCGGCGTGGACGAGCTGCATATGTACGACCTGTACACCCCGCTGGTCGAGGGCGTCGCCACGCACGCGACCATCGACGAGGCCAAGCAGACCGTCTATGACGCGCTGGCTCCCCTCGGCGACGACTACCGCAAGATCCTCAAGGAGGGCTTCGACAACCGCTGGATCGACGTCTATGAGAACGCGGGCAAGCGCTCCGGCGCGTATTCCGCGGGCGCACGCGTGCATCCGTACGTCCTTCTGAACTACACCGGCACGCTCGACAGCCAGTTCACCCTGGCGCACGAGATGGGCCACGCCCTGCACTCCTATCTCTCCACCAAAACCCAGAACCCGCTCGACGCGGACTATGTGATCTTCGTTGCGGAGGTCGCTTCGACCTGCAACGAGGCCCTGCTGATGGAATACCTGCTCGGCAAGACCACCGATAAGAAGGAGCGCGCCTACCTCATCAACCACTTCCTGGAGCAGTTCCGCACCACGCTCTACCGCCAGACCATGTTCGCCGAGTTCGAGATGAACATCGGCAAGATGGCGCAGGAGGGCACGGCGCTCACGCCCGACGTGCTCAACGCCGAGTACCGCCGCCTGAACCGCCTCTACTTCGGCGAGAACATCGTCCTCGACGACGAGATCGACATGGAGTGGATGCGCAT
>CAZVSJ010000004.1:18044-42398 GCA_964629755.1 uncultured Oscillospiraceae bacterium | reverse complement strand
GCTGACAGCGTTCACGACTGTCCGAATGCAGGCACAAAGTGACCGGATCAATTACTTGTATGACTACGGCGATGGCTGGGAAGTGTCAATTGAACTCACGCAGGATTACTATGCGAACGACCTTGAAGGACAAGATGGTTCAGTCATACGCGCTGTTCTGGACGGCCACTCTCCGGTTTGCATTGCAGCAGACGGACTTCCTGTTTTTGACGATGTTGGTGGAATTGGTGGTTACATTGATTTCCTGACAACAATCCATCGGAGCGAGGACGAAGAAGAACGAGGACAAGCTCGTGAGTGGGCAGGCTCACTTGGATGGACTGGACGGGCGATCAAACCGCAGAATCTCCTTTGACGAGTTGAGATGATATCTTTTTTGGTTCGCAATGGAAAAGGCAAGAAAGACCTCCGACCACAATGGTCGAAGGTAAAAAAGAATATAAAAAGTCCGAAAAAGCCTTGTACAAGCGATTTTTCTAAAAATCCCGTGATATCTTTTTCGGTGCTACGAGCCATTTCGGGTGTTCATAACGGATTTGTTATGAACACCCTATTTTCTGCCTTGATACGGGTTTTGCAGGCTTTGCGCCTGCTGTTTTTATGCCAATTTGGGGATGTACTTCACCGCAACGCCCCGGCGGGTATCGGCGGTGTAGGGTTCATCCTCCGGGGATTCAGGGATGTCGATATAGCCCACGAAGCGGTAGAAAATGGTGATTCGCTGGGTGCGGTGCTTTCCGGTTCCTTGTGTTTCGTACACATCGATATGGTCAATCAGCTCCCGCAGCAGCGGCGGGGTCAGCGTTTCCATCTCCATGAACTTCCGAACGGCGGCGAGAAAATGGTCTTTATTCTGCTGCATGGTGTTTATACTAAAAACCGATTAAAATATACATTTCGATCGGTTTTCAACGCCGTACCGGCGTTGCATTTTCGCGATGAAAAGGTAAGCATCGCGAAAATACGTCTAATGGAAATGTGCTTTGCGCATTTCCATTGGTGATTGGTATAACTCCCCACAGGGTGGTTTTGTATGCCAATTTGGGGATGCAACCTTGTTATTGGAAATATTGTGTGATACTATAATAAATACACGGAAACGAATGAGGAGGAACGGATATGACGGAGCTTGAAGTGATGCAACGGGCTAAAATGTACATGGACAAACTGGCACAGGGCGTTGATCCAATCACCGGAAACGAGTTGCCGGAGGATGCCCTTCTGAATAATGTGCGGCTTGCAAGATGCTTTTTCTATGTGTCGGGCATTTTGCAGCAGGTGATCGACAACGGCGGCATCGTTGGCAGCAGGCCGAAGAAGAATAATTTCATCGTGACACCGCAGCTGATGTCCCGCCTTGCACCGGCAGACCGGCCGCTGCGCATTTCCGAATTTACCGAGCTGCTTGCCGCTGCGGCGGATGATCCCGATACCAGACGTCCCACCACCACAGCGATCACAAACTGGCTGCTTTCCAAAGGATTCATGGAAAAGCTTCCGAGCGCCGACGGGAAACAGCAGCGCGTCCCGACAGAGGCGGGGCAGAGAATCGGAATGTATACCGAAACACGGCAGGGACAGTATGGCGAATATCTCGCGGTCTATTACAGCATAGAAGCGCAGCGCTTCCTGCTGGATCACCTGGGGGAGATTTTCGGGGTACAGTGAACGATCGGCGAAGCGGCTCGCGTCGGGGACAATCCGGCAGGCGAAAGGCCCTGTCGGACGAGCCTGAGAAAGAGGGGGAGACGAGGCATGGGTAGCAACCAAAACGGCATCGCGCATTACCACCTTCCCGGGCTGTTTGAATTTTATGAGCTCTACCGCGTTTTTCTGCCGCTTTTCCGGGAGCACAGGGAATATTTCTACGAGTGGTGCGACATCGGCTCCGTCTATGGCGCGCCGGCGGACTGTATTTGGGGCGGCGGGCGTGTCGGGCTTGGGGACGAGGATCCCCGGGAGGTTCTGGCGCTGCTGCGCGAATACGGCATTTCGGCCCGGCTGACCTTCAGCAACTCCCTGCTGCGGGAGGAACACCTTGCGGACAAAAAATGCAATCGCCTGTGCGCCCTGTTCAATGCGCAGGACGGAAACGGTGTCATTGTCCATTCCGATTTGCTGCTGGCGTATCTGAAAGGGAAGTATCCCAACCTCTATTTTGTCTCCTCCACCACAAAGGTGCTGACGGATTTTGCGCAATTCTTTGACGAGGTGAATCGCGAGGATTTCCGCTATGTTGTGCCGGATTTTCGCCTGAACAAGGCGTTCGACCGGCTGGCCGCGCTGCCCGCGCCGCTGAAAGACAAGGTGGAATTTCTGTGCAACGAATGCTGCCGGTTCGGCTGCAGGGACAGAAAGGCCTGCTATGAAAATGTCAGCCGCAAAAATCTCGGGGAAGACTGTGCCGACCATGTCTGCACCGCGCCGGGCGGCGGGGAGGGCTATCGCTTCTCCAAAGCCATGACCAATCCGGGGTTTATCGGCCTCCGTGACATTCGGGATACCTACCTTCCCATGGGCTTCTCCCATTTCAAGATCGAAGGCCGTGGGCTTGGCAGCGCGATGATTTTGGAATTTTTGCTTTATTACATGACGAAGCCGGAATACCGGCTGCACGTCAGAGAAGCGATCTATCTGGACAGTATGCTGGATCTGTTCTGAGAAATTTCTGAACAGAACCTCTCGCTTGCCGCTCTTGCGGATTGATTCGGAGCTTCCCTAAACCTCTTTACCGCCGCTGAAAAATCGAGTGTTCATAACAGAAACGTCATGAACACTCGATTTTTGTGTATGTGGATTTCTTTGTTATCTTGTTTTGAACTGTCCTGTTCTCTGGTGCCTTTTTCGAGCGTTAACGAACAAGAGCGACATCCTTTTGCCGGCATTTAGTAGGTGAGCTGACGACGGTAACGGGATATCCCTATGACTCCTTTTCTGCGTTTTCCACTAATGCAAGATGCTTCTGCTCCAAAGCTCTCCAACCCGAGTCCAAAGACAAACATTTTTGCAACGCGGTTTTCATTTCCTCGGATTCCCAAGCTGCGCCGCTTTCCACAAGGCGCTTCAGCTCTGCTCTGGCTGCTTCCAATTCTTCCCCCAACTTCACAAGACGGATCGCAGACAATACCGTTTCTGCTCTGTTGTTCATTCCCACGGCCTCCTTTGATTCTATATTATTTGGTGTTACCAAATATATTTTATTATATTTGGCATTACCAAATATATCAACCCCGTTTCTACATATAATTTGTGTGATTGGGGGCGTGTTCGATGAAAACAAGGAAGCTGGAGCTTGGAGATCGTAATATGATTGGTGCCCGTGTAACAAAGGCAAGACTGGATTTGGGCATGAAGCAGGTTGAACTGCTGGCAAAGCTACAACTTGCCGGGATCGACATGAGCATTCCTGCGCTTTCCCTGCTGGAAGGTCAGAAACGCCCCGTTTCGGACATCGAGCTGAATGCTCTGGCGGACATTTTGAACGTTTCCGTCGATTGGCTTCTCGGACGTCAGAGTTAGAGAAACTCTGAATAAAGCGCCGCCTGCTTTTATGGATTGAAAAAAGGGCCTTCCCGGTGATGGGAAGGCTCTTTTTCAGTCTGCCTGCTCCGCGTTTGCACGGTATTCCATCGGCGTAAAGCGAATGCCGTTGACGGTTTGCTCTCTGTCTGTCGGTCGGAAGCCCAGCGCGCGGTAAAACGGCAGGCCGCAGGGCGCGGAATTGACCGTGATGCGCCCGTCCGGCACGTCGCGCAGCAGCAGGCGGAATAGCCCCGTGCCGACGCCTTGCCTGTGGTAGCTGCCCTTGACGAAGAAATGGCAGATGTGGCGTTTTCTGCTGCGAATGCCGAGCACACCGATCAGCGTATTTCCGTCAAAGGCGCCGTAGTACGAAAGCCCCGCAAGATAGACCTCGTCGTGCAGGCAGCGGCGGAATTCCTCCGTCCCCTCCGGGGGATAGACCGGGGATTCATATTCGGAAAACACCTCCCACACGAGGCAGAGCGCGGCGGGGGTCTCCTCCGCGGTCAGGCGGCGGAACGTATACGGCGACCGGGTCAGGGCGTACATCGCCATGTCCAGCATCCTGCCGTTTTTCACGGCGTTGTGTTTCAGCGTCCCCTCAAACGCAAACCCGGCCTTTTCCAGCGCGCGGCGGGAGGCGGTGTTGCAGGCGAACGGCTCGGCAAAGATGCGCAGGATGTCCGTGGTTTCAAAGATCCGGCGGCATAGCTGCCGGATGGCGTCGGGTATAATGCCCTGCCCCCAGTATTCCTCCGCCAGATAGTAGCCCAGCTCTGCCGTCTGCCGGTGGATATTGCCCTGCCGAAAGGCTCCGATGCTGCCGACCGCCTTGCCGCCGACCGTGACGGCGTAGGCGAAGGTCTCGTTTTCGTCCGCGGCAAGCATGGCGGCGATATACTCCGCCGCGTCGCGCTCCGTGTAGGGAAACGGCAGGCCGTCACGCAGCTTGCTGAGGATCTTTTCGTTGTTCAGCGCTGCGGCCAGATCCTTTGCGTCCGACAGCCGCCACTTTCTCAAAATACAGTGCATATCCATGCCGCCTTTCTGTCTCGTATGCTCCTATTATATCGGCGAATGCCGCGCGGCGATAGTCCGTTTTTCGGAAAAATGTGTCAGGATCACAGGAAAAGGCCGCTCTCGCTTCGTGCGGGGGCGGCCTTTTCGCAAAGTCAATCTCCTTCGTAGAGGGCGGGGTTTCCGAAGTACGCCCGGGACAGGGCGATGTAGGAGCCGAGGGAATCCATCTCCGCCAGCGGACGCCGGTCGTAGCGGATGTCAAAGGCGCCGCCCTCAGGGAAATACTGGAAGCTGGCCAGCTCCTGCCGAAGCGCCCGGTCGAAGGAGGGATCCGCCGTGGCGTAGTCCCCCTGAAACACGACCAGATCCGGGTCGAACACCAGCGCGATGTTCCGCAGCGCGCGGGCAAAGACCCGCGCAAGCCCCTGAGACAGGCACAGACCCAGCCCGTCGCCGGCGGCGGAGGCGGCAAAGACGCGGGGGATCGTGACCTGATCCGTCGGCACCTGACACAGGGGAGAGCCCGGATAGTTGGGCGCTTCCCGGCGCAGGATGGTCTGGACGCGGCTCTGGCTGACCTGCCGCTCGAAGCAACCGTGGCTGCCGCAGCCGCACTGCTCCGGGTCGTCGGGATCGATGATCATGTGGCCGAACTCGCCGATCAGGGAGTTCTTTCCGCTCAGGATATGATCCTTCTCGATCAGGCAGCCCGACAGACCCCAGCAGCAGAACAGAACGAGGATGCGCTTGCCGGCCAGCTCCGGCTCCAGCAGGAAGGGGCGGGCGGTCATTTTGCCCGCGTTTTCCAGAAAGATCATGGTGCCGGGGGCGAAATGCGGGCGGAGATAGTCGCCCAGCGGGACGTCGGTGCCCCATTCCGGCGACAGGGAGCTGTAGCGCAGCCGGACGGTCTTATAGTCGATGACGCCGGCGGTGGAGAGGCTGACGGCCTTCACATTCTCCGGCGGGATGGAATTTTTACGCAAAAGAGCCTTTGCCCGTTCGCCGGCGGTGTCTACAGCCAGACGGGGGTCGGCGGGCAGGGATTCGATCAGGGAGATCTGATCGAGCAGCTTGCCGCCGATGGTGTAAAGGCTCAGTCTGGCCTCCTGCGGCCAGAGGGTGATGCAGAGGAAAAAACGATCCTTTGACAGATTGAACAGCTCCGGCCGCTTGCCGCCGACGTTGGTGGAGACGCCCTTGCCGGCGGAGGAGAGGATGCCTTTGTTCAAAAAGAACTGGATGGATTTCATGACGGTCTGGCGGGAGAGGCCGATCTCCTCGGAGATCTCGGTGGCGCTGTGTGCCTGCCCGGACAAAAAGGGGCTGATTACCTGAAAACGGTTGGTCAGCTTCAGGTCGGCGGGGAGGACGGGAACCTGCATGGAGGCGTGGGTCATGGGTGGTCACTTCCTGTTCCGGCGGAAAACCGATGATATACATATATGATAGCATAGAATCAGAAAAAAAGCAAGAAGGTTACGAAATTAAAAATATGAAACCCTCCGTTTGTGCTTTTTCACAATTTATGTTTTCTGTTTTTGTTCAGCATTTACAAACTTATCCCATATTGCGATTTTATTCTTGCATATTCTGTGCAGTTGTGGTACAATCCAAGTAACGAAAGGACATTGCGTAACAAAACATTAAAACCGTATATTTACTCGTGAGTCGGAGGCGGGGGCAGCCTGCGCTCCGGGTTTGTCATTATTATGAAAGGTCGTGAGCGTATGGAAAAAACACCGATACTTGAGGTGAAGGACATCAGCAAATCCTTTACCTCTACCAAGGCGCTGCAAAAGGTCTCCCTGTCCGTGTACCCGGGCGAGGTCCATGGCCTGATCGGCGAAAACGGCTCCGGCAAGTCCACGCTGTCTGCCATCATTTCCGGCAACCTGAAAGCGGACGAGGGCGAGATGTTCCTCTTCGGCGAGCCCTACAGCCCCACGGACAGCTTTGACGCGAGCTGCCACGGCGTGAGCATGATCGTGCAGGAGCAGGGCACCATCGACACGGTGTCCGTCGCCGCCAACATCTACGCCGGCCGCGAGGGACAGTACTGCAAGCTGGGCATTCTGGACAGCAAGCGCCTGACCCGCGACGCGCAGGAGCTTCTGAAGAAGATCGGCGTGACGGACATCCCGGCCACGGCCATGACCGGTACGCTCTCCTTCGAGGAGCGCAAGCTGGTCGAGATCGCCCGCGCCTTTTACAAGCTGCCGGAGCTGTTCATCGTGGACGAGACGACCACGGCCCTGCCCCAGAAGGGCAGAAACATCCTCTACAAGCTCATCAAAGACCTGCAGGAGGCGGGCAAGGCCGTCATCTTCATCTCGCATGACATCGACGAGCTGATGCAGGTGTGCAACTGCGTGACCATCCTGCGCGACGGCAAATACATCGCCACGCTGAACGGCGACGAGATGGAACCCAAAACGATGAAGTCCCTGATGGTCGGCCGCGAGATCGTGAGCAACTTCTACCGCTCGGATTACGAGCCGCTTCCCGCCGACGCGCCCGTGGTGCTGGATGTGCAGCACGTCAGCTCCGGCATTTTGCAGGACATCACCTTCCAGCTCCGCAAGGGCGAGATCCTGGGTCTGGCGGGTCTGTCCGACTGCGGCATCCACGACGTCGGCAAGGCCGTGTTCGGCCTGAACAGACTGGAATCCGGCGAGGTGACCGTCACCGGCCATGGGAGAATCACCTCCCCGCCCAAGGCCATCAAGGCCGGTATGGGCTTCATGTCCAAAAACCGCGACACCGAGTCCATGCTCATCACCCTGACCGTGCAGGAAAACGTGGTGCTCCCGTCGCTCGGAAATCTGCAGAAGCTGGGCTTCTTCATCACCCCGAAGAGCGAGCGGGACCTTGCCGACACCTGGTGCACCAAGCTCAGCGTCAAGATGCGCGAGCTGTCGCAGGCCTGCTCGGAGCTGTCCGGCGGCAACAAGCAGAAGATCGTTCTGGCCAAGTGGCTGGGCAACAACTCCGACATCTTTATTCTGGACTGCCCCACCCGCGGCATCGACATCGGCGTGAAGGAGACCATCTACCGGATCATGGAGGATCTGAAGGCGCAGGGCAAATCCATCGTCATGATCTCCGAGGAAATGCCGGAGGTCATGGGCATGAGCGACCGCATCCTGGTCATGAAGGACGGCCGGATCGTAAAATCTTTCGACAGAAGTCCCGACCTGACGGAGTCGGACATCATCGAATACATGATTTAAGGAGGGGTCCTCAATGGAAAAGGCAATCGAAAAATCCAAACAGACGCTCGAAAGCCGCCGCTTGAAGGGAAAACAGCTTTTTTCCAAGGCCGCCAGCTTTCTGGGACTTGTGGTCCTGGTCGTTCTGTTTTCCATCCTGACGAAGGGCAGGCTTGTGGCGCCGAACAATATCCAGCTCATCATCAAGCAGGGCTTCACCCTCTTTTTAGCGTCCCTTGCCGGCGTGTTCATCATGGCGACCGGAAATCTGGACTTCTCTCTGGGCGCCAACATCGGCTTCTCCTGCGCCATCTGCGCCACGGTGGCTGAGTTCGCGCCGCCTGCCGTGGCCGTCATCGCCGCCATCGCGGCGGGCACGCTGGTCGGCGTCATCAACGGCTTCGTCATCACGAAGTTCCGCCTGCCGAGCTTCATCACCTGCCTGTGCATGATGTTCATTCTGACGGCGCTGACCCAGACCCTCTGCTCCCGCGGCGGCAGCAGCATCTCCATGCCCCTGTCCATGCGCAAGTGGGAGAGCCTGACGCTGTACGCCGTTCTGGGCGTGATCTACTTTGCCGCGATGCTGGTCATGTTCCGCTACACCAAATTCGGCAAGTATATGAAAGCCATGGGCGTGTCCCCGGAGGCCGCCCGCCAGTCCGGTGTGAGCATCAACAAGATGATCTTCCTGGGCTATCTGCTGACCGGCTTTGCCGCGGGCCTCGCGGGCTTTTTGACCATGCTCCGCACCGGCGGCGCGAGCAGCACCACCGGCTCCGCTATGACCACGGACGTGATCATCGCCATCGTCTTCGGCGGAATGTCCATCGCGGGCGGCCCGACGTCCAAGATCTCCGCGGCGGTGCTGGGCACGCTGATCGTGACCACGCTGAACAACGGCATGGTGCTGGCGGGCTACGGCGGCGAGTACCAGCAGCTCGTCAAGGGACTTCTGTTCCTCATCATCGTCGCCGTCTCCACCAGACGCGACGCCAACACCATCGTGAAGTGATCCCAATCCCGTTCTCCGCCGCTGCGGACGCAGCGGAAAAAATAAAAAACTGAAAGGTGAGTAAAAATGAAAAAGATTCTCGCGCTCCTTCTTGCCTGCGTCATGCTTCTGAGCCTCGCGGCCTGCAGCGGCACAGAGACCGAAGAGCCCAAGCCCTCGGAACAGAACAACGGAACCACGACCGGCGCACCCTCCGGGCAGGATACCCCCTCGCAGAACACGCCTGAGGTCAAGCCCTTCAAGTACGGCTTCATCTCCTGGGGCACTGCCGATGAGCACGGCCGCACCCTGAACGCTGCCGTGGAATGGGCGGTCAAGGCCGCCGGCGGCGAGGTCATTGCGGACGGCTCTGCCTACACCGCCGAGTCCACCGTGGCTGCCGCGGAGAACCTGATCTCCGCCGGCTGTGACATCATCAGCTTCTGCACCTACGCCGGCGAATCCACCGTGCCCACCATTTCCGACCTGTGCCGTGAGAATGGAGTGTACTGGACGATGTGGGACACCACCATTGCCGATCCCGAGATCGCCGCTTACATTGCCGACGACCCCTATTTTGTGGGAACCACGGCCGAGGATAACGTCGCCTCCGGTTACGAGACCATGAAGGCCATCGCGGAGGCCGGCGGCACGAACGTGCTCATCATCCGCTACGGTACCGGCATCCCCACCTGCGACGAGCGCTGCGACGGCGGCCTGAAGTACATCTCCGAGAACGGCGGCATCACCGTTGCCGACGATATGATCGTTATGACCACCGACGCGGCCGAATACAAGTCCGCCGTGACCAACGCCCTGCTGGCGCACCCCGAGGTTGACAGCGTGTTCCTGGCCGGCTCCGGCTCGAGAGCCACGACCATCGCCGAGGCATTCAAGACCAGCGGCAAGACCGAGTTCTGCATCGGCGCGTTCGACTACTTCGATGCCATGGGCGAAATGCTCGAATCCGGCGAGCTGGTCGTCGTCAACGGCGGCCACATGGTCACCGGCACCTTCTCCGCCCTGATGGCGATCAACGCCCTGTTCGGCTCGCCGCTTGCCGACGGCCCGTACAATGTGACCATTCCGTACCTGACCCTGAAGAGCGGCGAGGATTACCAGGCCTATAAGACCTACGCCTCCGAGGGCGCCGCCTACACCAGCGAAGAGCTGCAGCAGTATCTCGTGGCCTACAACCCCGACCTGACGCTGGAATCCTTCCAGGAAGGCGTTTCCCAGTGGTCCGTCGCCGACATTATGGCCAGAAAGGGCAAATAAACATCAATTACGGGAACCCGGGCGGCCCGCAGGCCGCGAGCCGCCCGGCCCTGCACAGGAAGTCGAGGTTTTGATATGAAAAACAAACGGAATATCGGAACGATCTGCAAGAAAACCGCATACACCATCGCACTTCCGGTGCTGGTCTATGCCATAATGTGCATCGCGCGTCCAAACATCTATCTCAGCGCGTCCACGTTCGTTTCCCTGCTTCAGCAATCCTTCATCTATATGCTGGTCGGCTGGTCCATGCTGTTCGGTATGTCCTGCGGTCTGTTTGACTTCTCCGTAGGCTCCCGCTATCTTCTGGCCGCCCTGTTCGGCATCCATATGTCCCAAAAATTCGGCGTGATCGGCTTCGTGCTGGGCGTTCTGCTGGCCTCCATCGTGCTGGCCGCGATCACCGGCGCCTTCTTCGCGGGACTGAAGATCCCCTCCATCATCGCAGGCTTTGCCGCGCTATTGATCTTTGAATCCATCGCCTGCGTCTATCAGAAGACCTTCAGCGTCATCGTCACGCCGGAGATCTCCGTCTTCGGCCGCAGCCCCGGCATCTACATCATGGTGGTGCTGTGCTTCCTGCTGGTCTATGTGCTGTTCAACCGCACCAAGTTTGGCTATCAGATCAAGGCCATCGGCGGCAACGAGGCCGTCGCCCGCAGCATGGGCATCAAGGCCGTGCGTCTGAAGGTCATGACCTATATCGTCGGCGGCCTGATTTTGGGCGTGGCGACCATTGCCAAGGTCGGCTATGACCAGTCCGTCGGCGCCGCGACCAACATGGGCTCCATGGCCGCCTGCTTCACCCCGATGATGGCCGTTATGATCGGCCTGTATCTCAGCTCCTGCAACCCCGTGGTCGGCACCATCGTCGGCGCGTTCTCGATCGCGACGGTCAGCTCCGGCGTGGTCACGCTGGGCATCAACTACCGCCTGCAGAACGTGTTCATCGGCGCCTTCCTCCTCGTTTTCATCGCCTACAAGAGCAATCTCCATCTGCTGGTGGGCCGGAAAAAGAAGAAAGCAACCGCGTAAGATCCTTACTTCACGCGACATTTCATAAATTTAAATACGATTTTGACTGGAGGAAAAGAAAGAATGTACTTTGAAAGAGACGGCAAGCTGTTTTATACCTTTGACAACGAGACCGTGTGCGTGGAGGCCTGGGGCAAGAACGCGCTCCGCGTGCGTGCCACCTATAACGCCGCCTTCACCGGTCAGGACTGGGCGCTGACGGAGCCTGTGGAGCACACCGGCGCCGAGATCTCCTTCTATAAGGATCCCAACCTTCAGGCGGGCGGCGCCGTGGCCAATATGTACGCCGGCAAGGACGATTCGCACGCCTCCATCACCAACGGCAACATTACCGCCACCTTCAACGTCCATGGCGTCCTGACCTTCACCAATGGCAAGGGCAAGGTGCTGCTGAAGGAGAACTGGCGGCGCCTGAGAGACGAACCCAGTATGTCCCTGAACTATTACGGCCGTGAATTCAAGGGCATCAACGGCGACAACTGGCGCGTTGTGATGCGCTTCCTGTCCAACGACAAGGAAAAGATCTTCGGCATGGGCCAGTACCAGCAGAAGTATCTGGATCAGAAGGGCTGCACCTTAGAGCTGTCCCACCGCAACAGTCAGGCGTCCGTTCCCTTCTATATTTCGAGCGAGGGCTATGGCTTCCTCTGGAACAACCCCGCCATCGGCAAGGTCATCTTCGCCAAGAACGGCACCGAGTGGATCGCCGACAGCACCAAGCAGGCGGACTACTGGATCGTCGCCGGCGATGACCCCGCCGAGATCGAGGAGACCTACACCGCCGTCACCGGCCGCGCGCCCATGATGCCGGACTACGGCATGGGCTTCTGGCAGTGCAAGCTGCGCTACCGCACGCAGGACGAGCTGATGACGGTCGCCCGCCGCCACAAGGAGCTGGGCCTGCCCATGGACGTCATCGTGGCCGACTTTTTCCACTGGACGCAGCAGGGCGAATACAAGTTCGACCCCGAATGCTGGCCCGATGTGGAAGGGATGTGCAAGGAACTCAAGGACATGGGCATCGAGCTGATGGCCTCCGTGTGGCCCACCGTGGACTACCGCTCCGAAAACTTCCAGGAGATGATGGAAAAGGGCTATCTTGTCCGCGTCGAGCGGGGCATCCGCATGACCATGCAGTGCTTCGGCCAGGAGGTCTTCATGGATCCCACCAACCCCGGTACCCGCGAGTTCGTCTGGGGCAAGTGCAAGCAGAACTACTGGGACAAGGGCGTCCGCCTGTTCTGGCTGGACGAGGCCGAGCCGGAGTACACCGTCTACGACTACGACAACTACCGTTACTATCTGGGTACCGATCTTGAGGTCGGCAACGTCTATCCGCTGTACTACGCCAAGGCGTTCTATGACGGCATGAAGGCCGCCGGGCAGGAGCTTCCGATGAACCTGCTGCGCTGCGCCTGGGTCGGCAGCGCCAAGTACGGCGCGCTGGTCTGGTCCGGCGACATCGACTCCACCTTCGAGTGCCTGCAGCGTCAGGTGCGCGCCGGTCTGAGCATGGCCGTCGCCGGCATCCCCTGGTGGACGACCGACATCGGCGGCTTCCACGGCGCCGACATCCATGATCCCGCCTTCCATGAGCTTCTGATGCGCTGGTTCGCCTACGGCTGCTTCTGCCCGGTGTTCCGCCTGCACGGCAACCGTATGCCGATGTACGGCTTCGACGGCGACTTTATCTCCGGCATCGGCAAGTTCGGCTCCGGCGCGGAGAACGAGGTTTGGAGCTACGGCGAGGACTGCTTCCGGATCATGAAGAAATACCTGCTCCTGCGCGAGCGGATCCGTCCGTATATCAAGGCGCAGATGGAGCTGACGCACGAAAAGGGCATGCCGATCATGCGTCCGCTGTTCTTCGACTGCAAGGCCGATCCCAAGGCGTGGGAGGTCGACGACCAGTATATGTTCGGCCCGGACCTGATGGTCTGCCCGGTCATGGAGGCCGGCGTTGCCAGCCGCACCGTGTACCTGCCCGCCGGCTCCACCTGGACCGACGCGTGGACCGGCAAGACCTACGAGGGCGGCCAGAGCATCGTGGCCGACGCGCCCATCGACGTGATCCCGCTGTACCTGAAGGACGGCGCGGAGCTTCCCATCGCGCAGTAATTCATACACTTCTCAGTAATCAACCCCCATAAACTACCGACCCCTCTCTGTTCGTTGGTGAGGCGCACCCGAACCTGTCGGTCGGGTGCGCCTTTTCCAATGGCGCACTTTGGCCTCCCCATTTACGCGGCGCAAAAAACGCCGTGCCTCCGCTGCGCCGGAGGCGGAAAGGAAGATGCGTATGCTTTTCATCGGAATCGATCTGGGAACCTCCGCAGTCAAGCTGTTGCTGATGGACGAGGCCGGAGACATCAAAAATATCGTCTCGCGGGAGTATCCCCTGTGCTTCCCCAAGCCGGGCTGGAGTGAGCAGTCCCCGGAGGACTGGTGGAACGCCTGCTTGGAGGGCATCCCGGCGCTGCTGCATGGCTTCGACGCTGCGCAGGTCGCCGGCATCGGCTGCGGCGGACAGATGCACGGCCTCGTGGTGCTGGATGAAAACGACAACGTCATCCGCCCGGCGATCCTCTGGAACGACGGGCGCACCGCCAAACAGGTGGACTATCTGAACCGTGAGATCGGTCGGGACAAGCTGTCAGGCTGGACGGCAAACATCGCCTTTGCCGGCTTCACCGCGCCGAAGCTTCTCTGGATGCGGGAAAACGAGCCGGAAAAGTTTAAAAAGATCGCAAAGATCATGCTCCCAAAGGACTATATCAATTACAAACTGACCGGCGTGCACGCCTGTGACTATTCCGACGCCTCCGGGATGCTCCTGCTGGACGTGGAGCATAAGCGCTGGAGCGGGGAAATGCTGGACATCTGCGGCGTGTCCGAGGGGCAGATGCCGCGCCTGTTTGAAAGCTACGAATGCATCGGCACGCTTAGGCCGGAGACGGCTGCGCTGCTGGGCCTCCCCGTGAGCGTTAAGGTCGCCGCCGGCGCGGGAGACAACGCCGCGGCTGCGGTCGGCACGGGCGTGGTGGGGCAGGGCGGCTGCAACATCAGCCTCGGCACCTCCGGCACCGTGTTCATCTCCTCCGAGCGCTTCGGCGTGGACGCGTCCAACGGCCTGCACGCCTTTGCCCATGCCGACGGCGGGTATCATCTGATGGGCTGTATGCTCTCCGCCGCCTCGTGCAACAAGTGGCTCATGGAGGACATCTTCAAAACCTCCGACTATGCCGCCGAGCAGGTGCCCATTACGGACGACAGGCTGGGCGAAAACCATGTATACTTTTTGCCCTATCTGATGGGAGAACGCAGTCCCATCAACGACACGGACGCAAGAGGCACCTTCATCGGCATGACCATGGACACCACCCGCGCCGACCTGACGCAGGCGGTGCTGGAGGGCGTGGCCTTTGCCATCCGCGATTCGGTCGAGGTCGCAAGAAGCTTGGGTATTGAGATCCGCTCGTCCAAGCTCTGCGGCGGCGGCGCAAAAAGCCCCCTGTGGAAGAAAATCATGGCCAACGTGCTGAATATTGCGCTGCAATGCCCGAAATCCGAGCAAGGCCCCGGCATGGGCGGCGCCATGCTGGCCATGGTGGCCTGCGGGGCGTATCCCGACGTGAAGAGCGCCTGCGACGCCATCGTCCGCGTGGCCTCCGTCGTGACGCCGGAGCCGGAGCTGGCGGCGAAGTATGACAAGCGCTATCAGCAATTCCAGAAGATCTATCCCGCCTGCAAGCGGCTGTTTGCAGAGCTGGCAAAGGAGTGAGAGACATGAAGATCTATTCTGTTTTCGATCCGGAATTCAAGCCCTACGGCCAGATCGTCTGCGGCCTTGACGGGGCGGTGCGGGAGATCCTGTCCGCCCTGAAGGAGACGCCCCTGCCGGAGGGGACGGGCTATGTGCCGGAGGAGCCGGCTTTGCAAAAGCTGCCCGCGATGGCGGAGCTCCGGGATCACTGCTTCGGCGGTATGCCGGTGCAGCTCGGCTGGTGCAACGGCCACAACACGAAGCTGAACTGTCTGGAATACCACCGCGATTCCGAGTTCAACCTCGGCACCGAGGATTTTATCCTCCTTCTGGCGAAGCAGGAGGAGATCGAAAACGGCGTGCTTGACACCTCGAAGGTCAGGGCGTTCAAAGCACCCGCGGGAACGCTGGTGGAGGTCTACGCCACGACGCTGCACTACGCCCCCTGCCACTGTGACGCGGAAAAGGGCTTCCGGGTGCTCGTGGCGCTGCCGCGCGGCACCAATACGGACAAGCCCGCCATCTCTGCCAAAACGGCCGAGGACCGGCTGCTCTGGGCGAGAAACAAGTGGCTTCTGGCGCACGCGGATTCCACGGAAGCCGCAGCGGGCGCGTACATTGGCCTGACCGGAGAAAACATTGACATCGCATGACAGAAATAAAGGAGAGTGAACCTATGAATATTCCTGAAGTAAAGCTCGGCATCATCGCAGTCTCCCGGGATTGCTTCCCCATTGCCCTGAGCACCCAGCGCCGCAGCAACATCGTCGCGGCCTATGGCGAGGGCCTGTATGAGTGCCCCGTCACCGTGGAAAATGAGAACGACGCCCTGAAGGCGCTGGCGGATGTGCAGGCCCACGGCGTCAACGCGCTGGTGGTGTTCCTGGGCAACTTCGGCCCGGAGACCCCGGAGACCCTGCTGTGCCAGAAGTTCGACGGCCCGACCATGTATGTGGCCGCCGCCGAGGGCGACGGCGACCTCATCAACGGCCGCGGCGACGCCTATTGCGGCGTTCTGAACTGCTCGTACAATCTGGGAATGCGCCACCTGAAGGCCTACATCCCCGAATATCCCGTGGGCACCGCGCAGGAGTGCGCGGACATGATCCGGGGCTTTGTGCCCATCGCGCGGGCGATCCTCGGCGTAAAGAATCTGAAGATCATCACCTTTGGCCCGCGCCCGCAGGACTTTTTCGCCTGCAACGGCCCCATCAAGGGGCTGTACGAGCTGGGCGTAGAGATCGAGGAAAACTCCGAGCTGGACCTGCTGGTGAGCTTTAAGGCCCACGCCGGGGACAAGCGTATTGCCGAGGTCGTTGCCGATATGCAGGCCGAGATGGACGGCAAGATCTATCCCGACCTTCTGGAGCGCATGGCGCAGTTTGAGCTGACGCTGCTGGACTGGGCGGAGGCGCACAAGGGCGCGAGAAAGTATGTGGCCTTTGCCGACAAGTGCTGGCCCGCCTTCCCGGAGCAGTTCGGCTTCGAGCCGTGCTACGTCAATTCCCGTCTGGCCTCGCGCGGCATTCCCGTGGCCTGCGAGGTGGACATCTACGGCGCGCTGAGCGAGTACATCGGCGCGTGCATCACCGGCGACGCGGTGACGCTGCTCGACATCAACAACTCCGTGCCGAAATATATCTACGACGAGGACATCGCGGGCAAGTTCGGCTATGACATCAAGGACACCTTCATGGGCTTCCACTGCGGCAATACCCCGAGCTGCAAGATGTGCGCCGGCTGCGGCGTCAAGTACCAGCTCATCCAGAACCGCCTGCTGGAAAACGGCGGGACGCCGGATTTCACCCGCGGCACGCTGGAGGGCGACATCGCAGCGAGCGACGTGACCTTCTATCGCCTGCAGTGCGACAGCGAGGGCAATCTCCGCTCCTACGTTGCCGAGGGCGAGGTGCTGCCCGTGGCGACCCGCTCCTTCGGTGGCATCGGCGTCTTCGCCATCCCCGAAATGGGCCGCTTCTACCGCCACGTGCTGATCCAGAAGCGCTATCCGCACCACGGCGCGGTGGCCTTCACGCACTGCGGCAAGACCCTGTTTGAGGTGCTGAAATACCTCGGCGTCTCCGACATCGCCTATAATCAGCCCAAAAACCTGCCCTATCCCACCGAGAACCCCTGGGGATAAGCGGCAGAGCAAAGCCGGAGCCGGAAAAACCCGGCTCCGGCTTTTGCTGTATGCAGATCACCCGGCGGCTTTGAAGTTGTAAACAGGAAGGATCCGCTCGAGGATTTCGGCGGTGGGGCCGATATGGGAGACGATCTCGTCCAGGCCCTTGTAGGCCATGGGCGCTTCGTCCAGCGTGGAACGGTCGACGCAGGTGGTGTAGATTCCTGCCATCTCCCTGCGGTATTCGTCCATGCTCAGCCGCTCAAGCGCGTCCTTGCGGCTCATGAGGCGGCCTGCGCCGTGCGGCGCGGAGAAATTCCAGTCGGGGTTGCCCTTGCCGACGCAGATCAGGCTGCCGTCGCGCATATTGATGGGGATCAGCAGCTTCTGCCCGGCGTAAGCGGCGACGGCGCCCTTGCGCAGGATCCGATTCTCAATGTCGATGTAGTTGTGGATGGTGGTGAACTGCTCCACGGACGTCAGCTCCATCCCGGTGAGGATCACATCCATCATCGCCTTGCGGTTGAGGGTGGCAAAGTGCTGGATGATCCGCATATCGTGGAGGTAATCCTCAAACAGGCGGCCCTCCACATACGCCAGCTCCTCGGGAACGGCGATGGGATGCTCCTTGCGCAGACGCTCAATGGTGGGCTGGATCTCCTGAAACCGCCCCTGCGCCTTCAACTCCGCGATGGCATCGTCGATTTGATAGCGGGCGCCGCCCCAGAGCGCCTTGCGGCCCTGCTCCTGATAATACTGCGCCACCTCACTGCCGATGCGGCGTGAGCCGGAGTGGACGACGACGAACAGGTCTCCGGCCGCTCCGCGGTCGACTTCGATAAAATGATTGCCGCCGCCCAGCGTGCCGATGCTTTTTTGTGCCCGGCTCAGGTTTACATAGGGGCTGCAGCGGAGACGGGTCAGATCGATCTGCGCATTGAGCGGGTGGGGCGTGGTGCGCACTTCGCTGCCGCAGGGGATCTGCGTGTGGATGAGCGCATCCAGCTTTGCAAGGTCGAGTCCCTTTTCGGCGATGCGGACGGTCTCCATGCCGCAGCCGATGTCCACGCCGACCATGCCCGGGACGATCTTGTCCGTGATGGTCATGGTGGTGCCGATCGTGCAGCCCATCCCCGCGTGGACGTCGGGCATGATACGGATTTTGCAGTCAGCGAACGCCTCCTGATCGCAGACGGCCCTGATCTGCCCGGCAGCGCTTTCGTCCAGTGCGCCGGTGTAACAAATGGCGGTGTTATAGCGGCCGCTTACTTCGATCATCGCGGCGCCTCCTTTCCTTTGCGCTTTCGGAAGAAGCCGCGCAGGGGCTTCTTTTTCTTCTCCTGCCGTTCTTTTTCCATGGCCCACACGTCGGGTCTCTGCCCGTGAAGGAGGAACGCTTCAAAGGCGGCGTTGAACACTTCCCCGGAGAGAAACCCTTCCTCGACAAGCTCGTAAGCATAGGACGGATAACAAAGCGCTTCCCACGGCTCGGCAAGAGGGTCGTCGCAGTTTTGCGCAATCGAGAACATGATATGCGCCAGTTGGGCGGGCGTCAGCAGCTTTTCGGCATATTGCCTGCGAAGCTCGGCCAAAAGCATATCGTATACCTGCTGCCAATCGACCCGGTGACGCAGGGTGTAGTTATAGAGGACGGAAATGGTCTGGTCAAGATCCGACATACAAAACGCCAGATCCAGTATGGGAGCGCGGATGGGGTCCTCGTCCTCCAGCGCCTGATCCAGCTCCCGGCCAAACTCCTCCCGCAGCCCGCACAGAAGCATCAGGCGGTGGTAGGCCGCTCGTTCCGGCGTCATGTCATCACCCTCCATTCTCGCTCATTGGTTATTGTACTCGGCCAGATCCTGACTTTTGGGATATGCGAGCTGATAGTCTGAGATCAGTTTCCTGTTTTTGCTGAGCAGCAGGGTACAGGCGCAATCCCAGGGCACAATCTCCACGGTTGCAAGAGGATGCTGCAAGGTGAGCGGGTTGCGCCAGAAGCCGGGATGCTCCCAGATCGGGCGTGGGTATTGCAGTATCTGTTCCAGCGGAATGTCCTTTTCAAAGCCGGAAAATACAGCGCCGAGCCATGCTGTGCGATCCTGCTCGGCAAATGCCGTCAGGGCCTCGCCCGTGATCCAGCAGTAGCCCTGACGCGCAATTTTTTCCTCGATGGGGTTGGACACATTGCAATAGCAATCGGTGATCAGCCAATTAAAATGCTCCTGCGCGTTTTGAATTGCAGGGAAAATATCGCGGAGGTATGTGTAGGATTTGTCCCCTGCGTCGTCGATGACACCGAATACCATATTGTCCCTCCTTATGCCGCGATCTTTGCGTACCGCTCGGCGTGCAGGACGCGCAGCATATACTCCGTGGGGGAGAAGCAGCCGTCCATGACCCGGCCGAAAAGCTGCGGCGTGCAGCCGCTGATTTGTTCAGAGCTTCCGAAACAAGGCACCGATTTCCGGTGGGATTCGAACCCACGTTGTCCTGATTCGAAGTCAGGTGCTAAAACCAACATAGCCACAGAATCGTTGCTGTCGGTGCCTTTGTGCCTTTATCTTAGCACCCGGGGCGCGGAAAATCGTGGAAAAAAAGTTGCGAACGCCGGTTTTTACGCCTGCGTTCGCAATTTTTTCTGTTTTTTGAGCCGCTCGCGGAGCTGCTTTACGAAATCCTCCGGGGAGATCACCTTCAGAACCGGGCCGAAGGACAGCACGCGGATCAAAAGCTCCGTTTCGTCCTCCCGCTCGTAATGCAGCGTGATGCGGTAGCGGTCGCCGCCCAGGCGCTGCGTCTCCTTGTCCAGATGGGAAAAGTGCAGCATGACCCGCTCGAGGGCATTGCGCTCGTCGGTCAGCTCCAAAACGAGCGTCTGCTTCTGCATGGGCTGCGGGCGGTATTCCGCCTCGGTATACGGCTCAAGCAGGAAGCATTGCGTGATCCGCGCCAGATTGATCGACAGCGTGTCGCGGCCGTTGGCGGAGATCAGGCGAAATTTGTCGTCCTTGGCGGAGTATTCCAGCCTGTAGGGGATGCAGCGCCAGCAGTGGAGCAGTCCCTTGCCGCCTGTGAAGCGGATGCGAAGCCAGCGCTTCTGCCGGAGCGCGGCAAGGATGCAGCGGAAGCGCGCCCGGTATCCCGGATCGTCATAGGGATCGCCGTCGCGGTACCGGTCGTAGTAGACGAAGACATCGGGCGGGTACAGCGGCTCGACCTCCTCCAAGCCGTCCATCGGCGGGTCGAACAGCCGCATCCGGGGGTCGGAGAGGATGGCCTTGAGCCACCGCCTTTGCAGGTCGGTCAGCGGCATGGTGGGCGGATGCTTCAGCGGCGTGGTATAGTCCGCATTTAAAAGCGGCCACGTCCGGCACTCCAGAGCTTCCGGAATGGTCAGCACGCTCTCGGCAAAGCCCTTTTCCCGCACGATGTCGTACAGCGCCTCCCGCGTCAGCTCGCCCGCGACCGCCTTTTTCAGCACCTGCGCCAGCACGTTGTAATAAACGCCGTAAACCTCGGAAAACAGCATCAGTCCTCACCTCCGTACAGCACGAGCATACCGTCCAGGTCGTCGTAAAACCGCCGGACCACCGTCTCGTCGGAGCATTCCAGCGTCTCGATCCGGCCGATAAAGGTGCGCAGCCACGGCAGCAGCTCCACCGCGTCGTACACGTCGGCGACATAGCGGACGGTGTTCGGGCCGAGGCGCTCGACGCGGCCGTTGCGCTTCTCGCGCTCGAGGCGGCGGGGGATGTACTGCTCGTCGTCGGCAAAGCGGAGCGTCATCTCCAAATGATCCACGCGGAATTCGACGCCGCCGGAGGTGCCCCACAGGTGCGTCCGGAATTTTTCGCAAAAGCTCTGATATTGGGCGTACCTCGGCTCGGCGTGGGCCGTTTCCACGGCCTGAATGTAGTCCAGGCGGAAGAACAGCAGCTTGCGGAAGCGGTAATGGTAGCACAGCAGATATTGCCGGCCGCCCTGCGTGCTGACATAGATCTTCAGCGGGCAGACGGTGTGGACGACCGGGCCGGTGGAGCGCTTCTGGCTGACGTTGGTCAGGCGGACGGCCGTCTTTTCCCCGATGGCGGTCAGAAGCTGCAGCAAAACGCGGCTGTCGAGCGCGTGGAGCATATAATGGTGCTTGAACCGGAAAAAGGACGGCGGGTCGTCCAGCTTGTCCAGCAGCGTAGAGCCGATGACGCCCAGAGGGTCCGCCTCGGAGAAAAAGGCGACGGCATCCGCCCATGCGTTCAGGTCGATAATGTCCTCCGCGCGGCGGTAAAGCAGCTCGCGGCCGCGCTTTTCCGCGCGCAGCAGGCCGAGAGAGACGTATTCCTTCAGCTTTTTGCGGACGGTGGAGAGGTCGGGCTGCCAGTCGCTTTCAAAATGGCACAGATATTTCTGCCAGAACAGGTCGAGAAGCTCCTGCGCCGTGTAGGCCGCGCCGTCTTCCAGCAGATCCAGAACGTAAAAATGGAACGTGACGTCGCCCACGGTGAAGCTCTTGGCCTTGAACGCGTTATAAAGCGGGTTGGCGGGGATGGAGCGGCTGTCCACGCAGAGGAAGACGTTTTTTCCGTCCGGGGTCTGGCGGAAGCGCATGAAGTCGCCCAGCCAGCTCTCCACGCGGCGGCGCTCGTTGTCATAGCTGCGGGCACTCTTTTTGTCATATTCCGTCCGGCTTTTGAAGCCGAACACATAAAACTGCCGCATATAGTCGCGGATGCGGTCGAAATTTTTGATCAGCTCGCTGTAGGCCACGCGCGTCACCTCCCAAGGTTTAGTATAACGAAACCGGCGCAAAAAGTCTACCATGAAGCGTTATATTCATGCCGCACCGGGTGGAAATGCAAGTTATTTCTTTTTTGCAATAAAAGTATTGCAAAAAAGAAATAATTATGCTATAATCGCGGTAATCTCAAATTGGCGCGGACGGCGCGACGGCAGCCCGCCGGGAAGCGGCCTGTCCGGCCATGTTTGCGGAAAAAATACACTGATGAAGGAGAGAACGTTATGAAACACAAGCATTTGCCATCCCGCCTGCTTTCGGTGCTGCTGGTGTTTGCCCTGCTGTGCGGCTTTGCGGTTCCCGCGGCTGCCGCGGAGGACACGCAGGTAGAGATCGACTTCCGCCAGGTGGACAACGGCAGAGTCTCCGCCGACGAGCGTGAACCGGTTGCGGACGAGGACACCGCGCAGCCGGAATATGAGGATACGGACACCGTCCGTGTCTCCATCTTCCTCAAGGAGGAATCCACCGTCGCGGCGGGCTTCTCCACGGAGGGCATCGCCACCAACCTGGCGGCCAGGGTCTACCGCGCAAAGCTCCGTGCGGCGCAGGATACGCTGACAGCCTCTATCGAGCGCGTGACCGGCGAGAAGCTGGACGTGGTCTGGAACATGACGCTGGCTGCGAACGCCATCTCCGCGAACGTGGAATATGGCCGTATCGCCGCCATTGCGCAGCTTCCCGAAGTGGAAAAGGTCGTTTTGGAGACCCGCTACGAGCCGCAGCAGACCGTCACCAGCGTGGTCAACGAGCCGAACATGGTGATCTCCTCTCAGATGACCGGCACGAATGTGGCATGGCAGTCCGGCTATACCGGCGCAGGTATGCGCGTGGCCGTCATTGACACCGGTCTGGATCTCGACCATCAGTCCGTGGACCCGGAGGCGCTGGCTGTGGCGCTGCAGGAAAATGCGCAGGAGGCCGGGCTGTCCTATGACGAATATCTGGCCCGGATCGACCTGCTGGACGCGGAGGAGATCGCCCAAGTCCTTCCGCAGCTCAATGCCTCCGCACGCCGCAAGGGCCTGACCGCGCAGGAGCTGTACGTCAACCTGAAAGCGCCCTTCGGCTTTAACTATGTGGACGCGAGCCTGGAGCTGACCCACGACAACGACACCGAGGGCGGCCACGGCTCCCATGTGGCAGGCATCGCTGCCGCCAACCGCTATGTCAAGCAGGACGGCGAGTATGTCTCCGCCGCCGATTCCGTCTGTCTGGTCGGCAACGCGCCCGACGCCCAGATCATCGTGATGAAGGTCTTCGGCAAGAACGGCGGCGCGTATGAATCCGACTATATGGCAGCCATTGAGGACGCGATTTTGCTGGGCTGCGACAGCGTGAACCTGTCGCTCGGCTCTGGCCGTGCCGGCGAACCCCATGACGATACCTATGATAACCTGCTGGCTTCGCTGACCGGGACGGATACCGTGGTCATCACCTCCATGGGCAACAGCGCAAGGCGCAGACGGGCAGCAATGCCGACGCCGAGCCCGGCGAGAAGTGCACCTTCGTGCTCGACGTGAGCGAGGTGGACGGTCAGAAATTCCTTGTGCAGGTCACGGACTACGCCATGAACGCCGTGACCTACGAGATCGAGGTCGATCTGGGCGACATCGCGGTGCCCGACCGCATCGCCTTTGACCTGACCTACGGCTACTGGGTCGGCTATAACCAGAGCTCCAAGTGGCCGTTGCCCGAGTGGATGCCCAGCAGCGAGACCTTCTACGCCGGCGTCTGGCTGGATCATGTCCTTCTGGCCTCGACGAACGAGGGCAAGCTCTATGTCATGCCCGAAAACGACCCGTCCGATAAGAACTATATCGGAAAGATGGACGTCGTCCTCACGGATATGGCCTATAACGCGGCCGACGGCGAGGTCTACAGCATTGCCGAAAACAAGCTGTACACGGTCAACCGTCTCAACGGCACCGTCACCGAGATCGGCGAGATCGGCGAGATCGGCGTTACGACCAACACGCTGGCCTGCGACGCAAACGGCACCTTCTACTCCCAGAAGCTCGAGACCGGCGAGATCTATTCCTATACGCGCAGCACCCTGTCTGAGCCGACCCTCCTTGTGGAGATCCCCAGAATGCCCAGCGTCTCTGTGCAGGGCATGGAGATCGACCCCAACACCGGGATGCTCTGCTGGAACACCTACCGCTATGAGTATTACGGCGACTGGCTTGTCACCTATGGCGTCTATTTTGAGATCAACCCCGAGACCGGCGAATACAAGCGCATCGTTGACCTTTGGGACAACCTCACCTGCCTGATGATCCCCAAAAAGAGCGGCGGCGGCGACTGGATGG
Source organism: uncultured Oscillospiraceae bacterium (assembly GCA_964629755.1). GTDB lineage: Bacteria > Bacillota > Clostridia > Oscillospirales > Oscillospiraceae > JAZOXB01. The sequence continues at coordinate 18,342 of CAZVSJ010000004.1, read as the reverse complement.
AGCCCGTGGACACCGTTGACGGCGTTGAGATCTCCCGCGACACGCTGGAGCTGCTGTCCGGCTCGACGGGCAAGCTCTCCGCGACCGTTACCCCGTGGACGGCGACCGACCGCACCGTTACATGGTCTACCTCCGATGCCTCCGTGGCGACCGTGAACGAAGAGGGCGTTGTGACCGGCGTTGCCGAGGGTGTCTGCACCATCACCGCGACGGCCAATCTGGATACGAACTTCTCTGACTCCTGCACCGTCACCGTCAGCACGGTCAAGACCACGCTGAAGGGCATCCTGATGGATCC
>CAZVSJ010000004.1:0-17944 GCA_964629755.1 uncultured Oscillospiraceae bacterium | reverse complement strand
GCACCGTCACCGTCAGCACGGTCAAGACCACGCTGAAGGGCATCCTGATGGATCCGAACGAGCAGACCAGGCTCTTTACCTGGAACACCGAGGACGAATCCGGCTGGAAAGCGGGCAACGAGCTGAGCATCGGCCTGCTCTCGGCCACGCTGGATACCGACCGGAACCAGTTGGTCGTTATGGACTCCTATTGCAATACGCATCTTGTCGATCCCGAGACCGGCGCGATCCTGAAGAGCGCGGAGGTGACGCTGGGCGTGCCACTGGGCGACATGGCCTACAGCACCGTCTTCTCCACCGAGGAAACGCCGATGGTCAGCTCCATCTACGGCAGCATCTTCCTGACGCCGCAGAATCCGCTGGAGTCCGACGGCCTTGGCTTCAATATGAGCTCCAGACTGTCCCTGGCCGGCGCGACCGAGCTGGCGGCCGTCACCTCTCTGGGCTATGAGCAGTATTACGAAAAGTCCACCGGAACACTGGTGGACGCCGAGCACCTTATCCTGTTGGACAATGTGGGCAATGTCTGGAATATGTGGCTCTATAGTAACGGCAAGGGCGGCATGAGCGCCATGGTCGATTACTATCCCAGCACGATGCGCGTCCTTGACTTCCCCGGTGTCTCCGGCCTGCTGTTCTGTTCCATGGTAGTCGGCGAGGACGGCTGCCTCTATGTCAGCTACTTTGACGGCGACACCTGCCGGATGTACCGCCTGCACTTCGACCCCATGGAGAAGATGTATATGGCAGACCTGCTGGGTGAGATGGGCGACGGCGTGTGGCCGGCCTCTCTCTACGCAGCGGAAAGCAACGTCAAGCCGGACGCCACGATGGGCTTCGCCCCGACCGGCAAGGAAGTTGAGCTGCAGGCGACGGACAACAGCGCCGTGCTTCTGAACGCCGCCTCCGAGACCGAGAAGACCCCCACCGGCAAGCTGAACGCCGTCACCGGCCAGAGCACGCCGCGCCGGAGCGCCGAAACGTCCTGCGACTGCAAGGACAACACCGTGACCCTGACCATTACCGCCGACACCGAGACGACCAACGGCCTGTACACCGTGTCCTACGACGCGTCCAAGCTGACGCTCACGGACAAGGCCTCCGGCTGCGCGCTGCGCAGCTTCACCGAGGCCGACGGGAAGGTCACCTTCGGCTTTGCCGCCGGGACGGCACTGCCCAAGGACACTGTGCTGGCTACCCTGACCTTTGCGGTCAAGGACGGCGATGAGGCCGCCTTCACCGTCACCAAGGCGCAGGAGAACGCGGCGCATCCCGCGGAGACCGAAAATGTCACGCTTGCCATCACCGGCCATAGCTGGGGCGAGTGGACGACGACCGGGGAAGCCGGCTGCTTCCGCGATGGCCTGATGACCCGCACCTGCACCGCCTGCGGCGAGACGGAGACGAAGCTCATCCCCGCCAATTCCGACAACTGCCCGTCCAAGGCCTTCACTGATCTGGACACCGCCGCGTGGTATCACGAGGGCGTGGACTACGCGCTGGAAAACGGCCTGATGAACGGCACGGGCGCCGGCATCTTCGAGCCGGACGCGAATGTGACCCGCGCGATGATCGTCACCGTCCTTTACCGCATGGCCGGTGAGCCGGAAACCAAGACGGCGGCACCCTTTGTCGACGTTCCCGGGAACGCCTACTACGCCAAGGCGGTGGCATGGGCCTATGAGAACAGGATCGTTCTGGGCATCACCGCCGACCGGTTCGCGCCGGATGTCCCGGCGACCCGCGAGCAGCTCGTGACCCTGCTGTACCGCTACGCGGAGTATGCCGGTATGGACATGACCGCGCAGGGCAGCCTGGACGCCTTTAAGGACAAGGACAATGTGTCCGACTATGCGCGCGGCGCAGTGGCGTGGGCGGTCGGCGCAGGCCTCCTGAAGGGCGACAACGGCCGGCTTCTGCCGGACGACGCCTCCACCAGAGCGCAGTTCGCGACGATCCTGTCCCGCTTCGCGGAAAACTGAGCGGATCTCTGTTTTATGCTCCCGTTCCGGGGCAGGCGGCTTTGCCGCCTGCCCCTCAAAAAACCTTTCAGGAGGCGTTGCGTCTGAATCCGGAATCTGTTATAATACTCCAGAAGAATACATCGGGAGGCGGAGAAGTGGAGATCATTGCCTGCTATGAACCGTGTCTTTTGCTGGAGGCGGCGGAGCTTGTATACGCGTTTGTCAATGACATCCCGTCCGAGCAGATGACGCTGCCGGGCGAGTATTACCTCCCGGTTGACGCCGTGGAGGCCATTCGGAAGGCCGCCTGCGCCGGCCTTGACCAGAGCGACGGCCGGCTGCAGTTCTATTTCCGCGGCGTCCCCGTGGAGGGCATCGCGGAGCGGCTGTCCTGCCTGGGCTGCTGCCTGCTGTACTATTCCACGGAGGTCACGCATCCCGACGCGGACGACATGACCCGCGCCCTGAATGAGACGTGGGCGCGTCACCGCCGCGAACGCTACCGCGTCAGCGGGATCGACCCCTTTACCCTGAACACCGCGCCGGCGGAGGACGGCTCGTTCACCAGCCTCTCCGGCGAGGTCGCCTGTCTGCCCGTGCCGGCGCCCTACCGCCTGCAGCTTGTGGAGGCCTTTTCTGCGTTTGAAGAACACCTTGCCAATGTGGTGCAGCTTCTGGGCCCGGTGGTGCAGGCGCTGAAGCCGCTGCTCGCGCCGTGGGTGGAGCGCTCCAGAAGCCGGATGGAGGAGTGGGAGGCGTTTTTTCGCGAGCACAGCGCCGAGGAATTCCTGCTCAAGCGCGGCCATGTGAAGGCCGAGGGGATATGCGAGCTGCAAATCGGTTTCCGCTTCTTCTCGCCGCTGCTCTGCCCGATCTATATCGACGAGAAATCCGGCTGCGTGGCCATCCATATGGGCATCGGCATCCGCCCGGAGATGGAATATGTCAATGCGCAGCCGGTCATGGACGAGAGCAGGTATGTCATCCTGCGCCTTTTGGCCAATCCCGACCGGGTGGAGATGCTGCGGCTGATGATGGAGCGCCCGATGGGCGTGCCGGAGCTGTCCAAGCGCCTGCACCTCAACACCGGCTCCGTCTTCCGCGACGTGAACAGTATGTGCAACGCGCAGCTCCTGCTGTTCCAGCCGGAGAACGGGAAAAACCTTTACAGCACCAATCTCAACCTCGTTTCCAAAACGGTCTCCGATCTGGTGGAATATCTCCGCCAGGGGAGGGAATAACCGCGCAAAACGCCATGCAGACCTGCATGGCGTTTTGCGTTCCCGGGGTTGGAATTACTGTAAAACTGTGCTATACTGAAAGAAAGAATGGAAGGGAGGCCGGGAGACTGTGCCGTTTGAGATCGTTCGCAATGATATTACCGCGATGCGCGTGGACGCGGTCGTGAACACCGCCAACCCCGAGCCAGTGGTCGGCAGCGGGGTGGACGCAGGCATCCACCGCAAGGCCGGGCCGGAGCTGCTGCGCTCGCGGCAGAAAATCGGCCCCATCGCCGTCGGGGAGGCCGCGCTCACGCCGGGCTTCCGTCTGCCGGCGAAATTCGTCATCCACACCGTCGGGCCGGTCTGGCGCGGCGGAACGCAGGGCGAGGAAGACCTGCTGCGCCGGTGCTATGAGGCATCGCTGGCGCTGGCGTGGGAAAACGGCTGCGAATCCGTGGCCTTTCCGCTGATCGCCAGCGGGAATTACGGCTTTCCCCGGCAGCGGGCGCTGCAGATCGCGCTGCGCGCCATCAGTGCGTTTTTGATGGAGCACGAAATGCTCGTGTACCTTGTGGTCTTCGACCGGGAGGCGTTCTGCCTGTCGGAGAAGCTGTTTCGCGGCGTCGCCAGCTTTATTGACGAGAACTATGTGAAGGAAAAGCGCCTGCTCCAGCGCGGAATGCCGGGACTTCGCCGCAACGCGCCCCGTGCGCCGCGGGCGGAGACGGCCTGCCTTGACGACGCACCTGCTGCCTGCACGCCGCCTCCGCGTCCGCAGCGCAGCCTTGCGCAGCTTTTGGAGCAGACCGACGCGGGCTTTTCCGAGACGCTTTTGAAGCTCATCGACCGCAGCGGGAAAAAGGACTCCGAGATTTATACCCGCGCCAATCTCACGCGGCAGCATTTTTCCAAGATCCGCAACAACCCGGACTACCGTCCCACCAAGGCCACGGCGCTGGCGTTGGCCATCGCGCTGGAGCTGGATCTGGAGCAGACCCGCGACCTCATCGGCCGCGCGGGCTACGCCCTGACGAACAGCAGCAAGTTTGACGTGATCATCATGTACTTCCTGCGGGAGCGAAACTTCGACCTGTTCGAGATCAACGCCGCGCTGTTCGAGTTTGACCAGAGCCTTTTGGGTGCCTGAACAAAATGTCGCCTGCCGGTTGACCAAACCGCCCGGAAAATCTTCTATGATATGGACGTAAACCAAATCACCCATATCACAGGAGGAAAACGAAATGAAGAAAAACTTGACGGAGCTGGTATTCATCCTTGACCGCAGCGGCTCGATGGCGGGGCTGGAGGCGGACACCATCGGCGGCTTCAACGCCATGCTGGAAAAGCAGAAGCGCCAGCCGGGCGAGGCGTACGTCTCGACGGTGCTGTTCGACAACGACTGCGAGGTCATCCACGACCGCCTCCCGCTGGACAGGGTTCCCGCGCTGACGGAGCGGGAATACTATGTGCGCGGCTGCACCGCCCTGCTCGACGCGGTCGGCGGCGCGATCCACCACATCGGCAACGTCCACCGCTACGCCCGCGAGGAGGACCGGCCGGAAAAGACCCTGTTCGTCATCACCACCGACGGCATGGAAAACGCCAGCCGCCGCTACGGCTACGACAAGGTCCGCGCCATGATCGAGCGGCAGAAGGAGAAATACGGCTGGGAATTCCTATTCCTCGGCGCGAACATCGACGCGGCGAAGGAGGCCGCGCGCTTCGGTATCGGCGCGGACTGGGCGGCCAACTATCACGCCGACCGGAAGGGCACGGGCGTGATCTACGAGGCGATCAGTGAGGCGGTCTGCCGGGTGCGGAGCTGCCCCGCGCCGCTCTCGGCCAACTGGAAGGAATCGGTCGAACGCGACTACGCCGAAAGAGGCAAAAAATAAGCGGGGGCTGCCCCCGCAGGAGGGAACGCGCCATGGGCGACATTGTCAGCGAGCTTACATCGCCACTGTTTGACGGCATCCGGCCGGAGGAACGGCGCCCGATGCTCGAGTGCATCGGCTATCACACCGCCGCATTTCAAAAAGGGGAGACGGTCGCCTTCGAGGGCGAGCACATCCGCCACGTCGGCCTCGTCCTCGACGGTTGCGTGGACATGGTCAAGGAGGACGTGTGGGGCAACAAGACCCTGCTGGTGCGCCTGCGCAGGGACGAACTGCTCGGTGAGAGCTTCGCCTGCTGCGAAAACAACGTCGCCACCGTGACCTTCACGGCCGCATCCGACGCGAAGATCCTCTTTCTGCCCTTTGGGCGGGTGATGCGGCAGTGTACGATGGCCTGCGGCTTTCACCACCGCCTGATCGAGAACATGGTGCGTCTGCTTGCCGAAAAAAACCGAAGCCTGATGGCCAAACTGGAGGTCGTCTCCAAGCGTACCCTGCGCGAAAAAATTCTGGCCTACCTGTCGCAGCAGGCGGAAGCGCAGAACGCCCGCTATTTTGAGCTGCCGCTGGGACGGGTGGAGCTGGCCGAGTACCTCTGCGCCGACCGCAGCGCCCTGACGCGGGAGCTTTGCCGAATGCGCGACGAGGGCCTCATCGACTTTGACAGAAATTGCTTCCGTATTTTATAGCATTCTCCCCGCCGGATGTGACTTTTGCAACATCGGGCGGGGAGTTCGTTTTGTATAATCGGAAAAAAGGAGGGATTGCGATGGTGATGGAGGGATGTCAGGGCAAGCCCCGGACGCCGACGATCCACGAAAAGATCTGCCCACGGTGCGGCAGCGAGATCGAGATGTTCTCGACCGATACGGAGGTCGTGTGCGAGAACTGCGGTTTTGTTGCGTATAACGATACGCTGAGCTGCGTCCAGTGGTGCAAATATGCCCGGCAGTGCGTCGGTGACGAGATGTACGAGCACATGATGCGCATTGCCGCGCTGCAAAAGGAAAAAGCCGCCCAGGAACGGCGGCAAAAGAAGGAGAAAACCGTATGATACGAAGAATTATTGTGATCGACGAGGAAAAATGCACCGGCTGCGGCCTGTGCGCGGACGCCTGCCACGAGGGCGCCATCGGCATGGTCGGCGGCAAGGCCAAGCTGCTGCGCGAGGACTTCTGCGACGGGCTGGGCGACTGTTTGCCTGCCTGCCCGGTCAACGCCATCTCGTTTGAGGAGCGGCAGGCGCCGGCCTACGACGAAAAGGCCGTGCTGGCTGCAAAGGAGGCGAAAAAGGAGAAGCTGCCCTGCGGCTGTCCCGGCACGGCCTGCCGGAGCATTCCGGAAACGGAAGCCGCAAGCGCGGCGGACGTGCCGGGCCGCCTGCGCAATTTCCCGGTGCAGCTCAAGCTGGTGCCGCCCAGTGCGCCGTGGTTTGACGGCGCTGACCTGCTCGTCGCCGCCGACTGCACCGCCTATGCCTACGGCAATTTCCACGCCGACTTCATCGCGGGGAAGGTGACGCTGATCGGCTGTCCGAAGCTCGACACGGCGGACTATGCCGAAAAGCTGACGGCGATTTTACAGAGCAATGCCGTCCGCTCCGTCACCGTCGTGCGCATGACGGTGCCCTGCTGCGGCGGGCTGAGCTACGCAGCCATGACCGCCGTGGAGCGGTGCGGCAGGGACGTTCCCCTGCGCATCGTCACCATCAGCCCGGACGGGAAGACGGTGAATCAGGAGATTGTAGGGCGGTGACACAACGATCACGATACGCGCAAAGCGCCGGGGTGACCCGGCGCTTTTGCTATACATATTACATTGTGAAATCGTAGGGCGTGGTCTGGTAGACGAAGTAGTTCAGCCAGTTGGAAAACAGCAGGTTCGCGTGGCCGCGCCACGTCACCAGCGGCGGCTGGGTGTCGTCGTCGTTCGGGAAATAGTTCTTCGGCACGGCGATGGGCAGGCCGAGCGCCTTGTCGCGCTCATATTCGCGCCGGAGCGTGTCGGGATCGTACTCGGAGTGACCCGTCAGGAAGACCTGCCGTCCGCCGGGGGTGAAGACGGCGTAGACGCCGGCCTCGTCCGAGCTGGCGATGATCTTCAGCTCCGGCACGCGCTCGATGTCCTCGCGCAGAACGGTGGTATGGCGCGAGTGCGGCGCCATGAACACGTCGTCAAACCCGCGCAGCAGGATGGCGTGCCTGTATTCCACGCGGTGTTGGAAGATGCCAAACAGCTTTTCGGGCAGGGGATATTTGGGGATGCCGTAGTGGTAATACAGCGCGGCCTGCGCACCCCAGCAGATGTGCAGGGTGCTGTGAACGTGGGTCTTGCTCCACTCCATGATCCCGCACAGCTCGTCCCAATACTCGACCTCCTCGAAGGGCAGCTTTTCGACGGGCGCGCCCGTGATGACCATGCCGTCGTAGCGGCGGTCCCTGATCTCGTCGAAGGTCTTGTAAAAGGCGAAAAGGTGCTGCGCCGAGACGTGCCGCGCGACGTGCGACTTCGTGTGCAGGAATTCCAGATGTACCTGCAGGGGCGTGTTGCCCAGCAGCCGCGCAAACTGCGTCTCCGTGTCGATCTTCGTCGGCATGAGGTTGAGGATCAGAATTTCCAGCGGGCGGATGTCCTGCGTAACGGCGCGGGTCTCCGTCATGACGAAGATGTTTTCGCTTTGCAGTGTCGCGGTCGCGGGCAGATCGTTGGGTATTTTGATGGGCATGATCTCAGCTTCCTTTTATACGGCTTCCAGCGCCTGCGCGATGTCGGCGATCAGGTCGTCGGCGTTTTCCAGACCGCAGCTCAGGCGCACCAGATCGGGCGAGACGCCCGCGGCGGCAAGCTCCTGATCGTTCATCTGGCGGTGGGTCGTGCCGGCCGGGTGCAGGCAGCAGGTGCGCGCGTCGGCAACGTGGGTTTCGATGGCGGCAAGCTGCAAATGCTCCATGAAGCGCGCGGCGGCCTCGCGCCCGCCCCTGACGCCGAAGGAGATCACGCCGCAGGAGCCGTTGGGCATATATTTCTGCGCGCGTTCGTAGTATTTGTCGCCGGGCAGGCCGCAATAGCTGACCCACGCGATTTTCTCGTGCTTTTGCAGGAATTCCGCGACCTTCTGCGCGGTGGCGCAGTGTTGGCGCATCCGCACGGGCAGGCTTTCCAGCCCCAGATTGGTGTAAAACGCGTTCTGCGGGGACTGCACAGAGCCGAAGTCGCGCATGAGCTGGGCGGTCGCCTTGGTGATGAACGCGCCCTCCTTGCCGAAGCGCTCGACATAGACGACGCCGTGGTAGCTGTTGTCGGGCGTGCACAGGCCGGGGAATTTGTCGGGATACTGCGCCCAGTCGAATTTGCCGCCGTCGACGATGCAGCCGCCGAGGGCAGCGGCGTGGCCGTCGATGTATTTCGTGGTCGAATGCGTCACGATGTCCGCGCCCCATTCCAGCGGGCGGCAGTTGACGGGCGTGGCGAAGGTGTTGTCCACGATCAGGGGCACGCCGTGGGCGTGCGCGGCTTTGGCGAATTTTTCGATGTCGAGGACGGTCAGCGCGGGATTGGCGATCGTCTCGCCGAAGACCGCCTTGGTGTTCGGGCGGAAGGCGGCGTTCAGCTCCTCCTCGGAGCAGTCGGGATCGACAAAGGTGAATTCCACGCCCATGCGCTTCATCGTCACGGCGAAGAGGTTATAGCTGCCGCCGTAGATGGCCGACGAGCTGACGACGTGGTCGCCGTTGCCCGCGATATTGAAGACGGCGAAGAAGGTCGCCGCCTGGCCGGAGCCGGTGAGCATGGCGGCGGTGCCGCCCTCCAAAGCGGCGATCTTCGCCGCGACGGCGTCGCAGGTCGGATTGCTCAGGCGGGAGTAAAAATAGCCGTCGGATTCCAGATCGAAGAGCTTTGCCATTTCGCCTGCACTTTCGTAGCGGAAGGTCGTGCTCTGGATGATGGGGATCTGGCGCGGTTCACCGTTTTTCGGCTGGTAGCCGGCCTGAATGCACAGTGTTTCGGAATGCAGAGTTTTCTTCATAATCACACCTCAACCGGTAAGAATATAATATAATAAGAGAAATGCGCAAAGTAAATACTGATGAAATCGCAAGAGCAAGCGGCGAGAGATTTTGTCGCAAGGCAACGTTCGGGAAACGCAGGAATACTTTGTGTCTTTCAAGTTTTCCGAACGGAAGAATTGCGGCAAAAGATCCGCCGGTTGCCGCGGTCTATTTCATCAGTGTTTACGCAATAAAAAGGGGCAGCACGAAGCCGCCCTTTCGATGCACAAAAAATGCTATCGAAGGGCGCAAAACGGCATAGAAACGGCGCAGAGGCTCAAAATCGCCGTATGCGTCATGCCGATCACGCCCCTTTCGAGAATTTGTTATTATTATAATGTGAACCGCGCGGAAAGTCAACCGTGTCCGGCGCAAAGTGTGTCGGCTTTGTGAATTTTTCAAAAAATGCTGTCCGCGCGGGTTGCTTTTTCAGCGCATTTGCGGTATCATAACAATAATCGGGAGAATTTGGATTTTCCGTTCGGAGGGCGAAAAGCAATGCCGAAAAAGGTATTCCGTGTGATGTACGCGCTCAACTATGTCACGCAGGCGGCTTTCTGCCTGCTGTGTCCGGCGGGGCTGCTGATCCTCGGCGGTTGGTTCCTGACGAACCGCTGCGGGGTGGGGAAATGGGCGATGGTCGTGGCGATCGTGCTCGGTGTCCTGTTCGGCCTTTACAGTATGTTCAGCTTTCTCCTGAAGACCATGGACCACATCGACCCGACGCAGGAAAAGGAGGACGGGAAGCGTGACGGAACAAAATAACACCGCGCAGACCTTCCGCGACATCCTGCCCGTGATGCTCGGCGAGCTGGTGCTGACGGGCATCATGCTCGGCGTCTACGCCCTGCTCGGGAAATTTTCCGGTCGGGTGCTCTGGGGCGCGCTGATCGGCGCGGGCGCGGTGCTGCTCAACTTTACCGTGATGATTTTCGCGCTGCTGCGCGCGGAAAAACGCGGCGACGCGGCAAAGGGTCAGCTCTATGTGCGCGCGACCTATGTGCTGCGGATGCTCATTCTGGCCGCCGTGCTCATCGTCGCGCTCAAGACCAAAGCCTTTGACCCGCTGGCAACGGCGCTGCCGCTGTGCTTCCAGCCCGTCGCCGTATGGATGTATGAGCTTTTCCGCAAGAAAGGAGAGAAAGCGCAATGATTGAAGTGACCGGCCCGAAAATTCTGTTTTCCTTCTCGTTTTTCGGGCTGTTCGACGTGACGATCACCGAGACGGTGCTCTCAAGCGTGATCGTAATGCTCACGCTCGTCTGCGCGAGCATCTGGCTCGGCAGAAATCTGCAAAAACGGCCCGGCCGCAAGCAGGTGCTGACGGAGAAGGTCGTCACCATGCTCTACAACATGGTGCGCGACACGATGGGCGAGCACAACCTCCGCTTCGCGCCCTATATCGGCGCGCTGTTCTGCTCGTCGCTGCTCGGCACGCTCATCAGTATGCTCGGCTTCTTCCGCAGCGCGACGGCCGATATCAGCACCACCATCACCTGGGCGCTCGTGACCTCGGTGCTCGTGTGGTATTACAACATCAAGAATAACGGCTTCTTCGGCTGGCTCAAGGGATTTACCGAGCCGATCGTCGTCATGACGCCGATGAACATCGTCAGCGAGATCGCGCAGCCGATCTCCATGGCCTTCCGTCACTTCGGCAACGTCGCCGGCGGCAGCGTCCTGACCATGCTGATCTATAACGCCCTCGCCGCGGCGAGTGCGCTGATCCTCGGCTGGATCCCCAACGCGTTCATTAACTCGATCCCGATTTTGCAGGTGGGTATTCCCGCCGTGCTGTCGCTCTATTTTGACCTCTTCTCCGGCTTCATTCAGGCGCTCGTGTTCTCCATGCTCACGATGGTCTATGTCGGCGCGGCCTGCCCGCCGCCTGCGGAGAAGGAAGCGAAATAAGCGGACAAGCTCACGCTCTGTCATTGCGATCCATGCGACGCGGCATTCTCTGCTCAGACTAAGGACTAAGAACTAAGGGTGAATGACTGAGGTGTTCGCTTGCGCGAACGATTTGAAATCCGTGCGAAGCACACATTCGTTATTCACCATTCACTCTTAGCCCTTAGCCAAAACGAAATGTGCCCGGTGAGGCGCAAAAAGTCATATATTGTAATCCATTTGCAAAAGCAATCAAAATACAGGAGGTTTCTTTTATGGAATTCGGAAGTGCACTTATTGAAGCGGCAAAGGTGATCGGTGCCGGTCTTTGCATGGGCATCGGCGCAATCGGCCCGGCCATCGGCGAAGGCAACGCCGTCGGCAAGGCGCTCGAGGGCATGGCCCGTCAACCGGAGGTCGCGGGCAACCTGCGTACCAACATGATCCTCGGCTGCGCGATCACCGAGACGACCGGCATCTACTCGCTGGTCATCGCGCTGCTCATTCTCTTTATGTAATTTCGGCAAAAATCCTTTACGAAAGGGGAGTTGAGGTTTGCTCTTTTTGGAAAGTGAACCCTTCATCAGCCTCAATATCTGGACCTCGATCTTCACATTATGCAATCTTCTGATTGTGTTTTTCGTGATGAAAAAATTCCTGTTCAAGCCCGTCAAGAAGATGATCGACGACCGCCAGAAGGAGATCGACGATCAGTACGCCGACGCGGAGAAGTCCAAGACGGACGCCGCGGAGCTGAAATCGCAGTATGAGGCGCGTCTGGCCGAGGCCAATGCCGAAAAAGAGGCGATTTTGAAGGAGGCGTACCGCAAGGCGCAGCTCCGCGACGAGGAGATGCTCCGCCAGGCGCAGGACAAGGCCGCCGCGACCCTCCGCCGCGCCGACGAGCAGATCGCGCTGGAGAAAAAGCGCGCGATGAACGACATCAAGGACGAGGTCACCGTCATGGCGGTGGACATCGCCTCGGCCGTGCTGGCCCGCGACGTCAAGGCCGCCGAGCACAGCGACCTGATCGACTCGTTCATCGACAACTTGGGTGACGACCATGATTGACGCCGCCGCTTACGGAAAGGCGCTGTTCGAGCTTGCGCAGGAGGCCGGCGAGGATGAACGCGTGCGGCAGGAGCTGGCCATTGTGCGCCGCGCCCTGCGGGAGCAGCCGCAATATGTGACGCTGCTCGACACGCCCGCCGTCCAGACGGCCGAAAAGCTCGGCCTTTTGCAGCAGGCCTTCGGCAAAACGCAGCCCATGCTGCGCAATTTCCTGTGTCTGCTGTGCGAAAAGCGCGCATTTTACCGCTTTTTCGCCTGCGCCGACGCGTTTGACGCCTGCTACGACGAGGCGCACGAGCTTCTGCGCGCCACGGCGATCACCGCCGTGCCCATGCTCGAACGCCAGAAGACCGCCCTGCGGGAAAAGCTGGAGCGCATCACGGGCAAGACCGTCGAGCTGACGTGCCGCACGGATCCGTCGCTGCTCGGCGGCGTCACGCTGCGCTACGGCGGCGTGCAGCTCGACGACAGCATCCGCGCAAGACTGGACAAGCTGCGCCGCAGCCTGTCTGAAACGATAGTATAAGGTTGGTGAAACCGTGAACCTGAAAATCGAAGAGATCAGTAAGATCATCAAGGATCAAATCAAAAATTACGCCGCAAAGACGCAGCAGGACGAGATCGGCTATGTCATTCAGGTCGGCGACGGCATCGCAAAGGTACATGGCCTCGACAAGTGCAAGGCCAACGAGCTGCTGCGCTTTGAAAACGACTCGTTCGGCATGGCGCTGAACCTCGAAGAGAGCTGCGTCAGCGTCGTCATGCTCGGCACCGACGTCGGCATCAGCGAGGGAAGCTTAGTCAAGCGCACGGGTCAGGTCGTCTCCGTCCCCGTCGGCGAGGCGCTCATCGGCCGCGTCGTCGACGCCCTCGGTCAGCCCATCGACGGCAAGGGCCCCGTCGCTGCGACGGAAATGCGCCCCATCGAGCGCAACGCCCCCGGCATCATCGAGCGTAAGTCCGTCTCCGTGCCGCTGCAAACGGGCATCAAGGCCATCGACTCCATGATCCCCATCGGCCGCGGCCAGCGCGAGCTCATCATCGGCGACCGCCAGACCGGCAAGACCGTCATCGCGACGGATACCATCATCAATCAAAAGGGCAAGGGCGTCACCTGTATCTATGTCGCCATCGGGCAGAAGCGCTCGACCGTCGCGCAGCTCGTCGACACGCTGGAGAAAAACGGCGCAATGGATTATACCATCGTCGTGTCCGCGACGGCGTCCGAGCTTGCACCGTTACAGTATATCGCGCCCTATTCCGGCTGCACCATGGGCGAATATTTCATGGATCAGGGCAAGGACGTGCTTATCGTCTATGACGATCTTTCCAAGCACGCGGTCGCCTACCGCGCCCTGTCCCTGCTCATCCGCCGCCCGCCCGGACGCGAGGCCTATCCCGGCGACGTGTTCTACCTGCATTCGAGACTTCTGGAGCGTGCGGCGCGTGTCGCGCCGGAGTACGGCGGCGGCTCGATCACCGCGCTGCCCATCATCGAAACGCAGGCCGGCGACGTCTCGGCCTATATCCCGACCAATGTCATTTCCATCACGGACGGCCAGATCTATCTGGAATCCGAGCTGTTCCACGCGGGCGTCCGTCCCGCCATCAACCCCGGCATCTCCGTCTCCCGTGTCGGCGGCAGCGCCCAGATCAAGGCGATGAAGAAGGTCGCGGGCTCGTTGAAGCTGATGTACTCGCAGTACCGCGAGCTGCAATCCTTCGCCCAGTTCGGCTCCGACCTCGACGCCGACACCAAGGCCCGTCTGGAGCAGGGCGCACGCGTCGTGGAGATTTTGAAGCAGGACCGCAATTCGCCCGTCGACGTCGCGCTGCAGGTTGCCATCATCTACGCCGTCACGAAGGATATGCTCTCCGATGTGCCCGTTGAGCGCATCCACGACTTCGAGACCGCGCTGTATGACTATCTGACCGTCCAGCGTCCGGCGATCCTGGACAGCATCCGCCAGACGAAGGAGCTGACCAAGGACAACGAGGCCGCCCTGCGCGAGGCCATCGAGACCTGCCGGGCGCAGTTCGCCGCGAAGGAGTAAGCCATGTCCGGAGCGTCGATGAAACAGATCAAGACGCGCATCAAGAGCGTCGAAAGCACCCGCCAGATCACCAAGGCGATGGAGCTTGTGGCGACGTCGAAGCTGCGCCGGGCAAAGCAGCGGGTCGAAAACGCCCGCCCTTACCACGAAGTCCTGCTCGAAGCCATCTCCGGCCTGCAGGCGGGCGCGGCGGAAAGCCCGACCGTCTTCGCGCAGGCGCGCGAGGTGAAAAAGACCTGCTATGTCGTCATCGCGGGCGACCGCGGGCTGGCCGGCGGCTATAACGCCAACCTGTTCCGCATGGTTCGTGACATGACACAGGACGAGGACTACTGCGTCCTGCCCGTCGGCAAGAAGGCGCTGGAGCATTTTCAGCGCCTCGGCTGCGAGGTGGTCAGCACCTATTTCGGCGTGACCGGCTCGGTCGGCATCGGCGACTGCATGCAGATGGCGAAGCTCCTGTGCAAGCTCTACGCCGAGGAGCGGTTCGACCGCGTGGTCGTGGCCTATACCCGGTTCCAGTCCATGCTCTCGCAGGTGCCCGTGAGCGCCGCGCTGCTGCCCATCACGCTGCAGCAGGGCGAAAAGCGCTATTCCGGCGCCCTTGTTGAGGGCGAGGCGGAGGAGCTGATCGCTGCCATCGTGCCGCAATATGTCTCCGGCGTCCTCTTCTCTGCCCTGTGCGAGGCGGAGGCCTCGGAGCACGGCGCACGCCGCACCGCGATGAACGCCGCCAACAAAAACGCCGGCGAGATCATCGACACCCTGGTGCTGAAATACAACCGTGCGCGTCAGGCGGTCATTACGCAGGAAATCACGGAAATCGTTTCCGGCGCGGAAGCGCTGTAAGCTGAAATAAGGAGAAATCCGTATGCAAGAAAAAAACATCGGCCATGTGGTGCAGGTCATCGGCCCGGTTCTGGACATCCGCTTCCAAAACGGCCATCTGCCCGACCTGCTCAACGCCATTGAGATCGAACGCGAGGACGGCAAGCTCGTCTGCGAGGTCGCCCAGCAGCTCGGCGACGATGTGGTGCGCTGCATCGCCATGAGCTCCACCGACGGTATGGTGCGCGGCATGGAGGCCGTCGACACCGGCGCCGGCATCAAGGTGCCCGTCGGCAAGGAGACCCTCGGCAGAGTGTTCAACCTCCTCGGCAGAGCCATCGACAACAAGCCCCAGCCCGTCACCTGCGAAAAATGGAGCATCCACCGCGACCCGCCCGCCTATGACGAGCAGGAGAGCACCACGGAAATGCTCGAAACCGGCATCAAGGTCGTCGACCTGATCGCGCCCTACGCCAAGGGCGGCAAGATCGGCCTGTTCGGCGGCGCCGGTGTCGGCAAGACCGTGCTGATCATGGAGCTCATCAACAATGTCGCCAAGCAGCACGGCGGCATCTCCGTCTTCGCGGGCGTCGGCGAGCGTACCCGCGAGGGCAATGACCTGTACAACGAAATGCAGGAGTCCGGCGTCATCAACAAGACTGCTCTGGTCTACGGCCAGATGAACGAGCCGCCCGGAGCCAGAATGCGCGTCGCCCTGTCCGGCCTGACCATGGCCGAATACTTCCGCGACCGCGAAGGACAGGACGTGCTCCTGTTCATCGACAATATCTTCCGCTTCACGCAGGCCGGCTCCGAGGTCTCCGCTCTGCTCGGCAGAATGCCGTCCGCCGTCGGCTACCAGCCCACGCTGGCGACCGAGATGGGCGCGCTGCAGGAGCGCATCACCTCCACGAAAAAGGGCTCGATCACCTCGGTGCAGGCGGTCTATGTCCCCGCCGACGACCTGACCGACCCCGCTCCCGCCACGACCTTTGCCCACCTCGACGCGACCACGGTTCTCGACCGCGGCATTGCCTCTCTGGGCATCTATCCCGCCGTCGACCCGCTGGAGTCCACCTCCCGCATCCTTACGCCGGACGTCGTCGGTCTGGAGCACTATGAGGTTGCCCGCGAAACGCAGCGCATTTTGCAGCGTTACAAGGAATTGCAGGACATCATCGCCATCATGGGCATGGACGAGCTTTCCGAGGAGGACAAGCTGACCGTCGCCCGCGCGAGAAAGATCCAGCGCTTCCTGTCGCAGCCGTTCTCCGTCGCGGAGCAGTTCACCGGCTATGAGGGCAAGTATGTCCCCATCAAGGAGACCATCCGCGGCTTTAAGGAGATCCTGGAGGGCAAGCACGACGACCTGCCCGAGTCTGCCTTCCTCTTCGTCGGCACGATCGACGAGGCGGTCGAGAAGGCGAGAAAGGGTGCCGCGCAATGAGCAGCTTCCCGTTAAGGATCGTCACGCCCGACGGCAGCCTCTTTGACGGGCAGGCCGAGGCGCTGCGTCTGCGCACCAGCGAGGGCTATGTCAGCCTCCGCGCCGGACACGCCGACTATATCGCCGCGCTGGACGTCGGCATGGTCTCGCTGACCCGGGACGGCGTCACGCGGAACGCGGCCTGCGGCGGCGGCTTCATCAGCGTGGAAAAGGGCGAAGTGCGCCTCGTGGCGACGACCTTCGAGTACGCCGACGACATCGATGTCGAGCGTGCTGAATTTGCCAAAGCCCGCGCCGAGGAGCGCCTTGCGCAGGCGCGGGAGGACCGCGACATTACGCTCGCAAAAGCAAAGCTCTCCCGCGCCCTCAACCGCATCAGTGTCGCCCAGAAAAAGGACTGAAAAAGTGCGCCCACCGGGCGCACTTTTTCATTTTCCCCTTGACAGCGTGCTTTTTGCGGCAATATAATAAATATGCAGAAATTACAAAGGGAGGAAAAAATATGGCAATGATCGTTTGTAAGAAGTGCGGCAATCAGGTCAGCTCCGACGCGGCGTTCTGCCGCTTCTGCGGTGCGCCGGTCGAACCCGTCGAGCCGCCCAAGGCCCCAGAGGAGCAGCCCGCCGTGCAGGAAGCGCCGAAGGCAGCTCCGCAGGAGGCCCCGAAGGCTGCTCCCCAGGCTGCGCCGCAGTATGCGCCCCAGCAGCCCAAGACCCCGCCCGTCAACCCCGGCTACGTTCCGCCGGTGAACGGCGGCTATGTGCCGCCCGTCTATCCGCAGCAGCCGGCGCCTGTCTATGACTTCGGCGGCAAGACCGGCAAGGGCATGGGCTGGATCGTCTTCATGCGCGTGATCCTGTGGATCATTTTCGCGGGCATGGTCGTCGCGGGCGCGGTATTGGGCATCGAAGTCTTTGACTACGATGAGCTGTTGGGTATCGTGTACATTCTCGGCGGCATCCTGTCGGCTTTCATCGTTGTTGCCGGCGGCATGATCGCGCTGAACAACGCGACGAATCTGCGCAGCATCGCGATGAACACCGCGAAGACCGTCGAACTGCTGCAGGACATCAAGAGAAAGTAAAAGCCCCCTCAAAAAACGGAGAGCCGACCCCGGCTCTCCGTTTTCCGTGATTGACATCCCCGGCGAAATTTGATATGCTTTTCTGGGTGATAAAAAATGAGTAAGGCTGACCTTCTTTACCGCGAAACCTGTCAAAAGATCCTCTCCGAGGGCGTCTGGGATACCGACCGCGACGTGCGGCCGCGCTGGGCCGACGGCACGCCCGCGCACACCGTCAAGTGCTTCGGCGTTGTGAACCGCTATGACCTGCGCGAGGAATTCCCGATTATGACCCTGCGGCGGACGTATCTGCGCTCGTGCATCGACGAGCTGCTTTGGATCTGGCAGAAAAAATCGAACAACGTCCGCGACCTCGCCAGCCACGTCTGGGATAGCTGGGCGGACGAAAACGGCTCCATCGGCAAGGCCTACGGCTACCAGCTCGGGGTGAAGCACCGCT
>CAZVSJ010000003.1:0-44725 GCA_964629755.1 uncultured Oscillospiraceae bacterium | reverse complement strand
AATACACGCGCCCGTGAATGTCAAGCCCTTTTTTGTGATTTTTCATAAATTTTTTGAGGAAACTTTGTGGGAAACAGAGAAAAAGCGGGGTTGCCCTCCCCGCTTTTCACTGCCTGCCTTTTGCCGCTTCGAACATGCCCGACACAAAGTGCAGGGTGCGGTCATTCCTCCGGAACAACAGTCACCAAGGAGCCGACACCCATCAGCTTGCCGGCATTGCCGGGTTCGCTCAGAACATACCACTTTCCGTCGTACCGCACGAGATCCATGTAAAACAGATAGGTCTCGCCGTCGATCCGAACGCGGGCAATGCGCGAGGTGATCTGCTCCGCGCCATAGGCCCGCCGCATTTTCTCGATGTTATTTTGATTCGCTTCACTTTGATAGTTCGAAAGATCCGCTTTCTCAAGGAAATCCTCCGGGCGCATGATCTCCCGGATCTCCAGCGTCTGCAAGCGCTCCAACGTCGCAGGATCCGCGATTGTGCGCAGCAGTTCCCTCTGCTCGTTCTCCGTAGGCAACTGTAACGTGCGCCCATCCGTTACCAGCTCGCTGTACTGCGTGTCCTTCAGCGCAAACCATAAATACTGGTAATATACCGTTTTTGCAGCCGCCTCGTGTCTCAGTGCAATATTATATTCCTTGCCGAAATCCTTTTCCAGCGCATTGAAATACGAATTATAGGCTTTCATCTGCTCAAGGCTCGCGTTTTCGTCGAAGTTTTCCGCGAAGCTCTCGATCGCAAAGGTGGAGACAGCCTTGCCCAGATCGCCGTCGCGCAGCGCCTCCAAACAGGCCGTCACGGCATCCTCCGGCGAATCGTAGCCCTTTCCCTCGAGCTTTCCGCCGCCCTGCGGCCAAAGCAGCAGCGCGCTCACGGCGATGGCGCAGCACAGCAGTCCCGCCAGCAGGCCGAGCCAGAATTGACGCTTTCCGCCGCTCCTTTTCTTTTCTGCCGTTTTGACCGGCTCCGGAGCTGCGTCTTTTTTCGTCACAGGGTTTCCGCAAACGCTGCAAAACGCCGCATTTTCCGGGATGGCTGTCCCGCACTTTTCGCAATACATTGAAATATTTCTCTCCTTTTTGAAGTGTCTTTATAGCTCCTTACTGCATTTGACTTTTGACCTTGCGCTGAAAGCGGACGACGCTGCTGCCTTGCCACACCAGCTCTCCCGTGTCGCCGACGACCAGGTCGTTTGCCGCCGTGTCAAACAGCTTGAGCCTGCGCCCGTCCGCCAAGTCAAACAGGATCCAGATGCGCGACAGGGAGGCGATCGTCACCGTGTCGGCCGGAAGCTGCTGCTTATCCACGACCGTCGTCTCGGCTCTGAGCACCGGGCAAACACTGTCCGCCTTTTTCTGCTGTCTCCTTACCGCAAAAATGACGATCAGGCTCACAAGTATGATGCCAAGCAGGATCGCGAAAACCATCATAATATCGGACATCGTAATGTCGTCCGTCGAGACCGTGATAAGAAATCTCCCCATTTTCTCTCTCCTTTTCGGTTATTCTCTGCTCCGTCCTCTATTTTCCGAAGAACTCTGCCAGCTTTCGGTATTCTTCCGTGTCGCGAATTTCCTCCCCAAAATAGTCCTGCTCAAAGAAACTGATAAATCGATCGTAAGGGCTGAATACAACAACCGTGTCGCCGATCCACCATACATGTTGCCTGAATACCCATTCATCATAGTGCTTTTTGCCAAGGTTTTTTTCCATTTGTTCCATATACTCGTCCAAAGAAGCATACCGCTCATTAAAGTATACAAAAGCCTGGCGGAGCTCTCCGTCATAAAAGCGGTAGTTGATATAGTCGCAGGTAAAACCCTCCAGATTGCCGATCCTGCCATCCGGGTTTTCGCATTGGACATAATACTCATGCTCCGGATCCGACCAGTACTTCTCCGTCCCGGGCAGCAGTGTCTCGTTGCGCAGAATCTCCTCGTCCGATGTGCCCCAGTCGTATTGCAGCCTCAGTGAGGGGCCGCTCAGCACCAAAAGCAAGACGACTCCAAGGGCAGCGGCAAGCGCCGCGGCCGAAACCAGCCAGATCGTCCGCTTCCTTTTGTTCTTATTCTTACAGGCAGAATGCGCAGGCGTTGTCTGTAATTCCTCCACCGGCGCACCGCAGGAACCGCAGAACCGCGCTCCCTCCGCAAGTTCTTTTCCGCATTTTTCGCAAAACACGCTGCCTCGTCCCCTCTCTCGTCCACCTTTTGTACCGCAAATGCATCTCCGCTTTTATGCCTCTGCACAAAAGGCACCATCGGTTTGCACGTCGTACTTCATCCACGTTCTTTTCGCGCTGAATGCCAGAAACACCGTAAGGACGATCAGTCCCAAAACATAGATCGTCACGACCTGCTTCATGGCTGCATCATACACCGATCCGGCCCCGAAATAAATATCCGCGACATAGACGGAAATCAGCTTCATAATATGGGCAGCAGACAGCACCGGCAGCGCAATATGCACCGCCCTCTCAAGCGTAACGCCGAAGTCCACGCCCTTCACGCGAAGGAACAACGCAAGGAAAAGGACGGCGCACAGAGCAAGCAAAAGCACTCCGGCAACGTTTTCCCAAACGTCCAGTGTGCGGTACGCCCGTACCGCCTCGCACCCCGTGAAGGAATGGCGCATAAAGTCATTGTGTGCGATCAGTCTGTTCACCAGACTGTAAATTCCCCTTGTCAGGTGCAGTGCGCCCGCGACCAGCAGGGCACAGATCATCGGGATCGTCCGCGTCTGACGATTGATCGCTCTGGCCGTCAGCGCATACGGCATATCACAGACATTATGCTGTGCTTCCTGCGCGTGCTCTGTCGCGCAGAATTCCCCGACGCCATACGAAACCACGCTGAAGAGCGTAACAAAGACTGCCCCGCCAAAAAAGGTCAGCGTATAGCAGGCCGTTCTCATCGCGACGGACAGATTAGCGCCCGCCGCTGCCGTCAATACTGCCATAGAGAGATAGAGAGACATCCCGGCAAACAGCTTTGCGATCGAGCCGATCCAATTCCGGCTGCTGCGGAACAGAATGTCCCTTGTTGCATACAGTGCGATCCAGAACTCCGCAGCGATCGCCGCTGCGCCAACCAGCATCACGGCATAACAGAAGCCGCTGCCGGATGCGAGCATTCTATCCTCTGCCGCAAGCAAGGCGATCACGCAAAAAAATACCGTTGCGCACAAAAAGACCCTGTTTGCCAGCGCAAGCCACCACGCCGTTTCTTTTCTTCCGCACGGGATCGGCGTCGCTCTCTTGTTTCCCTCCATCAATATAGCCTCCCAGTTATTTTTTCCATGATAGCAACGGCACGACAAAAAGCGAAAGCTGTCATGTTTCTTGTTATCGTTACCAGTTTACTGCATTTTGCGGTAAAAGTCAATACCGCAAAATGCGGTATGTTATGTTTTTTATGGGGTGGTAATCATGCATTATCGGCGAATCCGTGACCTCCGCGAGGATCACGATCTGAAACAAAAGGACATGGCGGCGATCCTGAACTGCTCCCAGCAGGTCTACAGCAACTATGAGCTTGGTCAGCGGGATATTCCGACCGAGGTACTCATACGCCTTTCGGAATACTACCGTGTTTCCGTCGACTACCTGCTCGGCCTGACGGACAATCCAAAGCGCTTATCCTAAAAACTCCTGTGCAAGACGCTTGCACGGGGGTATTTTTTTGCCATTTTACGTTGTTCCCCCGCGCCCTCCCTGCGCGTCCGGCTGCTGCAAAAACAGCTCCTCGCAGGCACATTGCGCGCTTTTCAGCAGCTCTCCTGCCGCGCCGTAGTTGCAGCGCTCCAGCTCCGCCAGCGCATCGCTGACGGCGTTAAACAGATGATAATACATTTTTTCGTAATTTATCATGATAGCCTCCTAAAACTTCATCTTTAGAAGTAGTATATCAATTTTTATGGATAAAATCAAGCATATACTTCATCTTTAGAAATATGCGAGGGTATCCATGAAAATCTATTGGAACGGCAAGTCGAAAAACATCATCGGGGAAAACGTTCGCGCGCTCCGAAAAGAGCGCGGTCTGACACAAAAAGCACTCGCGACAAAACTGCAATTAGCCGGCTGGGACTTTACGGAGCTGACAGTCCTGCGCATCGAAAACGGCACGCGTTTTGTGCCGGACTACGAGGTGAAAGCATTGGCGCAGTTTTTCGGTGTTACCTATGCAGCCCTGCTGGATAGTACTTCAGATCAGGAGGCAGCGCAATGAAGCCATTCAAGATCAACACGGAAGACGAAAAGCTGTCTTCCGTCAGCCGCACGATTCGTATGAAAGCGGAAACCTTTGACAAGATCAACGAGCTGAACCTCAAAACAGGTGTTTCCTTTAATAAGATCGTCAATCAGTGCATCGAATACGCCCTTGCCAATTATGAGGAAGACCAGCCGGAGGCGTAATCAGTATTATGATTATATTATACTTACACAATTATATCCATTGACTTTTTCGCCAAATATATACTTACACAATTATACATAATCACCAGATATTGCGTTAGTATATTTTTGGGTGATATGAATGTCCTACTCAGACGCACAGAGGGAAGCCACCGCAAGGTACAATAAAAAAGCCTATGACCGCATCAACGTTGTTGTCCCAAAAGGCCAACGTCAGAAAATTGCGGAGTTTGCCGCGCGGCAGGGAAAGAGCATGAACCGCTTTATTCTCGACGCAATCGCGCGGGAAATGGAACAAACCGAAAAATAACCCCACGGGCAGCGACGCCGCCCGTGGGGTTATACATTATTATATATAGGATCACACACGCACCTGCTCGCGGACGACGCCGCCTTCGACGGTCAGGTCGCCGGAATACTCCACGCGGTCGATCTCGCAGCCCGCGCCGATGCGGACGTACTTGCCGCGGACGACCTTCGCCTGCGTATATTCCAGCTCCACCTGATCGCCCTCGATCGTGCGCACGCGCAGTCCACGCCGTCCGATGCCGAAGCAGAACACGCGTCCGTCCCGGCGGACAGCGATCGTGCCGCCGCCGATGTCCCCGACGTCGCTGGTGCCGTCGGCGCTGATCTCGATGCGCTCGGCGTTGAGCAGGCCGTGGATCTCCAGCCTGCCGCTGCTCTTGAATTCCTCCGCCTCGACGTCCTTTTCGGCAACGAGCTTGCCGGAGCAGGCAAGGTTGCCCGCGTGGACGCCGCCGCCCACGCTGCACGCGCCGGAAAAATGTCCCTCGCCGACCCGCAGGTCGCCGCCGCAGCGGACGCTGCCCGAAGCGCGCAGGCTGCCCTCGCACCGGATGTCGCTCTCGCCGGCAAAGCTGCCGGAAATGCGCGCCGTGCCGATGCTCACCGCGCCTGCGACCTTGACCGAGCCGGAGTTGGACAACTCGCCCTTGCAGTCGAGCGCGCCCTCGATCTTCGTCGCGCCGGAACAGCGCAGCGTCTCGCAGGTGATGTTCCCGTCGACCTTGATACTTCCGCTGACATGAACCTCGTTATAGTCGCCGCCGTCAACGTGCAGCGCGCCGGAGGTGTGCAGATTTTTCTTTTCCATGTTATTCTTCTCCCTTCAAATGCAGTAAAAATTCGGTTTTTTCGTCGCCATCGATCACCGTGACGGCGGTCAGCTCATCGAGCCAGAAGCTCTTCGAGGAAAAACGGTCGGTGACGATCAGGCGGCGGCGCGGTTTTTTGACCTCGCTACCGTTCAGCTCCTCGGCCAGCGATTCCAGCGACACCTCGCCCCGTGCCCGGATCAGCTCTACGCGCGGGCAGATCTGATCGCGGTGGAAAAACGTCTCCTGCCCCGTCGGGGTCGCGCGGCGGAGAAACCAGTCCTCCGGGATCAGTCCCATACGCTTCCAGCGGTAGAGCGCGCCGTAAGAGATGCCGTACTGCTCCAAAAGCTCCCGTTTGGAGATCAGATCCTCGTCCGTAACGGTCGCCTCCTTTCCGTAACACTGTTACGACATGATAATAGCATAACATTGTTACGCTGTCAATGGGGAATGTGAAATTTTTCCCAACGCGGCTGATCATACGGCTGCAGGCGTTTGTAGGGATGGAGGACGGATCGTAGGGCACGACGACCCCGGCGTGCCGTTCCGCGAAGCGGCAGACAGCACAAATGCGCAGATTTGTACAAATTCGGTCGTTCCTGCACCGGCGCGCCCAGTGGTCTGCGCAGCCGTTCGCGACGAAGGAGCGTTACGGATGCGGCGTACCCCTTGCGGGTGCGCGCCCTACGGACAGAGTGCGATAAACGGTTGTAGGGGTGGAGGCATGCCTCCACCGACCGCGTAAGCGGCAGGCAGCGAAAACGAACGAATTTGTACGAAATCGGTAGTTCCACGGCGGGGGCATGCCCCCGCCCTACACTATCTATTCACGATTCTCTATTCCCTGTTCACTATTCACTATATACAAAATAGATTGCCACGGCTTGCTCTGCAAGCCTCGCAATGACAAACGGGGCTGTCGGGTACGAGGCGCCCCTGCAATGGCAAACCGGGTTGCCTTCACAGCAGCGCAAACTTTCTCCCGCTTTTTCCGATTTTTCGCAAAATAACGGTTGACAAATCCCCTTTTCACAGGTAAAATAGATAAGCCTGCGGACAAGCAGGCGATCCTTGCCGCCGGCGCGACCGGCGGCCAAAAGTCCAAAAGGAGGTGCAAACAACAATGGCTAAGATTTCCGGCAAGTATGAGATCGTCTATATCATCGACCCCGCCAAGGGTGAAGAGGGTATCGCCGCTCTCGTGGAAAAGTTCAAGGCGATGGTTGAGGCAGAAGGTACTCTCACGGGTATCGAGGAGTGGGGCAAGCGTCGGCTCGCCTACCCGATCAACGACCTGCCCGAAGGCTACTATGTCCTGATGAACTGCGAGTGCAAGCCCGAGCTTCCCGCCGAGCTGGACCGCGTGTTCAAGATCACGGACGGCATCCTGCGTTCCATCATCGTCGCAGTCGAAGAGTAAGGAGGCCCTTCATGCTGAACCATATCGTTCTCATGGGTCGTCTTACCCGTGACCCCGAGCTTCGTCGGACGGGTTCCGGCGTCGCCGTGGCCACATTCTCCCTCGCCGTTGACCGCGATTTCGCCAACAGCGCCACGGGAGAAAAGGAAACGGATTTTATCGACATCGTCGCTTGGCGCAGCACTGCTGAATTCGTCAGCAAGTATTTCACCAAGGGCCGCATGGCGGTCGTTTCCGGTCGTCTCCAGATCCGTAACTGGAACGACAAAGAGGGCAACAAGCGCCGCAGCGCCGAGGTCATCGCCGACAACGTCTATTTCGGCGACTCCAAGCGCGACAACAACAGCGGTGACAACGGTTATTCCGCGCCGAGCTACGGCAATCCGCCTCCCGCTCCCGCCAATAACTATGGCTATGCCGCTCCCGCGGCTCCGGCTCCCGCCTCCGACTTCTCGATGATCGAGGACGACGACAGCCAGCTGCCCTTCTAAGCAACTTTTCCACTTGAGTATTTGAAGAAGGAGGATTTCATCATGGCTATGAACGACAAGGCCCGCCCGCGTAAGCGCAAGAAGGTATGTAACTTCTGCGTCGACAAGGTCACGAGCATTGATTTCAAGGACTCCGCCAAGCTCCGCCGCTATACGTCCGAGCGCGGCAAGATCCTGCCCCGCCGTACCACCGGCACCTGCGCTGCCCATCAGCGCCAGCTGACGATCGCCATCAAGCGCGCCCGTCAGATCGCTCTGCTTCCCTACGTCGCAGACTGATTGCAAGAATGAAGCCTCTCCACAAAAGCGTGGAGAGGCTTTTTCATAGCAAACCGTGCAGGCCGCTTCCGGTCTGCACGGTAAAGCTTATATTGCGGTTTATTCCGGCTTCTGTTGTTGCTCCATCCACCGGCTCAGGCGCATGAAGATCATCGCAGCCTCCGCGCGGGTAATCTCGGCTTTGGGATAAAGATAAATGGGGCCGTTTTCATTTGTACCCATGATAATCTCTCTGGCAGTACACCACGAAAGAGCCTGATAGGCCCAGTTGCTTACATCCTCACAATCCTCATATATTCCTAAGCCTGTAAAGTGATCCAAGTTATCATCCACAAAGCGATATATCATTGCTGCAAATTCTTCGCGCGTGAGAGCTTGGTCGGGACGGAATTCGTAGGCTCGCCATTCGATAATCAGTTGCCCTGCAGGATCATAGTGTCCCGGCAAAACATAACCTTTCATTATTGATTCGTTTCGGCACCAAATTACCGCTTGAAAATACCAACTCGGATTCTTATAATCTATATCGGCATAACCCGCGTTTTCTCCTCCTACAACATCATTGTCTTCAAATGTGGGCGGTGAGCCGGCCAAGCGCCAAATCAGGGTTGCCGCCTGTGCACGCGTCAGCGTTTCGTTGGGCTTAAAGCTGTCACCAAAACCATTCATCAGCCCGTTTGCCGTGACGTCATATACTGCTTCGGTATACCATGCGTTTTCGGGTACATCAGTGTACAATACGCCGTCTGTTTCTGCATTGGCTGCAAAAAAACACATGGGTAATATCGCAAAGCAAAGAATGAGAGAAATCAACTTGTTAATGTGCTTCATCTTCATTTCCGAATCCCTTTCTACTTTTTTTGGTACGTCGCAGGAGCTTGAATTTGTCGGTATACACCACCTCCCGAAGCCGTTTTAAGGTTTGATTTAATGTTCGTTTATACTTTTAGTATAACATGGGAAAAAGTTCTGTAAATGGGCAGAATGCACAAAAAGCGACTGTGTGTTTTGACTGTGGGTGCCTGCCAGCATCGCAAAAACCTCTCTGCGAACGGCTCGCAGAGAGGCTTTTTCTATTTGTCTCTTTATCCAGTAGTATCCGCTTTTTCATGTACCGGATCCTGCACTTCATCGGAAATGATGATTTCCTCTGCATTGCGCTGTGCGTCTATCAGGAGAGAAATCGCCTTTTCTGTTGCGCGGAACAGTGAGAAGTACAACTCTTTATAGTCTGTCAAAGTAATCACCCCCAGTAATTATAGGACACATTGTCCAAAAAGTCAATAGGACGCATTGTCCTGCGGTATGATAACTTTCGGGTGATACGATGGAACTGCGAATCCGTGATCTGCGGGAGGACCGCGATCTGACGCAAAAGCAAATTGCAGAATATCTGCTCTGCGACCAATCCTTATATTCCAAATATGAGCGCGGGGAACGCCCGCTGCCTCTGGAATACGCCGTGAAGCTGGCGCAGTTCTACCACGTCAGCTTGGACTATCTCGTCGGCCTGACCGACCGCGCAACAGACAAATAGCAAACCTCTCTGCGAGCGGCTCGCAGAGAGGTTTTGTTTACTTCTTCTGGCTTTCCAGCCATTTGGCGAGGGCGTCGGCCATGCCGGTGTTGATGGGCTTTTCCTCTTTCTGATTCTGCATGAATTTCGCCACGTCGCGCTTGCCCGCCCCGGCGCTCTCCCTGCGCTCCTTGAAGGCTGAGAACTTCTCGCGGTAGCCGCAGACGCAGGCGAACATCTGGTTTTCGCCTTCGCCGCGCAGCTCCATCTTTTTGAAGCAGTTCGGGCAGCGCGCATTCGTCACCTGCGTGACGCTCTTGCGGTAGCCGCACTCGCGGTCGGGGCAGACGAGCATTTCGCCGCGCTTGCCCTTGACGAGCAGGAGGAATTTCCCGCAGTCGGGACAGGTCTTGCGCGTCTGGTTGTCGTGGGTGTATTTTGCGTCGCTCGCCTTGACGGCGGCGACCAGTTTTGTCGCGTAATCGCGCATTTCCTCGACGAATTTCGTGTCGCGCTCCAGACCCTTGGCGATCCGCGCCAGCCTGTCCTCCCATTGCGCGGTCAGGGCAGCCGAGCGCAGGTCGGCAGGCGCCAGCTCAACGAGCTGCATTCCCTTTGAGGTCGGGACGAGCTCCTTGCCGCGCCGCTCGATGTAAAAGGCGGAAAACAGCTTTTCGATGATGTCCGCGCGGGTCGCGGGCGTGCCGAGGCCGCTCGTCTCCTCCAAAATTTTGCGCAGATTCTTGTCCTCGACCTGCGCCTGCGGATGCTCCATCGCGGTGAGCAAGGTCGCCTCGGTGTAGCGCGGCGGAGGCGGCGTCTTGCCGCTCGTCACCTGCACGGAGCTGACACGCAGCCTCTGCCCCTGCGTGACGGGCGGGAGGGACTGGGTGTCCTCCTCGTCCTCGTCGAGGGAAAAGCTCCTGTCATAGACCGCACGCCAGCCCATGTTTTGGATGATCTTGCCCTTGGCCGTGAAGGTGTTGCCCGCAACGGTGAGCGTCAGCTCGACCTCCTCATACTCCTGCGGCGGCATCAAAACCGCCAGAAAACGGCGCACGACGAGGTCATAGATGTTGCGCTCCGGCCCGGAAAGCTGCCATAAATCAGGCGATTCCTCGGTCGGGATGATGGCGTGGTGGTCGGTGACCTTGGCATTATTGACAAGGTACTTCGTCTTGAGCGGACGGTTTCGCATGAGCTCCTGCGCGAAGGGCTTATACGGCTCGACCATGACCGCCCGCAGGCGCTCCGGCAGGGTCGGCACGACGTCGTCGGAGATATAGCGCGAATCCGTGCGCGGATAGGTCAGCAGCTTGTGCTGCTCGTAAAGCGACTGCATGAGGTTCAGCGTCTCCTTCGCGGAGTAGGCGAACTTTTTGTTCGCGTCGCGCTGCAGCTCCGTCAGGTCGTAGGCCGCAGGCGGCGGCGTCATGCGGCGCATTTTGCGCGCCTGCGTCAAAACCGCCTCGCCGTTTTGGCACGCGTCGGCGATTTTTTCCGCCAGCGCCTTGTCAAAGGTGCGGGCGTTGTTGTTTTTGTCGCGCCACGTTGCAGAAAAGCCGCCCGCCTTGAGGCGCACGCCCCAAAAATCCTTTGGGACGAAGTTCCGGATCTCGCGCTCGCGCTGCACGATGAGCGCCAGCGTCGGCGTCTGCACGCGCCCGGCAGAGAGCTGCGCGTTGTGGCGGCAGGTCAGGGCACGGGTGACGTTCAGGCCCACCAGCCAGTCAGCCTCGCTGCGCGCCTGCGCCGAGCGGAAGAGGTTGTCATACTCGCTCGCGGGACGGAGCTTGGCAAAGCCCTCCTTGATGGCGCGGTCGGTCTGCGACGAGATCCACAGGCGCTTCGTCGGCTTTTTCCACCCGGCCTTGGCCATGATCCACCGCGCGACCAGCTCGCCCTCGCGCCCGGCGTCGGTGGCGATGACCAGCTCGTTAATGTCCCCGCGCTTCATCAGGCTCTGCACAACACGAAACTGTCTTGCCGTCTGCGGAATGACGACCAGCTTCATATTCGGCGGGAGCATGGGCAGATCCTCCATGTCCCATTTTTCCCACTTTTTCTCATAAACGTCCGGGTCGGCAAGCGTCACAAGATGGCCGAGCGCCCAGGTAACGACGTAGCGGTCGCCCTCCAGATAGCCCTCGCCACCGCGCTTGCAGCCGAGCACGCGCGCAAGCTCCCGCCCGACGGAGGGCTTCTCCGCCAGAACCAGCGTCTTTGCCATCAGTCGATCACCCGGACTTCCGTGATGACGGGCTGCTCCGCTGCCGGGATCGTGCCGTTGTCGTCCGTCGGCTTTGCGTCGCGGCAGATGGCATCCACGACGTCCATGCCGTCCGTGACATAGCCGAAGCAGGCATACTGCCCGTCAAGGAAGGTCGAATCCTGATGGACGATGAAGAACTGCGAGCTTGCGCTGTCCATGCTGAGGCCGTTTCGCGCCATGGAGATCGCGCCGCGCGTGTGGGAAAGCGGATTTTCCACGCCGTTGGCGGAGAATTCGCCCTTGATCGTCTCGTCGGAGCCGCCGAAGCCCGTGCCCTCCGGGTCGCCGCCCTGCATCATAAAGCCCGACATGATGCGGTGGAAGGTCAGGCCGTTATAAAAGCCCTCGTTCGCCAGCTTCAGGAAGTTTTCCACCGTGATGGGCGCGGCGTCCGCGTCCAGCTCCAGCGTGATCGTGCCGTAGTCCTTGACGTCGATCTCGACGTGGTGCTTGCCGCCGCTTGCCGATTCCTCGTCCTTGCAGCCCGCAAAGAGGCAGGCCACCAGCATCAGTGCCGTGAAAAGTGCGATCCATTTTTTCATGTTTGTTTCCTCCGTTATTCTTCGATTGTTCCGAGAATCGTGCCGCCGCCGATGAGGTATTCCCCGTCGTAGAATGCGGCAGTCTGTCCGGGCGTTGCCGCCCGCTGCGGCGTGTCAAAGCGCAGCTCGCAGCCGTTTTCGGTCGGGATGAGCAGCGCGTCGGCAAATTTTGTCGTATAACGCAGCTTCGCCTGCACGCGTACCGGCTGCACCGGCCGGTCATAGGGCAGATAGTTGACCTCTCCGACCGCGACGCGGGTGGAAAACAGCCGCGCCTCGTCTCCGAGCACGACGTTCGTGCCGCGTTTGCCGAGGACATAGGTGCGCTGGCCGAGGGCGATGCCCAGTCCGCGCCGCTGCCCCGTGGTGTAGGCCTCCATCCCGGCGTGGGGTCCGAGGACGCGTCCGTCCTCCGTAATGAAATTGCCCGCCTGCGGGACAAGGCCATGCGCCGTCAGGTAGGCCATATAGTCGCCGTCCGGCACGAAGCAGATGTCCTGCGAGTCGTGCTTGCGCGAAAGCTCCAGTCCCGCCTTCTCCGCCAGTGCGCGGATGGCCGCCTTGCTCTCGATCTCGCCGAGCGGGAACAGCGTATGCGCAAGCTGGAATTGCGTCAGACCGCAGAGCATATAGGTCTGATCCTTCGCGCAGTCTACCGCCGTCCGCAGGAGATAGCGCCCGTCTCTTTCCTCAACGCGGGCATAGTGTCCCGTGGCGATGCCGTCATAGCCGAGGGCGAGGGCTTTATCTAAAAACAGGCCGAATTTCATCGTTTTGTTGCAGACCACACAAGGATTCGGCGTGCCGCCGGCGCGGTAGACGCGCGTGAATTCGTCGATGACGTTCTTCTGAAATTCCTGCCGCAGGTCGAACAGGAAAAAGTCGAGCCCCATCTGCTGCGCCGCGCGGCGGGCGTCTTCGGCCTCCGTTTCGCCGCCGTCGCGCAGCAGCATGGTCGCGCCGCCGACCTGAAATCCCTGCTTTTTCAGCAGCAGGCAAGCCGCCGCGCTGTCCACGCCGCCGGACATGGCGACCAGAATTTTTCTCATAAGCCTGCCTCCTTTTGAAGCCCTGATTTTTATTAGAATACCGCATTTTGAACAAAAAAGCAAGTCTGCGGTTGACCTTTCCGCAAATCGTGGTAGAATAAGCAGAGAATATGAACAAATAAAGAGGTATTTATGCTGAACTTCCGCGAAATCTTACTCTCCGACCGCGACGCCCTGCACGCGCACCTGTACAAGGCGCAGGGCTACGGGAGCGAATACTCCTTCGCCAATCTCTTCTTCTGGGGTGAGCAGCGCGTCTGCTTTGACTGCGATACGCCGCTCATCCTCAGCCGCTTCGGCACGCGCTATTCCTATCTGATGCCGCTCGGCGGCGACCGCGCCGCGCTCATCGACCTGCTGCGCCAGGATGCCCGCGAACGCGGCATTCCCTTCCGCCTGTTCGGGCTTCTGGCCGACGACGTGGCGTGGCTGACGGAACGCTATCCGGGCGAATTTGCCTGCCGCGCCGTGCGCGACAGCTTCGACTACGTCTACGACATCGACCGCCTCGCCGAGCTGCACGGCAAAAAGCTGCAGGCCAAGCGCAACCACTGCAACCGCTTTGAGGACGCCTACCCCGACCACCGCATCGTGCCGCTGACGAAGGAGCTTTTGCCGCTCTGCGCCGCGTTTGCCGAGCGCTGGTACGCCGAGCACGAGCAGGCAAATCCCGAAATTGATTATTCCGACGAACGCGCCGCGCTGCGCAAGGCGTTTGCGTACTTCGACGAGCTGCACATGAGCGGCGTTCTGGTCGAAACGACTGACGGCGTTGTCGCCTTTTCGATGGGCAACCGCATCCGTGAGGACACCTTTGACGTCAATTTTGAGAAGGCTCTTGCCGACGTCAACGGCGCTTACCCCATCGTCAACCGCGCCTTCGCCCGCCGCATCCGCGCTGCCTGCCCGGAGATCCGCCTGCTCAACCGTGAGGACGACATGGGTCTCGAGGGTCTGCGCCGCGCGAAGGAGAGCTACTTCCCTGACCTGCTGCTGGAAAAGAGCATTGCGGAGGCGGTCGGATGAGCCAGTTTGCACAGGCGCAAAAATGCGATCTGCCCGCGCTGACGGCGCTCTGGCAGACCTGTTTCGGGGACGAAACGGCGCAGATCAAGGCGTTTTGGCGCGCGTTGTGGCCACACATCCGCGTGTTCGCCGCCTATGATGGCAAAGCGCCCAGCGCCATGCTCTGCGCCCTGCCCGCCGCGCTCGTAGACGAGGCCGGGGAAAGCTTCCCCGCCGCCTATCTTTACGCCGTCTGCACCGCCCCGCAGCACCGCGGCCGCGGCCTTTGCGCCGGGCTGATGGCCTACACAGAAGACAACCTGAAAAAAGGCGGTGTCCGCTTTTCCGCTCTCGTTCCGTCAAACCCGGAATTGTTCGGATTTTATCAAAAATTTGGTTACCAAACGGCATTTTTTCACCGCAGTTATTGCGTTCCCGCGGAAAAGGGAAAAGCAAAGATCACAAGGCTCAGCGCCGACGGCTATCGGAATCTGCGACAGATGCAGCTTTACGGCGCGTTTTTGTCCTATCCCCTGCCGCTTCTGCAATGGCAGGCGGACGCCGGCGCGGGATTGTTCCGCGTCGAGACGGACGAGGCCGTCTGCTGTGCCGCCGCCGAGCTCTCGGACGGGCGGCTCGTGTGCAAGGAGCTGCTGCCCGACTGCCCGGAGGCCGCGTCCCGTCTGGCCGCGTACCTCGGCTGCAAGGATGCCCTTGTGCGCACCGACGGCGGCGAGACGCCCTTCGGCATGGTCAAGGCCCTCGGCGATTTTGCCGCGCCGCAGGAGGCCTATCTCGGTCTGGCGTTCGATTGAGGCACAGTTTTCTTCATTTTCTTGAAATTTCTGTAGAAATACCGCCGAAAAGATGCTATAATAAATCGTTGAAAGCTGTTGGGAGGGGATCGGATGGGATTTGAAACGCTGCTCGGAAACGAAGCGCTCAAGCAGCGTCTTTCCGCCGCCCTTGCCAAGGGGCAGCTCTCGCACTGCTACCTGCTCTCCGGCCCGGAGGGCTCCGGCAAGCACACGCTGGCGAAGCTGCTGGCCGCCGCGATGCAGTGCACGCAACCGCAAAAGCCCTGCTTTCACTGCGCGCAGTGCCGCAAGGTGCTCGACGGGATGCATCCGGACGTCATCACGGTCGACGAGCCGGACAAAAAAAGCATCTCGGTCAAGCAGGTGCGCGACGCCTGCGCCGACCTGTATATCCGCCCGAACGAGGGCGCAAAAAAGATCTATGTCTTCCCCCGCGCGCAGGAGCTGAACCCGCAGGGGCAAAACGCACTGTTAAAGTGCATTGAGGAGCCGCCTGCCTACGGCGTGTTCCTCCTGCTGAGCCAAAACGCCGACCGTCTGCTGCCGACCATCCGCAGCCGCTGCGTCGAGCTGCGCCTGTCTCCCCTGCCGGAGGCGGTGCTGCTGGACGCGCTGAAAAAACGGCTGCCGCAGGCGGACGGGCAGACGCTTCTTGCCGCCGCGCGCAATTCCGGCGGCTACCTCGGCCAGGCCCTTGCGCTGGCGCAGGAAAATGAGGCACTCCTGCCGCAGACAGCGGACTTCGCCGCCGCTTACGCCGCGGGGAGCAGCGGCGCCCTGCTGCGCGTCCTCGTGCCGATGGAGAAGCTCAAGCGCGAGCAGCTCCGGCCGGTGCTGCTGCAATGGTACGAGCTTGTCAGCGCCGCGCTTACGGCACAAAACGGCCGTCCACCGCTGCGGCGGGAGGCCGGCGCCATCGCCGCCGCCCGTTCCGCCGCCGACCTGCTTTCTGCCGTGGACGCGCTCAAGCAGGCGCTTGCCCTGCTCGAGGCCAACGTCGGCCCGGCACACATCTGCGGCGCGCTCTTCGTTCGTTTGAATCCACTTTCATAAGGAGCTACTATGGAAAACATTCCCCTCAACCCCACCGGGCAGGAGCTTGTCACCGTCTGTGACATCCAGTTCCGCACCGGTACAAAGGTCTATTTCTTCGATCCGCTCTCGCTCGAGATCAAGGCGGGCGACGACGTCATCATCGACACCGCACGCGGCCCGGAATTCGGCAAATGCGTGCGCGGCAACCACAGCGTCATGCTCAGAGAGATCGTCGCGCCGCTGCGCCCGGTCATCCGCCTTGCAACGCCGCAGGACAAGCGCATCGACGCGGAAAACCGCCAGCGGGAAAAGCACGCCTACGAGGTCTGCCTGCAAAAAATCGCGGAGCTGAAGCTCGATATGCAGCTCGTCTCCACGGAATACGCCTTTGACGGCAGCAAGATCCTCTTTTTCTTCACGGCGGACGGGCGCGTCGACTTCCGCGAGCTGGTCAAGAGCCTCGCCTCCGTCCTGCGCACGCGCATCGAGCTGCGCCAGATCGGCGTGCGCGACAAGGCGAAGATGGTCGGCGGCCTCGGCATCTGCGGCCGCCCCTTCTGCTGCCGCGAATTCTTGGACGATTTCCAGCCTGTTTCCATCAAAATGGCAAAAACGCAGAACCTCAGCCTGAATCCCACGAAGATCTCCGGCACCTGCGGCAGACTGATGTGCTGCCTCAATTATGAGCAGGAGGCCTATGAGGATCTGCTCCGCACCAGCCCGAAGCCCGAATCCTTCGTCGACACGCCCGACGGCCGCGGCACGGTCACGGAGGTCAATCTGCTGCGGCAGAGCGTCCGCGTCCGTCTGGAAAAGCAGCCGGACAACGTCGTCTGCCATAAAAACTGCGACATCTGCGTCCTGCGCAACGGCAAGGCGAAGAAGACCGACGAGCCGATCCCCGACGATCTCGCGCCGATCTCCGGCGGCAAGCCCAAAAAGCGTCAGGATGAGACGAGCTTCTCGACCTATCTCGAGCCCGTCGTGCTGCGCAAGGACGCCTCGACCATCGCGCCTCTGACGACCTCGGAGGAGGACGACGCCGCCGACGAGCTGAAAAAGAAGCGCCGCCGTCGCGGCGGCAAGAACCGCAAACCCGCCGCCAAGGCCGAACCGGCGCAGGATGCCCCCGCACCGAAGGCGGAAAAGCCCGCGCCGAAAGCGGAAAAGGCAGCACCAAAGGCAGAGAAGCCTGCGCCCAGGGCGGACAAGGCTGCCAAGCCCGAAAAGCCCGCGCCCAAGGCGGAAAAAGCCGCAAAGGAGCCGGAAGCCGAAGGCGGCGAGACGCAGAAGCCGAAAAGCGGCAACCATCACCACTATTACCGCAAGCGCCGCAAGTCAGGCGGCAATAAGCCCGAAGCATAGAAAATCCCCCTCTGCGGATTGAACCGCAGAGGGGGATTTTTTAAGGAAGCTCTGAATCAATCCGCAAGACCCGCTGTCTGCCGCGGTGGATTTTTTCAAAGATTCCAGAATTAAACATACCGCAGCACGACGTTGCCGAAGCTGTTGTCCACCTCGAGGAAGAGGACGCCGCGCGTCTCGGCGGCAGGCGCGCCCTTGATCTCGATGTTGGCGGCAAAGCCGCCGTCCTTGTTCACCTCGGCGCGGAACTTATCCGGCACGAGCAGCGTCAGCTCGCCGAAGCTGTTGTCCACGTCAATGCGGCAGTTCGGCGCGAGCGACTCGCAGGCGGAGAAATCCACGGTGAAATCACCGAAGCTGCTGTCAATGCCGCCGCCCTTGAGCATCGGCGTGACTACGGCGGCGCGATACTCGCCGAAGCTCAGCTCGCAGTGCAGGTAGCCGTCATCGCAGCTATACTCATGATGCAGCTTTTTATTGCTGTGTACGGTGGTCTTGCTCTTGCTGTGGCGCTTGCGGCGCTTGCCGAAGAGGATGTCGATGAGCAGGCTGACGCCCCACAGCAGCAGGACGACCGGGAACACGACGCCCCAGCCAAGCTCCACACGGATCACGCCGTAGGCCGAAAGCAGGAAATACAGACCCGCAAGCGACATCACCAGCCCGAACAGGGAGAAATGGTGGCTCTGGCTCGTCGCGCCGATGAAGACAAGCGCGCTCGTCCAGACGACCGTCCACCATGAGACATCGAAATTGCACAGGTGATTCATCAGCATCAGGCCGCCGATGACGAGGATGTACAGGGCGAAAAACACACTGCCGAGCTTCACGCTCATGCCGCCGTTGTCCCATTCCCACGACACGGACGGGCCATGCTTTTCCTTTTCCGGGGTGACGACCTCCGCCTCATGCACCGCTGCCCCTGCGGGCGGATTCTTGCCGAGCAGCTCGTCGACCGTGATGCCGAAGATCTCGGCAAGCTCCGGCAGCACGGAAATGTCCGGGCAGGACAGATTGTTCTCCCATTTGCTGACCGCCTGCGCGCTCACGCCCATGCGTTCGGCAAGCTGTTCCTGCGTCATGCCAAGGCGTTTGCGGTGAAATTTGATGCGGTCACCGATCGTTTTATTGTTCATGGTCATTGCCTCCTTTTTGTGCCTTCATCATGCCACATTGCGGCAAAAAATGCAATCATCCGTAGGTTAAAGTGCGAAAAAAGTCCTTCTCAACCGCCGGTTGAGAAAAATCAACCGGAAAAAACGGGCACCGTGCCCGGTAACGGCATGTCTCCGCGCTACAATTCTATTTCGTTTGCGCAGGCAAGCATCGAAATGACACAAGCCGATGGTGTACGCTAACTGTAAAAAGCGCCGGCAGCCAGAAAGTCGTCGCACGCTTCCTCTCCCGCAAGCAGCCGGGGCAATGCGCGGCAGTCCATCTGCATGATCCTGCGCTCCAGCGTCCTGCAATAGAGCGCATACCCTGCCGCGCCAAGCAGGCACAGCCCCGGAAGCACCGTCAGGCTCCAGCCCGGCACGATGCTGTTCGCCCGGAAGTATTGCGTCAGCGCCGCAAGCTCCAAAAGCGCCGCAAAAATCGCAAGCCAGCGCACCGTCCGCGAACAGAATCTCGTCCAGGGCTCTTTGTGCCCGCAGATGGAGCAGGCGTCCTTCAAGTCGAGCTTTCTGTACGCCCCGCTGTAGTAAGCGGCCAGAAAGCGGTCATATTTTTTCTTTTCACACTTTTTCAGCCGTTCCTGCGCCCGTTCCTTGCGTGGAAGCAACGACGTACCGCAGCCGATGTCGGTGTAGTAAACGGCGGCGGCAAGCGTCTTGGTCGCGATCTGCCTCTCCCGGCAGGCGGAGCAGCGGTAGCCGAAGTAAAGCGTTTGGGTCGACGATTCGCTGTAGATGAAGCCTCCGCTCGGCACATAGGTTTTCATGCGTTCTCACCCCTTCGTGCAGCAGCCGGGCTTTGGTCAATGCGCCGCCCAGTCGCGGCTTCTGCCGACGGCCTTGGCCCAGCCGGCCTTGCCGCATTCCCGGGTCTGCTCGTCCATCTTGGGCGAAAATTCCACGTCACATTGCCACAGGCTGCAGATCTCGTCCGTATCGCGCCAGAAGCCGACGGCAAGACCGGCAAGATAGGCCGCACCGAGCGCCGTCGTCTCGCGCACGACGGGACGCAAAACCCGCTTGCCCAGCACGTCCGCCTGAAATTGCATCAAAAACTCGTCCCGGCTCGCGCCGCCGTCGACCTTCAGCTCATGCAGCGGAACGCCCGTGTCCTTCTCCATCGCCTCGGCCAGATCCATGCTCTGATAGGCGATGGATTCCTGCGCGGCGCGGATGATGTGCTCCGGCCTTGTGCCGCGCGTGAGGCCGACGATGGCGCCTCGCGCATACATATCCCAATACGGTGCGCCAAGCCCCGTGAACGCCGGGACGAAATAGACGCCGCCCGTGGAATCGACCTTTTTCGCGTAATACTCCGCGTCGCGCGAGTCGCTCAAAAAGCGCATCTCGTCGCGCAGCCACTGGATGACCGCGCCGCCGACGAAGACGCTGCCCTCCAACGCGTAGGTGATCTTGCCGTTTATGCCGGAGGCGATGGTCGTGACCAGACCGTGACGGCTGACGCACGCCTCGTCGCCGGTGTTCATCAGGAGGAAGCAGCCCGTGCCGTAGGTGTTTTTCGCGTCGCCGCGTGCGAAGCAGCACTGCCCGAACAGCGCCGCCTGCTGGTCGCCGGCGATGCCCGCGACGGGGATGCTGCAGCCCTGCACGTTGCAGTAGCCCAAAATCCCGCTGCTGTCGCGCACCTGCGGGAGCATCTGCATCGGAATGTTCAGTGCGGCGGCGAGCTTTTCGTCCCAGCAGAGCTTGTGGATGTCAAAGAGCATCGTGCGCGAGGCGTT
The DNA here is from genome assembly GCA_964629755.1 of uncultured Oscillospiraceae bacterium. Classification (GTDB taxonomy): domain Bacteria; phylum Bacillota; class Clostridia; order Oscillospirales; family Oscillospiraceae; genus JAZOXB01. Next base: position 24,474 of record CAZVSJ010000003.1, on the reverse strand, counting down.
GGTATAGTCCGTCGCGTGCACCGCGCCGCCTGTCAGCTTCCACAGAAGCCAACTGTCGACCGTGCCGAAGAGCAGCTCGCCGCGTTCGGCCCGCTCCTGCGCGCCGTCGACATGGTCAAGGATCCAGCGGATCTTCGTCGCGGAAAAATAGGCGTCGAGCACGAGACCCGTCTTCTCCTTGATGTACGGCTCCCACCCCTCGGCGCGGAGGCGGTCGCACCGCTCCGCCGTGCGGCGGCACTGCCAGACAATGGCGTTATAGATCGGCTTACCCGTCGCCTTCTCCCAGACGACGGTCGTCTCGCGCTGGTTGGTGATGCCGATGGCGGCGATCTCCGCCGGGTCGATGCCGCCGCGGACGATGGCCTCCATCATCACGCCGTACTGTCCGGAATACAGCTCCATCGGGTCGTGCTCGACCCAGCCGGAGCGCGGATAGATCTGCGGGAACTCCTTCTGCGCGACGGCGACGATATTCTGCGCGCGGTCAAAGACGATGGCGCGGCTGGAGGTCGTGCCCTGGTCGAGCGCGACAATGTATTTTTTCATTTCCATACCTCTCTTTACCCCGGTCAATAGGCCAGCTCGCTGCCGCCGATGAACTCGCGCAGCAGGGAGTCACGCGGCACCAGCGCAGAATCCACATCCGGCAGCTCGCGCATGACCTCCGCCAGATCGGCAAGGTCGGGATACTGCGGCAAAAGCGCCTCTAAATCGTGCAGCAGGTACGGCCGGTAGACGCCCAGCTCGGCGGAATAGAAGGAATCCACGCTGCAATGGGCGCGGGGCTTGAAGGGCATGATGTATTTCTGCTCGCCATGGTCGACGCGCTCGCGCATCCCGATCGTCTCGGTCAGCGCGCGGCCGCGACCCGTGTGGTCGCGCAGGAGCCTGCGCGCAAGGCGCACCTTGGACGGGTGCAGGACGGAGCCGTCGTGCGCGGTGATGCGGGTGCGGACGGAGACATAAATCCGCGTCGTCTGCTCGTCATAGCCCGTGACCTCGGGGTTGAGCGCGTGGATGCCCTCCATAATGACCAGCTCGCCCGGCTTGCGCCGCAGCGTCCGGCCCTCAAAGACGCGCTTGCTCGTCTTGAAATCGTAGCGCGGAAGCTCGACCTCCTCGCAGGCGAGGATCTTGCCGAGATGCGCACGGAAAAACGGAATGTCTACCCGCGTGGGCTTCTCCAAATCGAGCTTGTTCTCCTTCAAAAGTGCAAGCTCCTGCTCCGTCAGGGGCGAAAAATAGTCGTCCATCTGCAGGGTGTGCGTCTCCATGCCGATGCGGTCCAGCTCACGCTCGATGAGCAGGGCGGTCGTCGTCTTGCCGGAGCCGGAGGGGCCGGCCAGCAGGATCACAGGGCGCTTGTCGGCATTCTGCGCGGCCAGCGCCGCCGCCTGATGGATCTGTCCGAAATAGTGCTGCCGGTCGCTCTCAATGACCGCGGCAGGATCGGCCGCTAACAGGGAAGAAAGCTGTTCAGTTGTCATACTACACTTCTCCTTTGCCGGTGTAACCGTTATTTTTGTATTATATCACAACACCCTGCAGTTTGGGTATCCCCTCTGACAAAAAAAGTGTTGCCGGCCGCAGTGGAGGCATTTTGTGCCGATTGCTGAAAACATCCCCGGAAAAACCTTCTTTTTCATAGTTCTTCCCATTGCTTTTCATCGCATAAGCTTTTATAATATGTATCAGAATAGAATTAGGAGAATTGTGAATCAAATATGGGATCTTTGAAAGAGAACAAAATGGGCGTGCGTCCGGTCGGTCGGCTGCTGTTTACCATGGCGCTGCCGATGGCGCTGTCCATGCTCGTACAGGCGCTTTACAACGTCGTTGACAGCGCCTTCGTCGCCAAAATCTCCGACGTCAATCAGGACGCGCTCAACGCCGTCTCCCTCGCCTTCCCCGTGCAGAACATCATGATCGGTGTGGCGACCGGCATCGCCGTCGGTGTCAACGCCCTGCTCTCGCGCTCTCTGGGCGAGAAGAATCAGGACGAGGTCAACCGCTCGGCACTGAACGGCCTCTTCCTTGCCCTGTGCGGCACGGTGCTGGCCGCCCTGTTCGGCATCTTCGGCGCGGAGGCGTTCATGCGCTCGCAGACGCACAACCCCGCCGTCATCCGCTACGGCACGGAGTATATCCGCATCATCACCATCGTCTCGTTCGGCATCTTCGGTGAGATCATCTTTGAGCGCCTGCTGCAATCGACCGGGCGCACCGTCTACACCCTCATCACACAGGGCACCGGCGCCGTCATCAACATCATCCTCGACCCGATCCTGATCTTCGGCCTGTGCGGAATGCCGCGCATGGAGGTCGCGGGCGCCGCCGTCGCCACCGTCGCCGGTCAGATCGTCGCCTTTGTGCTGGCGCTGATCCTGAATGGCCGCAAGAATCCCGATGTGCATCTGAAGCTGCGCGGCTTCCGTCCCGAAGGGCGGATGATCCGCCGCATTCTCGGCATCGGCGTGCCGTCAATGATCATGGTCGCCATCGGCTCGGCGATGTATTACGGCTTCAACCGCATCCTGATGCGCTTCGAGGCGGTGCAGGTCGGTCTGGGCGAGTTGGGCACCGCCGTGTTCGGCGCGTATTTCAAGCTCCAGAGCTTCATCTTCATGCCCGTCTTCGGCATCAACAACGCCGTCCTCGCCATCGCCGCCTACAACTACGGCGCACGCAAGCCGAGCCGCATTATGCGGGTCGTTCTCTGCGGTGCGTGCGGCGCTGCCACGCTGATGCTGCTCGGCATCGCGGCGTTCCAGTTCTTCCCGCAGCAGCTTCTGGCGCTGTTCAACGCCAACGAGCAGATGCTCACGGTCGGCGTGCCCGCGCTGAAGCGGCTGTCGCTTCCCTTCGTGTTCGCCGGCCCGTGCATTATTTTCGGCGGCGTGTTTCAGGCGCTCGGCAAGAGTGTTTACAGCATGATCACCTCGATCGCCCGTCAGATCATCGTGCTGCTGCCCGCTGCCTACCTGCTGTCGCTGACGGGTGAGATCGCCGCCGTCTGGTTCGCCTTCCCCATCGCGGAGATCGCCTCTCTGGCGGTGTCCATTGTGATGATGGTGACGCTTTATCGCAAAAAAATCAAGCCGCTCTACGCTTTTGAAGAAAAAACCACTTGAAAAGCGCGAATTCGCGTGCTATAATCGAGAAAAAATGAAAGGAGAATCTTCATGCGTTATTTCGTGTTTGCTTTTACGTTTTCCTATTACTTCGGTAATAGCGATTCGTGCTGCAAACAGAAATAAACGGTAGATCCTCTTACGCGACATATCGTTCATTTGTAAGCTGCACGAGAGTTCCATCCGTGCAGCTTTTTCTATTCTCAAAAAAGGAGCCGATTACCATGATTACCGTACTCAAACAGGGCACCACACAGGCGCAGATGGAGCATTTGATCGCGTGGCTGCGCGCGCAGGGACTTGACGTTCACATCTCACATGGGCATGATTATACCATCCTCGGCCTGATCGGCGACACCGGAAAGATCGACATGGAGCTGCTCGCCAGCCTCGACATCGTCGAGTCCGTCAAGCGCGTGACCGAGCCGTTCAAGCAGTGCAACCGCCAGTTCCACCCGGACGACACCGTCATCACCGTCGGAAACGCCAAGATCGGCGGCGGCAACTTCTGCATGATCGCAGGCCCCTGCTCCGTCGAGACCGAGGAGCAGATCATCGAGGTCGCCGAGAAGGTCAAAGCTGCCGGCGCGGACATCCTGCGCGGCGGTGCGTTCAAGCCCCGCACCTCTCCTTATGACTTCCAGGGCCTCAAGGGTGAGGGCATCCGCCTGCTTTTGGAGGCGAAAAAGGCCACCGGCCTTCCCATCGTCACGGAGATCATGAACGCGAACTACCTCGACCTGTTTGAAGATGTGGACATCATTCAGGTCGGCGCGCGGAATATGCAGAATTTTGACCTTCTGAAGGAGCTGGGCAAGACGAACAAGCCCATTCTCCTCAAGCGCGGCCTGGCCAACACGCTCAAGGAATTCCTGATGAGCGCGGAATATATCATGTCGGAGGGCAATCAGAACATCATCCTCTGCGAGCGCGGCATCCGCACCTTTGACACCTACTCACGCAACACCCTCGACCTCACCGCCGTGCCCGCGCTGCACGAGCTGTCGCACCTGCCCGTCGTGGTCGATCCGAGCCATGCCACGGGCAAGATCCGCTTCATCCCGTCGATGGCGCTTGCCGCCGTGGCCGCAGGTGCCGACGGCGTCATGGTCGAGGTGCATAACGACCCGATGCACGCCCTGTGCGACGGTGCGCAGTCGCTGAAACCGGAGCAGTTTGCCGAGCTTGCGCAGAAGATGCGCATCATCAGAGAGGCGGTCGCACAATGACCGTCGGCATCGTAGGGCTCGGACTGATCGGCGGTTCGCTGGCGCGGGCGTACCACGACGCCGGCTGGCGCGTGCTGGCGCACAACCGCAGCGCCTCCGTGACGGAATTCGCGCAGATGGCGGGCGCGGTGGACGCACCGCTGACAAAGGACAACCTTTCCGAATGTGACCTGCTGCTTTTGGCGGTCTATCCGCAGGCGGCGGCGGAATATTTGGAGGAAAACGCAGAAAAAGTCAGCAAAAACGCCGTCGTGATCGACTGCTGCGGCACAAAACGGGACATCTGCGCCGTCGGCTTCCGTCTGGCGCGGGAGCACGGCTTCCTGTTTGTCGGCGGGCACCCGATGGCGGGTACGCACTTTTCCGGCTTCAAATACAGCCGCGCGACCCTCTTTAAGGGTGCGCCGATGGTGCTCGTGCCGCCCGTGTTCGACGATATGCAGCTCATCGACCGCGTGTGCAAGCTGCTTGCGCCGCCGGCCTTCGGGCAGTTCTCCGTCACCACGGCGGAAAAGCACGACGAGATGATCGCCTTCACCTCCCAGCTTGCCCACGTCGTCTCCAACGCCTATGTCAAAAGCCCGACCGCGAGTGCGCACAAGGGCTTTTCCGCGGGCAGCTATAAGGATCTGACCCGCGTCGCGTGGCTCAACCCACAGATGTGGACGGAGCTGTTTTTGGAAAACAAGGACAACCTGACCCATGAGATCGACATTCTGATCGCGGAGCTGCGGCAATACCGCGACGCGATGGCGGCGGATGACCGCGAAACCCTCTGCCGCCTGCTCGACGAGGGCAAAAAACGCAAGGAGGAAGTCGGATGAATACCGTTCACGTCTGCGCCTCGCGCAGCTATGACGTCAAGATCGGCGCGGGACTGCTCGCCACGATCGGGCAGGAGGTGCGTGCCGTCACGACCGGAAGCGTCCTCGTCGTCACGGACGAGACGGTCGCGCCGCTCTACCTTGCCGGGGTCTACCGGAGCCTGACCGCCGCGGGACTGCGCGTGTTCACCGCCTCCGTCCCCGCCGGAGAGCGGAGCAAATGTTTAGAATATTATGTAAACCTGTTAAATATCCTCGCGGCAAAAAATTTGACGCGCACGGACGCGGTCGTCGCCCTCGGCGGCGGCGTGGTCGGTGATCTGGCGGGCTTCGCCGCGGCGACCTATCTGCGCGGCCTCCCGCTGGTGCAGGTGCCGACGACCCTTCTGGCGATGGTGGATTCCTCCGTCGGCGGCAAGACAGCCATCGACCTGCCTGCGGGCAAGAATTTGGTCGGCGCGTTCCACCAGCCCAGCCTCGTGCTGTGCGACCCGCAGGCACTCGACACCCTGCCGGAGGCGACCTTCCGCGACGGCTGCGCCGAGGTCATCAAGACCGCGATTTTGTTCGACCCCATGCTCTTTGCCCATCTGCGTGAGCGCGGGACGGACTTCGACCGCGAATATGTTATCACGCGCTGCGTCGAGTGCAAGCGCGACGTGGTCTGCGCGGACGAATTCGACAAGGGAGAGCGGCAAAAGCTCAACTTAGGCCACACCATCGGGCACGCGATCGAAAAATGCAGCGATTTTTCCGTCTCGCACGGGCAGGCCGTCGCCATCGGCATGGCGATGATGGCGCGGGCGTTCTACCCGAACCCGGCGGAGATCGAGGACGTGCTGCGTGCCTTCGGACTGCCGACGGAGACGGAATTTGACGCGCAGAGCCTTGCAAACGCAGCACTTTCCGACAAAAAGCGGGCGGGCGACACGCTGACGCTCGTCGTGCCGCGTGCCATCGGCGGCTGCACGCTGGAAAAAATACCCGTGACGGAGCTGCAAGCCGTCATTGAAGCGGGGATGCGGCATGGATAAGCGCATTCTCCCCCACCCGCTCGGCGGGCAAATTGCCGCCATTGCGTCGAAATCGCAGGCGCACCGCCTGCTGATCTGCGCGGCGCTGGCGGATCAGGCGACCGGTCTTTCCTGCGCAGAGCTGTCGAAGGACATCGAGGCGACCGCCGCCTGTCTGACCGCCCTCTGCGCGGACATCCGCTACCAAAACGCAGGCTATCATGTCGCGCCGCGTGAAAAAGCCGCCGTCTGCCGCTGCGACTGCGGCGAGAGCGGCTCGACACTGCGCTTTCTCCTGCCCGTCGCCGCCGCCCTCGGCGTCGAGACGACCTTCGTGCTGCACGGCAGACTGCCCGAACGCCCGCTCTCCCCTCTGTGGGAGGAATTAGAGGCGCACGGCTGTACCCTCTCCCGCCCGACGGCGGACACCGTGCGCTGCGCAGGGCGCCTGACCGGCGGCACCTACCGCATGGCGGGAAACGTGTCCTCCCAGTTCATCAGCGGGCTGCTGTTCGCATTGCCGCTGACGGGCGAGGGATCCAATATTATGTTAACTTCTCCGCTGGAATCCGCCGACTATGTCCGCATGACGCTTGCCGCCCTGCGCACCTTCGGCATCACGGTCGGGGAAAACGAACACGGCTGGCACATCCCCGCCGGACAGCGTTACCGCTCCTGCGGCAGCGCCAGGGTCGAGGGCGACTGGTCCAACGCCGCCTTCTGGCTGACAGCCGGCGCAATTTCCGGGGAAATGACGGTCACGGGGCTGACGCCTGATTCCCCACAGGGCGACAGACGCATTGCCGACCTGCTCGCCCGCTTCGGCGCGGAGGTCGCATGGCGGGATAACACCGTGACCGTCCGTCCGCGCAGGCTGCGCGGCATCGACATCGACGTGCGGGACATCCCCGACCTCGTGCCGCCGCTCGCCCTCGCCGCCGCCTGCGCCGAGGGGACAACGCGCATTTACGGTGCGGAACGGCTCAGGATCAAGGAGAGTGACCGCCTGCAATCGGTCGCGGGCGCACTGAACGCCCTCGGCGCGGCGGTCGAGATCCTGCCCGACGGTCTGCTGATCCACGGCGGGACACTCACGGGCGGTACGGTCGACTCGCAAAACGACCACCGCATTGCCATGCTGGCTGCGATCGCCTCCGCCGTCTGTTCGGCGCCGGTGACGCTGCACGGCGCGCAGGCCGTGCAAAAATCCTATCCCCGCTTCTGGGCGGACTTTGAAAAACTGCAAGCGAAGGAGGCGGCGCAATGAGCAGCCGGTTCGGCACAGCCTTAAAGGTTCAAATCTTCGGCCAGTCCCACGCACCCGCCATCGGCGTGTGCATCGACGGCTTTCCGGTCGGGTTTTCGCCGGATTTCGACGCGTTGGACGCTTTCCTTGCGCGCCGCGCACCGGGTCAGGGCGCTTACGCCACGGCGCGGAAGGAGGCGGACAAGCCCGAATTTCTGAGCGGTCTGGTGGAGGGCCACACCTGCGGCGCACCCATCACCGCCGTCATCCGCAACACCGACACGCGCTCGAAGGACTACGGCAGCATCGCCGAGATGCCCCGTCCGTCGCACGCCGATTACCCAGCATGGGTGAAATACGGCGATCAGGCGGACTACCGCGGCGGCGGACATTTTTCCGGCAGGCTGACCGCGCCGCTGTGCATCGCGGGCGGGCTGTGCCTGCAATGGCTGGCGCAGAAGGGCATCTCGGTCGGCGCACACATTTTACAGATCGGCGCTGTCCGGGATACCGCCTTTGATCCCGTCGCCCCCGCCCTGCCCGTCGGCGGCCTGACGCTCGACCCGGCTGCGTGGGAGAAGATGCAGGAGGAGATCGCCGGCGCCAAGGCGGTGCTGGACTCCGTCGGCGGCGTGATCGAATGCGCCGTCACCGGACTTCCGGCGGGCATCGGCGAGCCGATGTTCGGCGGGCTGGAAAACCGTCTCGCGCAGATCCTCTTCGGCATTCCCGCCGTCAAGGGCGTGGAATTCGGCGAGGGCTTCGGCTGCACAACCCTGCGCGGCAGTCAGAACAACGACCCCTATTATTACGGCGAAAGCGGCGCCGTGCGCACGCGCACGAACCACGCCGGCGGCATCGCAGGCGGCATCAGCACCGGAATGCCCATCGTGTTCCGCGCCGCGTTCAAGCCGACGCCGTCCATCGCCAGACCGCAGGAGACGATCCGATTTACGGGCGGCAAAGAGCCCGCGATTTTGGAGATCAAGGGACGGCACGACCCGTGTATCGTGCCGCGTGCGGTGCCCGTTGTGGAGGCCGCCGCCGCAATTGCAATTTTAGACGCTATTTTGGAGGGAGAACAATGGAACTGAAGGACTACCGCGCGCAGATCGACGCCGTGGACGACGAGATCGTGCGCCTGTTTCAGCAGCGCATGGACATTGCGGCGAACATTGCCGCGTTCAAGAAGGAAAACGGTCTGCCGATCCTGCAATCGGCGCGGGAGCGGGAAAAGCTGGCGGACGTCACGGGCAAGGCGCGGGAGGATATGCGCTCTTACCTGCGCGTGCTGTACTCCCTCCTGTTCGAGCTGAGCCGCACCTATCAGGAAAAGGGCAGCCGCACGCCGCTTTACGAGAAAATCGAGAGCGCCATCGAAAACACACCGCGCCTGTTCCCGCGCAGCGCGACCGTCGCCTGTCAGGGCGTCGAGGGCGCTTACTCCCAGCTCGCGTGCGAAAAGCTCTTCGTCACGCCGAGCATCCAGTATTTCCGCAATTTTGAGGGCGTGTTCTCCGCGATTGAGGCGGGCTTCTGCCGCTACGGCATCCTGCCGATCGAAAACAGCACCGCAGGCTCGGTCAACCGCGTGTACGACTTGATGATCGAGCATAATTTCAGCATCGTCCGCTCGACGCGGCTGAAAATCGACCACTGTCTGCTGGCCAAGCCCGACCATACGCAGATCAGGGAAATTTATTCGCATGAGCAGGCAATCAACCAGTGCGCCGGGTTCCTCAAGTCCCTCGGCAACGTGAAGGTCACCTGCTGCGAGAATACCGCCGTCGCCGCGCAGACCGTCGCCCTGTCCGAGCGCAAGGACGTCGCCGCCCTGTCGTCGCGGATGTGCGCGGAGCTGTACGGCCTCAAGGTCGTGCAGAGCAGCGTGCAGGACGAGGGCAACAACCACACCCGTTTCCTGTGCATCTCAAAGGACACCGAGATCTACCCCGGCGCGGACAAGACCTCTGTCATGATGATTCTGCCGCACAAGCCCGGCGCACTGTATAAGGTGCTGGCGCGGCTTTACGCCCTCGGCATCAACCTGCTCAAGCTGGAGAGCCGTCCCCTGCCTGACCGCGATTTTGAATTCATGTTCTATCTCGACCTCGAGACCTCAGTCTATTCTGAGGAATTCGTCCAGCTCATGTGCGAGATCGGCTCGATCTGCGAGGAATTCAAGTATCTCGGCAGCTATACGGAGGTCGTGTGATGCGCTGCGGTTTGCTGGGCGAGCATCTCGGCCACAGCTATTCGCCGCAGATCCACGCGGCGCTGGCGGACTATTCCTATGAGCTGTTCGAGGTCGCGCCGGACGCTCTGGACGCCTTCCTGCGCTCCGGCCGCTTTGACGCCCTCAATGTGACGATCCCCTATAAGCGTGCGGTCGTGCCCTACTGCGCGGAGCTGTCCGAGACGGCGCAGAAGCTCGGCAACGTCAACACCCTCGTCCGCCGCGCAGACGGGTCGCTGTTCGGCGATAATACGGATTTTTACGGTTTTTCGTGGCTTTTGCGGCGAAACGGCGGCATTCAGCCGGGCGAAAAGGCGCTCGTGCTGGGCACTGGCGGCGCGTCGCAGACCGTGCAGAGCGTCCTGCGCGAGCAGGGCGCAAGGGTCGTCGCGCTCTCCCGTTCGGGCGAAAACACCTATGACACCCTCGCACGGCACGCCGACGCCGTGCTCGTCGTCAACGCCACGCCCGTCGGGATGTACCCCAACAACGGCGCGCGGCTGGTCGACCTGCGCCTGCTTCCCAACTGCCGCTGTGTGCTCGACCTCATCTACAACCCCGCGCGGACGCGGCTGCTTCTGGACGCGGAGGAACGCGGCATCCGCTGCGAGGGCGGCCTGCCGATGCTCGTCGCGCAGGCAAAACGCGCCGCCGAGCGCTTCACGGGTAAGGCGATTCCCGATTCCCGCTGTGAAGAAATATTATGTAAACTTCAAATCCAGATGCAGAACATCATTCTGATCGGAATGCCCGGCTGCGGCAAGACCACGGTGGGAAAGCTGCTTGCCGAGCGCCTGAACCGGCCGTTTTTCGACGCGGACACGGAGATCGTCAAGCGTCTCGGCTGTGAGATCCCGGAATTCTTCGCCCGTGCGGACGAGGCTGCGTTCCGTAAGGTGGAATCCGAGGTGCTGGCGGAGCTGGGCAAGCGCTCCGGCTGCGTGATCGCCACGGGTGGCGGCTGCGTCACGCGGGAGGAAAACTACACCCTCCTGCACCAGAACGGCGTGATCTTCTGGCGCAAGCGTGCTCTGGATGCGCTGCCGACCGATGGCCGCCCGATCAGCCAGGGTACCGACCTGACGGAGCTTTACGCGAAACGCGCTCCGCTGTACGCGCGCTTTGCCGATCACATCGTGGAAAACACGCCCTCGCCTGAGGCCGCCACGGAGCAGATCATAGCCGCACTGTCGCTTCATGCGTGAGATTGCCGCTTCGCGGTCGGCACGCCCAGTGGTCGTGCCCTACGATTTGCCGAACGCAGCTTCGCCGTAGGGCGCGACGACTCGGCGCGCCGCGTGCAGGAACTGCCAAGGGTGTACCATTCCGCTCGTCGGTACTGTCTGCCGCTTCGCGGTCGGCGGAGGCATGCCTCCGCCCTACAGATTTTTGAAGGAAAGAGATGCAACACATGAGAATTCTTGTACTCAACGGGCCGAATCTGAATCTGCTCGGTCTGCGCGAGCCGGACATCTACGGCACGCAGAATTACGCCGCGCTGGAGGCATTTCTCCGTCAGGCCGCGCAGGAGCTGGGCTGCGAGGTCGAAATCCGCCAGAGCAACCACGAGGGCGTTCTGGTCGACTGGATCCAGGAGGCTTACGGCAAATTCGACGGCATCGTCATCAACCCCGCCGCCTATACCCACACCTCCGTGGCGATCCTCGACGCGCTCAAGGCCGTCGCCCTCCCCGCGGTCGAGGTGCATCTGTCCGACGTGGACGCCCGCGAGCCCTTCCGCCACGTCTCCTACGCCGGTATGGCGTGCCAAAAGACCTTCAAGGGCCTCGGTTTTGAGGGGTACAAGTGCGCCTTACAGTACCTGACGGAGGAATCCTAAAAATTTATCTGCATTGTACAAAAAATTTTTTTGAAAATCTGGCGCTCTCTCCTTGCAGGAGAGAGCGTTATGTTGTATAATAGGATTAAAGTCTAAAAATATTGGCTTTTTTCCAATCTCCTTTGTGTCTTCTGCACAAAGGGAAAAGAGGTTTTCGATATGGCTACATTTTTTCTCAACGGAAAGGAAGTCACCGTAACCAAAAATCAGAAGCTCCTGCGCTTCCTGCGCGACGAGATGCACATCACCTCGGCAAAGGACGGCTGCAGTGAGGGCGCGTGCGGCGCCTGCACGGTGCTCATCGACGGCGAACCCTGCCGCGCCTGCATCCCGGACACCGAGCGGCTCGACGGCAAGCAGGTTCTGACCGTTGAGGGTCTTTCCGACTTCGAAAAGGCGGCCTACGTCTTCGCCTTCGGCGAGGCCGGTGCCGTGCAGTGCGGCTTCTGCATTCCGGGCATGGTACTGTGCGCCAAGGGTCTGCTGGACAAATGCCCCGACCCCACCGAGGAGCAGATCCGCTTCGCCATCCGCAACAATTACTGCCGCTGCACGGGCTATGTCAAGATCGTCGCCGCCATCAAATTGGCCGGGCAGATCCTGCGCGACGGCAAAATCCCCCTGCCCTCCGCGACGGACTGGAAGCTCGGCTCCCGCGTCCACCGCTTGGACGTGGAGGAAAAGGTCCTCGGCTACGGCAAGTACCCCGATGACTACTACCCCGAAAAGATGTGCTACGGCTCCGCCGTGCGCAGCAAATATCCCCGCGCCCGCGTGCTCTCCATCGACACGAGCAAGGCCGAGGCGCTGCCCGGCGTCATCTGCGTGCTGACCGCCGCGGACGTGCCCGGCAAGAACCTCATCGGCCACCTCGTCCATGACTGGCCCGTGATGATCCCCGTCGGCGGCATCACCCACTTCCTCGGCGACGCCATCGCCCTCGTCGCGGCGGAGACGCAGGAGGTGCTGGAAAAGGCGAAAAAGCTCGTCAAGGTCGAATATGAGGTGCTGCCCGCCGTCAGCAATCCCACCGAGGCCGCCGCGCCCTACGCGCCCATCGTACATAAAAACGGCAACCTGCTGGCGCACAAGCACGTCTCGCGCGGCAACGCCGAGGAGGCCATCAAGAATTCCAAGTACGTCCTGCACGAAAAATTCCAGACACCGTGGACGGAGCACGCCTTCCTTGAGCCGGAATGCGCCGTGGCCATGCCCGACGGCGACGGCATCAAGATGTACACCACCGACCAGAGCGCGCATACGACCCTGCACGAGGTCGCGCTGATGCTCGGTCTGCCTTACGAAAAGGTCAAGATCCAAAACGCCCTTGTCGGCGGCGGCTTCGGCGGCAAGGAGGACATGACCGTCCAGCCGCTTGCGGCGCTGATCGCCTACAAGACGGGCAGAGCCGTCAAATGCAAGCTCACCCGCGAGGAATCCCTGCTCATCCACCCGAAGCGCCATCCGTTCGACATGGATTTCACCATGGGCGTGGACGAAAACGGCATCATTCAGGGTGTCAAGGCCACCGTCATCTCCGACACCGGCGCTTACGCCTCTCTGGGCGGCCCCGTGCTGGAGCGTGCCTGCACCCACGCCGCCGGCCCCTATGCCTACGAGAATTTCGAGATCGACGGCTACGCCTACTACACCAACAACCCGCCTGCGGGCGCGTTCCGCGGCTTCGGCGTGACGCAGACCTGCTTCGCGATCGAAACGCTGCTGAATCAGGCCGCCGACATGGTCGGCATCACCCCCTGGGAGATCCGCTACCGCAACGCCATCCGTCCCGGCGGCGTCCTGCCCAACGGACAGATCGTCGACGAATCGACGGGTCTGGTCGAGACCCTGCTCGCCGTCAAGGAGGACTTCGACAACGCGAAGGTCAAGGGCATCGCCTGCGCGATGAAGAACGCCGGTGTCGGCGTCGGCATCCCCGACTGGGGCCGCTGCAAGCTCATCATCGAGGGCGACGAAAAGGTGCATATCTACACCGGCGCGTCGTGCATCGGTCAGGGTCTCGGCACGGTGCTGGTGCAGATGGTCGTCTCCAACACGAATCTGCACCGCGAGGACATCGTCTACGAGCGCTCGAACACCTGGATCGCGCCCGACTCCGGCGACACCTCCGGCTCCCGCCAGACCATGATCACCGGCGAGGCCTGCCGCCGCGCCTGCCTGAAGCTCCACGAGGCGCTGGCGGGGCACAGCCTTGCCGACCTCATCGGCAAGGAGTTCTACGGCGAATACCTCGCCAAGACCGACCCGCTCGGCGCGGACGTGCCGAATCCTGTGTCCCACGTCGCCTACGGCTACGCGACGCAGCTTTGCATCCTCGACGAGACGACCGGCCTGATCTCGAAGATCGTCGCCGCGCACGACGTCGGCAAGGCGGTCAACCCCCTGTCCTGCGAGGGACAGATCGAGGGCGGCGTCGTGATGTCGATGGGCTACGCGCTGACGGAGGAATTCAAAATCGACGCAAACTGCAAGCCCACCTCCCGCTTCGGCACGCTTGGCCTGTTCCGCGCGCACAAGACGCCGGAGATCAAGGCCATCGTCATTGACAAGCCCGGCCTGAATGTCGCCTGCGGCGCCATCGGCATCGGTGAGATCACCTCGATCCCCACCGCCCCCGCCATCGCCGACGCCTACTACCGCCTCGACGGCGAGCGCCGCTACAGTCTCCCGCTCAGCGGGACGCCTTACAGCCGCAAGTGAGCGCGCAGAAAGGAGAAACCGCATGATCGTCAAAAAGAAATTCCCGCCGAAGGTCGCCTGCGTCCACTGCAACGGCGGCTGCCGCGCAAAGCAGTCCCCCGAGGGCTACGACCTGTGCTCCTACGGCTGCACGGGCTGCGGTACCTGCATCGAAACGTGCCATTTCGGCGCGATCTCGCTCAACAGCTACGGCGTGGCCGAGGTGGACGAGAGCAAGTGCGTCGGCTGCGGCGCGTGCTACCTCGTCTGCCCGCAGCGCGTCATCCATCTGCGTCTGGAGGACAATCCCATCGTCGTCCTCTGCTCGAACAAAGACGCCCGCTGCAAGGACGCCTGCGAGGTGAGCTGCATCGGCTGCGGCCTGTGCGAGAAGACCTGTCCGGCTGGCGCGATCAAGGTCTCGGAAAACCGCGCCTTCATCTTCTCGGACAAGTGCCTCTCCTGCGGCGCGTGCGCCATGGTCTGCCCGCGCAACGTCATCCACGACAAGCGCGGCATCCTGACCCATCGAATTTAACTTCTAACCGGCGTGCACCGCGGTGCGCGCCGGTTTTGTCATTTTGTTAAATGAAAGCCCATTTCTTGCCATTTCGCTATTGACAATGTCAAATGGATTATGTATGATAGAGAAGTGAAAGGAGGTGTTTCGCATGGCTGCTTTTAACAAGTGGACGCTGACCGACGAGGATAAGGACAAGTTTATTGACGCACTGACCGAGAATCTGCCCGCGCTGCGCGCAAAGGTCGGCGTTTCGCAGGGCGATCTTGCGCATCTGATCGGCATTTCGCGCCAGACCTACGGCGCGGTGGAGGGAAAGCTGCGCAGGATGTCATGGGACACCTATCTCAGCCTCATTCTGTTCTTTGACTATAACCACGCGACGCACCGGATGCTGCGCAGCATCTCCGCTTTCCCGGAGGAGCTGATCGAACGCTTCAACAACGGCGAAGTCGCCTTTACCTTTGATCCCGCTATGCTGCTTGGCGAGGATATGAGAAACATCCTTGAGTGCCTTGATGAGCAGGCGCTGCACGCCATCCGCACCGTGCTGATGGTGGAATACGCCCGCTGCGCCAAGCTCCCCGGCGACGCGGTCATCAAGTCCTTTAACGGCACCTCGTTCAACACCGCCGAGCTCTCCGCGAAGCGTGCCGACGCGGCGCTGGCACTTCAAAAGCTAAAGGAGACGCAACGTGACAGGATCTGATGCCGCAAGCAAGGCGGTAAAATACTTTCTTAAAAAATACCGTCCGGCGCGAATCGACGCCCGGACGCTGCAAGCCGCGGTGGAGCAGCAGGGCTACACCGTCGTCCGCTTCAGCCACCTCGTCAATGAGGCCAATGTGACCGCACTCATCCACGCCCTGCGGCTCGAGCCTTTGGTCGCCTCGTCCAGAGGCTTTACCTACGCCAGCGCCGATTTCCGGCTGGTCTTCCTGCACGCCGATCTGTCCGGCGAGGAAGCGGCGATGGTCCTCGCGCACGAGCTGGGCCACATTCTCTGCGGTCATACCGCGACGCAGGCCATTGTCGGGCAGGACGTGCAGCAGGAGCATGAGGCAAACGAATTTGCGCATATGCTGCTGCATCCGCCGCTGTCGATTCGCGCGCGGCTGTTCGTGCGCCGCCGGAAAAAGCTCTGTATCTGGCTGTGCGCCGGGCTTGCCGCACTGGCCGTCGCCGGCGGCGTGCTGGCGGTCGTTGCCAGAAATAGCACCTATTACGGCGAATACTACCTGACCGAGACCGGCGCAAAATACCACACCGCGCAATGCGGCTATGTCCACGACAAGACCAATATCCGCCGCATGACGAAGGACGACTACGCCTCCGGCAAATACTCCCCCTGCGAAAAGTGCATCGGCGACGAAAATGCCTCCTGAGCAAGCGCTCAGGAGGCATTTGTTTCATTTGGAAAGCAGCGCCATGGAGCGATACAGGATCGCGGCGACCTGCGCGCGGGTCGCGTCGCCCTGCGGCAGGAGGTATCCGTCCGAGCCGTTGATGATTTGCCCGGCGACCGCCCAGCGCATCGCGTCTTCCGCCCAGGAGCTGACCCGGCTGCTGTCGGGGAAGCCGCTCAACGCTGCACGCGCGGACGTGTCCGCGCCGCAATACGACGCGTAGCGGAAGAGGATCGTCGCCATCTGCTCGCGGGTGATGCGCTCATCCGGCTCGAAACGGCCGTAGCCGACGCCGTTGACGACCTCATTCTCCGCCGCCCAGGCGATCGCCGTCGTATACCACTCGTTGGCCTTCACATCGGTGAAGGGATTGTCCGCCTGCGGTTCCGGCTCGCCCTCCATGCGCCAGAGGATCGTGACGATCATCGCGCGGGTCGTCGCGCCGTCCGGGTCGAATCTTCCTGCACCGACGCCGTTCATATAGCCGTTTTCGAGCATCATATCCACGCCTTCGTGGTACCACTCGTTCTTGTCCAGGTCGGAATAGTCGTCACACGGACAGTCGTGCTCCGGCGCGCCGAATTCGGTCGCATAGTGCCAGGCAAGGCCGTTGGAATAGCGGAACACGGCATAGAAGGTCTTCTGCGCAGCGGTGAGCGTATAGCTTTCACCGGCTTTCTGCACGACGGGCGGGATGATCGTATCCTCGATGCGCGCTTCCGCCCAGCCGTAGAAGAGGTAAGTCCCCTCGCCCGCCGGCCTGCCGCTGACGGAGGCAAGCGGCACGGTCTGGCCGACGTTGCCCTGCGTTATGCCGTTGACCGTCACGCCGTCCGGAACGACATAGGTGATCGTCGCGGTCGCCTGCGCTGCAAAGGTGATCGTTACGGTACAGTCTGCCCTGACATTGCTGACGGTGAAGGTATCGCCGCTGCGCGTGACGGTCGCGGCGCCCTCGGGCGTGACGCGATAACCGGAGACGGTGTAACCGGGATTTGGCGTCGCGGTGATGACGTCGCCGCGCATCGTAACCGTGCCATATGCGGTGTTTTCGGAGACCGCCGTGACCGTGTAGGTCGGCTCGGTGGGATCGGTCGGGTCAGTCGGTTCGGTGGGATCGGCGTTTTTTGCCTCGCCGGAGGGGGTCGTCATGTCAGAGGGGATCGGCTGGCCGAAGAGCAGCCAGGCGTATTCGGGATAGTCGATGAAGACGTTGCGGTTATGCTGCACGTCCTGGCACAGGTCGTTGCGGCGCATCTCCCACTCGTCCACCGGGTCCATTTCGCACCATTGCAGCAGTGTGTCCAGATTCTCGATGACCTTCAGGCCGTTATTTCCGCCCGTATCGCCGGAAACCTGGCGGGGATCCGGATCCGTCTCGAACAGGTTCGGCTCCTCCCAGCGCACATAGACGTACAGAAGGATGCGGGCGACGTCGCCCTTGACGTTGTCGTTGACCTCAACAAGATCCCTTGACGCGGAATAGTACAGCACGGACTTGCCTTGATAATTCATGGTGCTATAGCCGGAGATCACGCCGCGCACATTGCCCATCGTATAATTGCCGCGTGTGGAATTGACCGTCGAATCCTCCGGGCGCAGATGGTGCAGGTCGCTGCCGCCGCCGCTCTGGTAGAAGGAAGCGCGGCTCTTCGGCCAGACGTGCTCGCGGCTGACCGTGCCGCTGGGCTTGCAGTCGCTGTAGATCTGGATGTTGTTGTCGGTGTCGCCCCAATAGCCGGTCAGGGATTTGTAGCTGACGCTTTTCGTCATTGTGGATTCCATCAGGTCGTGCAGGCTCTGGTATAGCGGGCTGTTGACCGCTTCAAGGCAGCTTGTCGAGCCGCCGTCGAGCTGCGACATATTTTCATAGGTATACTGCCCCTTGTAGTAGCTTTTGGCCTGCGCGGACAGGGTGGTGCATACCTGATGTCTGGCCGCGGTGTTGGCCGCCTGTACCGTCAGCAGCCCGGCAAGGGCCGCCGTCAGCATTGCAAGAATCAGCAGGAAGGAAAGCACCCGTGTACAATAGCGTTTCATATCGTGTCTCCTTTATCGTTAGTCTTTCTATCATATCATATTTTACCGAAGAAGGAAACACGAAAAGCATCGGCATAGTACACAAAAACAGCGGGGAGAATTTGTATGAAAAGCGCCACCCGGGAACGGGCGGCGCAGCTATGTATCATTCCAGATTCAGATTTTTGCGCAGGATGCGCTCGGTCAGGAAGTAATAGAGCGTACACAGCGCGAGCTGCACGGCCAGCACGGAGGCCAGCAGCAGATTCGTCCGTGCCGCGGCACTTTCGGTGATTTCATCGAAAACATCCCACAGATCCAGTCCGACCAGGGCTGTGACCGAGACGATCTCAATGAGCACCGTGATACCGAAATAGATCACCACGGACCAGAAAACGCGGTGCTTATTGAAGAGCTGACCGATCGAGCAGGAGAGGTAGACCTGCAGCAGCCCCTCGCACAGTGAGGCAAAAATCATCAGCGCGACGAGCAGCAGCATCAGGTTCTCGCGCGGCTTCAGACGGTTCAGGATCATATCCGCGACCTCATAGAAGCCGTCGATCCCGTCAAACAGATACCACGACGAGAGCGCGCAGACGATGAACGTGACCGTGCAGGTCAGAAGCGCGGTGAGGAATTTGGACAATACGAGCTGCCACGGCTTGACGGGCAGGGTGAACATCAGATAGCCCTCGTCACGCAGCAGCCCCGAATAGAAACGGACGACCGAAACGATCAGGGCGAAGACGCACGCCGCGATGACGCCCAGCACGAACAGCGTCGTGGTCGTGCTGATCAGCACGGTGCCGAGCTTTCCGTCCAGATCGACGGAGATGGCAATGCGCTCGATGATGGCAAAAAGGATCACGGCGGGCCAGATGAAGAGATAGATCTTCATATTGGCGCGCAGGTCATATTTCAGCAGCTTACTCAGCACGGCCATGCACCTCCCATCGGGACGGCCCGGAAGATTTCGCGGAACACCGCGTCGACGGATTTGCCCTCGGTCTCGCGGATGTGATCGACGCTGTCATGGCGGACGACGCGGCCATCCTTCAGGAAGACGACGTCGTCAAGCACCGGCTCGACGTCCGCGATCAGGTGCGTGGAGATCATCACCGTGCTCTCCGGCGAATAATTCGTCAGGATCGTGCGCAGGATGAACTCGCGCGCGGCGGGATCGACGCCCGCGATCGGCTCGTCAAGCAGATAGAGCTTGGCCTCGCGGCTCATCACCAAAATGAGCTGCAGCTTTTCCTTCGTGCCCTTGGACATGGTCTTGACCTTGACGTTCAGGCCGATGCCCAGCGCCTGGCACATCGCCTCGGCGCGCTCCCTGCGGAAGTCGGCGTAAAAGTCCGCAAACAGGTCGATCAGGTCGCGCGTTTTCATCCAGCCGGCGTAGTACATCTTGTCCGGCAGGTAGCTGACGACCGCCTTTGTCTGCGGGCCGACCGGCTTGCCGTCAACCTGCACCGTGCCCGCCGACGGGCAGAGCAGGCCGGTCAGGATCTTGATCAGCGTCGTCTTGCCCGAGCCGTTCGGGCCGAGCAGACCGACGATGCGCCCGGCCGGCAGTCTGAGCTCGACGCCGTCCAGCGCTTTGACAGCGTCGTACATCTTGGTGACGCCGCTGCAAACGACTAATTCATTCATGTGGATTCCCCCTTTGTTTTCAGCAGCTGCGCGACCTCCTGTGCGTTGAAGCCGAGCTGCCGCATTTTTTCGCAGAAGGCATCAAGCTCCTCCTGCGCAAGGCGGTCACGCGTCTGCGCGATCAGCGCTTCGTCCTGCGTGACGAAGCGGCCTGTGTTGCGCTGCGCGGAGACCAGCCCCTTTTCCTCCATATAGACCAATGCGCGCTGCATGGTGTTCGGATTGACGCCCGCCTCCGCCGCAAGGTCGCGCACGGACGGGATGCGGATGCCCGCCGGATACTCTCCCGATACGATGCGCCGCGTCAGAACCTCCGCGAGCTGGAGCCAGATCTGTCTGTCATTTTGCAATTCCCACGGCAAAATCTACACCTCCTCTGTATTAATGTATTAACATACTAATACATATTGCCGCATTTGTCAAGCACTTTTTTCCAAAAAATTTTGCGGACGGCATCTGCCGTCCGCAAAATGTATGTACTCCATCAAAACAGGCGCGTGCCCGCGATGAACTTCGCCGCGATGTGGCGCTCGTCCGCCAGGTAGATGCAGCGCTCCAGCCGGGCGCGGAGGCTCAGCTCCTGCGGATGCTCCAGGGTGCTGTCGTCGAGCACGACGGCGTCAAATTCGTAGCCGTCTTCAAAGCTGCCGACCTTGCCGAAGAAGCTGCCGCCGCCGAGTGTTGCCATGTAAAACGCCTGATCGACCGTCAGCGGCTTCACCTGCTGATCCAGCAGGCGCCAGCGCAGCTTGGACGCGCGGATCGCGCCCGCCATCACGCGCAGCAGGTTCTCCGTCTCGCCGCCCGCGACGTCCGAGGCAAGGGCAACACGGAGGCCGCTTTCCAGATACCGGCTCACCGGCGCGACGCCGGAGGCGAGGTTGGTGTTCGACAGCGGCGAGTGCGCGATATACACGCCGTTTTTCCGCATCAGCTCCAGCTCCTCGTCCGACGAGTGGACGCAGTGCGCCATGACGCACGGATGGTCGCCGCCGAACAGGCCGAAGCGGTCGTAAGCGTCGCCATAGAACTTCGCGTCCGGGCACAGCTCCCCGACCCACGCGATCTCCCCGAAGTTTTCGGACAGGTGGCTCTGCACTGGCAGGTCGTATTTCTCCGCCAGCCTGCGCAGGCCGCGCAGGAGTTCGTCGCTGCACGAGGGGATGAAGCGCGGCGTCAGGATCGGCTTCGTGCGCGCAAAGCGTTCCCTTGTTGCGCAGACCCACGCCTCCGTCGCGTCCAGCGACGCCTCAAAGCTCGCCTCGCACAGATAGTCCGGCGCGTTTCTGTCCATATTCACCTTGCCGACGTAGCTGACCAGCCCGCTTTGCTCCATTTTCTCCATCAGAAGCTCCGTTGCAGGCACATGGACGGTGGCAAAGCAGACGGCGCGGGTCGTTACGCTGCGGCGCAGATGGGCGGCAAACTGCCCGTAAGCGCGCTCGGCATAGTCCAGCTCGGCATATTTTGCCTCCTCCGGGAAAGTATAGGCGTTGAGCCAATCGAGCAGCTCCATGTCCATGCCCAGCCCGCGGAAGGAGAACTGCGGTGCGTGCAGATGCAGATCCGTCATGCCGGGCAAGACGAGACGGTCTCCGAAATCCGTCAGCGGGAGCGCTGCATATTGCTCCGGCAGGGTATCGAAAATGCCTGCGCAAACGCCGTCCAGGCAGACAAGATAGGCGTGCGGCTTGATGCAGACGGTGTTGCAGTCCTTACTGTAGCAGAGGTTGCCGCGGATGACAAAGCTACCCATGATACTCCTCCTCATTCAAGTCTTTGAATACTTATTGTACATGGTTTCGTATGATTTGTCAATCCCATTCCTCGGCAGACAACAAGTTTTGTGCAAAATCGACAAGAGCGGTGCGTTCGTTCGGAATTTTGCCGTCCAGCACCGCAGACAGCAGACGCTTTAAGAGCTTGCCGATCCGCTTCCCGCGCGGCACGCCCATGGCAAGCAGATCGTCGCCGTTCAAGGCAAGCGTTTTCAGCGACAGGCATTGCTCGTCCGCGAGCGTACGCTCCAGCAGGGCGGTCAGGCGCTGGGTCTGCGCCTCGATCTGTGCGCCGTCGTCCCGACCCTTGCCGAGGCGGTCGGCGCGGCGCAAAAGCAAAAGCTGCCGCACGGTCTGCTCACCGAGGCGTGCAAGCAGGCGGCGCATCCGCCGCTCGTCCGTGTCCTCCAGCGCAATGCCATGCTCGCGCACGAGGGTCGTGACCGTTTTTACGGTCGCGCCGTCGTAATGCAGGCGGCGCAGGATCGTCTCGCACATGGCCGCGCCGACGGTCGCGTGACCGTAAAAATGCCCGACTAAATTCTTATCGAGGAAAAACGTCGACGGCTTGCCGATGTCGTGCAGGAGGGCGGCAAGGCGCAGCGGCTCCTCCGGCGGCACGTTTTGCAGGGCGCAGAGCGTGTGGTGCCAGACGTCGTAGGCGTGGTGCGGGTTATACTGCGCGAAGCCGACGCAGGGCGCAAGCTCCGGCAGGAGGACGCACAGCACGTCAGAAAACTGCTCCATGACCTCCGCCGCGTGCGCACCGCAGACGAGGCCGCAAAGCTCCTTGCGCAGGCGCTCCGGCGCGACTGCCGTCAGGCGGGCTTTCAGAGCGTGGATCGCCGCGACGGTGTCTTCTTCGACAGAAAATCCAAGCCGCGCGGCAAAGCGCAGCGCCCGCAAAATGCGCAGCGCGTCCTCGGCAAAGCGCTCCTCCGGCACCCCGACGCAGCGGATGCGGCCGTTTTTCAGATCATCCACGCCGCCGAAGCAGTCCGTCACGCGTCCTTCAGCGTCCGCGGCCATCGCGTTGACGGTGAAATCCCGCCGCGCGAGGTCGCCGCGCAGCGTGTCAAGGTAGCGCACGCCGTCCGGGTGACGGCTGTCGGAATAGCCGAGATCGGCGCGGAAGGTCGTGACCTCGAACGCCTCGCCGTCCAGCAAAACCGTCACCGTGCCGTAGCGCACGCCCGTCAGGATCGTCCGCTCCCTTTGGAAGCAGGCGAGGATTTCCTCCGGCCGCGCGCTCGTGCAGATGTCCCAGTCCTGCGGCGCCTGACCGAGCAAGCTGTCGCGCACGCAGCCGCCGACCGCATAGGCAGCAAAGCCCGCCGAGGAAAGGCGCGAGAGCAGCTCGCGCGTCTTCGGCGGGATCGTGATGCGCCGCTCCATCAGCGGAGCTTTTCGCCGCAATGCGGGCAGACGTCGGGTGTTCTCGCGCCCTTGGCCAGCGCATGCTTGCAGTACGGGCAGCGGAAGAAGCAGACGCTGACGATGATGCCGAGGACGAAAGCGCCCGCCGTAGCGTAGAGCAGCCCGGTCGCCACGGGGACAGATTTGACCATGACCGACACGACCGCCATGATGCACGCGGCGGCAAAGAGAATATTTTTTATCAGACAGGCAATATAGACCCGTTTCATCCTTCTTCCTCCCATTTCTTCCAGACCTCGGGGCAGTAGCCCACGGTGGCCTTTTTCCCGTTGCGGACGACCGGTGTTTTCATCAGCTCCGGATGGTCAAAGAGCTTGTCCTCCTTGGCAATGCGGTCGTCCATATAGCGCATCAGGTCGATCTCCGGCGATTTTTTCTCCCAGTCGATCAGCTTGTCCACGCCGCCAACGGCGCGCAGGACGCTTTCAAACTCGCCGTTGGACATCCCGTAGCGCAAAAGGTCGATGTTCTGCACCCTGATGCGCCGTTCCTTAAAATAACGCTCCGCTTTTTTCGTGTCGAAGCACTTGCTCTTACCGAAAATCTGAATGTTCAATCGTAGCGCACCTCCTTCAGGCAAAGTCCCTTGGCCGGGGCCGTCTCCCCTGCCGTTTCGCGGCGGCGGGAGGCGAAGATCTCCGGCACAGACGCGATCGGCCGCCGTCCCATGCCGATCTCCAAAAGCGTCCCCACCAGAATGCGCGCCATGTGGTACAAAAAGCCGTCCGCCGTCAGCACAAAGCGCACCTCCGCACCGTCCGTTATGATGTCCAGCCGCCGCAGCGTGCGGACGGAGGACTTTTTGAACTGCCTGTTCGCGCAGAAGGCGAGAAAATCGTGCGTGCCCGTCATCAACGCGGCCGCCTCGCGCATGGCGGCAAGGTCGAGCTTCTGCGGCAGCTGCACGCGGTAGCGCCGCTCGAAGACGTCGGGCGCGTCACTGTTCCAGACACGGTAGACATAGGTTTTTTCCGTCGCGCACAGACGGGCGTGAAAGCGGTCCGCCGCGTATTCCAGCGAAAGCGCGCCGATGTCCTCCGGCAAACGCCTGCGAAGCTGCGCAAGCGCCGCCTCCACCGGCCGCTCCGGCGCGGTAAACGAGGCGACCTGCATCTCGGCATGGACGCCGGCGTCCGTGCGCCCGCTGCCGCTGACTAAAATCTCCCGCCCGAACAGCTCGGACAGGGCGCGCTCCACGCTGGTCTGCACGGTCGGCGCGCCGTTGGGCAGGCGCTGCCAGCCGCGATAGCGCGTGCCGTCATAGGCAAGCGTCAGGCGATAGGTTCGTTCTCCCACTGTCTCAGCTCCTCCATGGCCTCCGCCTTGGTGTCTGCGGAGAACAGAAAGCTGCCGTCCGCGGCGTAGACCTCATAATGACCTCTGACCGATTCGATATTCCAGCGCATACTCTGACTTCCTTTCGTCGTTTCTGCCTG
>CAZVSJ010000002.1:15922-52648 GCA_964629755.1 uncultured Oscillospiraceae bacterium | reverse complement strand
CCTTATTATACCATATTTCGAACCTCTATGGTAGTGCAATTAAATCAGAGGTTCCTTAGATATAACATTATGTACAGTCTTTGACTTATTCTTTATTTCAGGAATTACGGAAAGCAGCTCTTTTTTCGCTTCATCAGATACAACATATATGTCATCAAAATGCTGATACAACCGCCGACACATCTTTACGTTGAAGTGAAACTTGCTTACATCAAAATGCACCCACTGTATTCTTTTCTTCGCGTTAATAAAATATAAAGTCAACACAGTAAGAAAGTCAAATGGCCCGCAGTAAGCAATGGCAGCATCATATTCTCCCTCAATTTTGACGTTTCTCAAAACATATTTATAATACAGAGTTCTGTCCTTTGTAACTTTAAATATCGCATGCAGCATGGCAAGTGATATCGCATTTTTTAGCTCTCGATTATGAAAATACTCTTTCGCTACTTGTAATGGTGGATCCATTATTTCCGTTTTCATTGTACTGTACCCATCAACCTCAATGACACGGATCCACTCTGGAACCATTGATAAAAAGCCGCCGGTTTTCTCTAACAGGAGAAGCGTTACTTCGTATTCTTCTGGGGATATTGTTTCGGAAAGGTTTAAAAAAGCTTTTTCTGTTCCTCCGATATTCATATTGTTCAGAACAAATATAATTTTTTTCATAGCAAAAGTACCAATTCTTTTTTACACATTAGTGATATCTAAAATGATTTTGGCAAATACTTGTGCCGCTCTTATATACCACTGCAAGAATAAAAGTTACCACCAATGCGGGCGCTGCAATTATCGCACATCTCACGGGATAAAACATCGTCTCATCCGTAAACACCATGCGGAACACCCGTAAAGCCAGCTCATGTATCATATAAAACTCAAAACTGTACCCAGCCAACTTATGAAAAAATGGGCGTGCAAGAATCTTTGAAATACAGCCTTTCCCTACAGCAAAAACATACAATGCCGCTGAAAATAAAACAGAGTAGTATCCCGGCGTATCGCCTACCAAAAAGCTAAGCGCATACTGCGCAAAGAATACAATTACCATTCCGATTTCAGCGATATCCGCCGCTTTCTCAGAGAGCGAATTCCGGTCAAGAAACTGCTTTGCAATCATCATGCCAAGCAGATAATCCAAAACCCGGTAAAGCGGATTCGTATAGACACTTACCCCCCCCCGCACGATAATGAGGTTAATCAAACTAATCGCCACTAAAAGGGAGATGATCCCGGATAGCGGTTTTCTCACCTTCTGTGTGAGCCGCACAAGCGGAAATGAGATCGCATACAGGAAAAAGGTTACTGACAAATACCACGACAAGCCATTGAAAGTCATAGTATAGTCCGGGAACCATGCCTGCGTGAGCGTTAGCTGCATTACACCCGCCTTGATAATATAATCCATCGGGTACTTGGCGAAAGGTCTCCAAATAAATATGGATATAACCAGCGTAAGTAAATGCAACGGATACAGCTTTGCAATTTTCTTTATTCCCGTCCACGGGGTTATCGTATCCGCCTTGGTGTAGTACATCATAAAGCCGGACAGCATAAAGAACAGTGTGACCGGAAATGTGCCATGCCAAAGCAATCCCGCATGGAACAAAAATATTCCGGCAGTTGCCAATACTCGGATGCCGTCTAATGCTGGCAGTTTTTTTCCGTTCATTACAGACCTCACATTTTAATATTTAACGCATGAAAGGAGCTTGCTAAACTTGAATGTAACGCATTGTCTAGGCATAAAGAGGCCTCTCAATCTTAAACGATCTTTTTTATCACTGGAATTTTGCTCAGCAGCCACGATAAAGCATACGAGATTCCAAATACAGCAAGTGTGCTTAAACCAACCACATACAAGGCATTAATCTTACTCCATACAATCGGAGCTTTGTGGAAAATAATACTCACAAATATTGTATGAACCAGATAAATTCCAAAAGTCCTTCCTCCGATATTCAATAGTACACTTTTCCATTTTCCGTTTTGCAAAATATTTTTCTTTTGTTTTATCCATGTAAATATCCATCCTGCAACGGAGATAGAGCAGATACCTGTATATCCAGAAAGGGTTGCGTCATATGTATTGTTGAGTGAAGAAAGCACCATATTGACAGCTGGCATACAAATCACGCTGATAATAGCAGCCACCGTAAGTACTTTCCTCTCAGTTACCTTCAAATCAAAATGCGCCAGAAAATATCCTGTCAATACACAGCCAATATAGCCGCATAACTCGGGCAGCATTACCCCAATGGATATTACCCGTAGTTGTGGAATCCGCGCCATAATTGAATTAAACAGAGAAAATCCTCCACACAGCGTAATAATTACCAGCAATGTATTTTTCTGTTGTTCCCGTGTAGCATTAACCGCAAATACTTTGAGCGCAGGCATCAGCAGATAAATCGGTATAATAGCATATAGATACCATAAATGATACCCCGTACAGCCTGCCAGAATATTGATTGGCGCGAGAATAAGATTCTTTTTTGTGATGGGCTGATTGTAAATCCATAACTCAAAAAAATAGAAAAATGCACCCCAAACAACCAAGGCAGCCAGCAGTTTGGGGACATACTTTTTCAGAATAGTCTTCTGAGTAATCCGTTTTTCCCTGTCCAGAAATACAGCTCCCGAAATCATTAAGAACAACGGAATACACCAACGTGTCACGCTTCCCAAAACTGCGCAGATAATCCAAGAAGGAGAATCCATAGAATAGTTTCTTATTAATGCTGCAACAATGTGTATCAGTATTACTGCAACTGCTGCCATAATCCTCAAAAGCTCGATATAAACAGTTTTCTCCTTCATGGTTATCCTTTCTTTCTCCATAACTCACGAAAAATAGCAATACTGTAAAGCACTCGCGTTCCCTGCAATACTTGCAGTTTTTGCATTCGCTCTGCCATACCGCTATCCGTCAATAAGCGCATAGAGTTTCGCTATTTCCTCTGTATTTCCTTTTTTCTCTGTTTTTAATTGTTCAACAATGCGATTTCTCAGACCGATGTCATTCCAGAGGTATTGAATTGCATCCGCGACTGCCCTTGCATCCATCTTAACAATCAGGCCGTTGTCTCCATTCCGCAGTTGATCATGTACCACATCAAAGTTGGTGCTAATTATCGGTTTATTCAAAATACGTGCTTCAACCAGAGCCAGACAGTAACCCTCCGAACGAGAGGTTTGCACATAAATATCGGCATGCTTCATATAGGTGTACGGGTTTTCCTGTGCCCCAGCCAATATCACTCGTTCCCCCAGCGAGCGCTGTGCAATCTTTGCTTCCAAGGCTTCCCGCTCCGGGCCCTCACCCACGAAATACCACTTGAAATCCACGCCCTGGAGGTTCAGAATATCCGCTGCATCTACTGCCAAATCATACCCTTTTGGCTGAACCAATCTACCGACAGTCACAATTTTCAAAGAAGAAGTTTCGCTATCAAAGGGGTTTCCCTCTGCAGCCATCTTTTCTATCATCTGTGCATTGTTGATATCATACACCGTCACAAGTCTCTCTCTCATGTCTGGGAAAACCCTTGCCATAATGGATCTCAATTCGTCGGACACACAAGCAATATAGTCAAATACTTCGTAGTATGGAGTATCAAATTCTTTGTTGTGGCCAACAAACTCGTAATCCGCATTCACAAAGGCAATCTTTCTTCCTGCCTGCACCTTTTCAGCCACATAGTGGGTGGGGTTGCCCTGCCCCCAAGCAATAGCCACATCATAAGAACAAGAAAGCTCGTCAAATGCAAAGCCAGCATACTTCCAATAACACTGCGCAGGATGCAACTTATTCTTTCTTTTGTTACAACGCAAACCAACGGAGGCCGCTATTCTAGCAAACAAGTACTTTGGTCGAAGCAATTGCATCTTGAATGATTGATTAGATCTTAAAAAAGCCGGTTGCGGAACGATATTCACCTGTTTTGGCAACAACTTAATGAGCACTCCGCCGGGATTAAACATAAGTAAATCCACTGAATACCGATCAAAATCCATGGCATTCAATAACGATGTCAGGCTTTTTTCCGCCCCGCCAAGTCCGAGTGAATTAATAACAAATAATACTTTCTTGTTCATTTTACAGTCCTTGTAACCAAATCGATGTAAGCTTTTGCGTTCGCAGTTTCCAAATCGAGTTTATGTTGAACACACTCATAATCTATTGCGCTCAAGTTTGTATTTTCAAATTGTGTAATAAGTCGGTTGTCTGTGCCCGAGAGAGACACTAAATCTCTCATTCTTGTGTTGATACTCTCACTCCGATTGAACACCACAAACTGTTTTTGGAAAATGAGGGAGAACGCCGTTGCATGGAACGAATTGGAGACTATGAACTCTGCGTTATGCACCAAACCTACAAAAACCTGTGGTCCTTCCTCGCTAAAGCAGCGGTCACATCCTTCGCATGATAAAACAGAGTACAGCTTCCAACCATTTTCTGTTGCCAGCTTTTTGGCAAACCGGAGCATCTCCGGATTGCAGTCAAAATCGTAAAGCAAAACATACGGCTCTGCATGATCCGGTGTCTTCTCAATTGCCGCCCACATCTCACGATTCAGCAGAAAAACCGGATCCAGAACCTGCACGGCGTTCGGAATCCCAAGCCGCTCCACAATCTCCACGCCGGAGCTTTCCCGTACCGAAATATAATCCAGCCCGGACAGCCACTGCCGCACCCGAGGTTTCCATTCCTCTGCCACATCCTCTGTGGCAAAGCTCGCCGCATAGGAGGCCTTAACGGCATCCGCAGGAGCAAAGTCCAGGTAAAACGCCGGGTCTCTTCCATTTTGGAAAAAACAGTTCCAAATCTGGTCGCTGCCGGCAAAGAATACATCCGCCTCCGGGGGATTCTGCTTCAGGTCATCGTTGGAGATATAGCGCCGTTTTGTTGTGGGCAGGAACTCCTTTGTAAATGCATCGAAGTTCTTCTTCCGCTTGCCGTGACGTGCCTTTAACCGTCCAGGCAGTTTTGCCAGATTATACAGCTCACGAATCACCGGCTTATCATATCTGGGGTTGTTAATGCCTGTCAGCCGATAGTGCGCTAAATAATCTGGCTTATAGTCAATAATCTCTGCTTCGTGCCCGAGGCTGCGCAAATAAGTCACCAAGGCATACGCTTGCAGGCTGGCGCCTGCATTGTATACATCATGACAAGTAATCGTCTTTATTCTCACGCTTCCATCACCTGATAAATCTTTTCAATTTCCTCGGCATTTGAATAATCTCTATTTCTTGTGTTTTCAATCAAGTGTTGCCGCAATTTCTCATCTTGAATCACTGCCGCAATCCCTTTCGCGCAGCCTTCATTGTCCATGGGAACGATCACGCCGTCCACGCCGTCCTCCAATTGGCTGGCTGAGGTTGCGTAGCGGGTAATCACAACGGGCTTGCACAGCATTTGGGCTTCCCGCACGGTGACGGCTTTGCCCTCGTACCGGCTGGGCTGGACATACAGGTCACAGGCTTTGATGTACGGATATGGGTTTTCCTTTTTCCCCAGAATAATCACTCTGTCCTCCATGCCTGCCTCCGCGATCCGCCGGCGGATCAGCGGCTCGTCGCCGCCATAGCCGATGAGATACCACTTGATGTCCAGACCCGATTCCAACACCCGCCGGCAGATGTCGGGAACGTTATCGAAGTTTTTCGCGTTGCTGAAGCGGCCGATGGACAGCAGCTTCATGCTGCCGTCGTTGGGCATTTCTTCATTAACAGCAAAAGCATCCGCTTGCCTGTGGATCAAAGTTCTGGGCAAAATATTCTCAATCAGAATCATTTTCTCTTTCAGCGAGGGAAATACCGACAAAAAGGTCTCCGTCACATTATCGGAGATAGAGGCAATGGAATCAAACCGGCTCCACATTGCCAGCTCCGACGTGACATCCACCTGAACCACGGAATAGTCCGTATGGATCCATGCGATCTTTTTCTTCGCCCGCACCTTTTCCGCCACAAAATAGTGGGGTGTTAAGAAGCTGATTGCCAGATCATATTCTACCTCCGGCTGGATCGGGGGCATGAATCGCTTTGTATATTTATGGCTGTATTCGATAGCCACAGCGCTTGTCGTCAGGCCATGCTTTTTATCGTACCGTTTCGCCTGATACCTGCCGATCAGCCGCGCCGCGGACAGCGCCAGATGACCTTCCCGAATCGTTTGGGCAATGGGCCGTGCCAGCACCGTATAGGCGGGAATTGCCGGAAGCAGGTTGATGTAGTCAGGAATCAAATCCAGCAGTTCGCCCTCATGCCGCAGCAGAAACAGGTCAACCGAAACCCGTGAGGGGTCGATGCATTCCAGCAGCCCCAGCAGCGCGCGCTCCGCTCCGCCAAGCTCCATGGCATGGGAAACAATCAGTATTTTTTTCATGGCGGAGCCTCCTTACCTTCAAATCTTTGCTATCCGCTTTTGAATGGGTCTTTCCAGCAGTTGTAACAACATGGATAGCAGTACGGTGATTGCCAACATAAAGGCAAAAACCGCCAGCGGATATTTTGCGATGTAAACCAGATTTTCAAATAAAACAGAATAGAAAAACATATGTGTCAGCCAAATATTGGTGGAATGCCTGCCCGCCCATATGAAGAATCTTTGCACCGCATTGGGCTTTTGCCAAAAATGGAACAGCAGCATTACCGTAAAGCCGGTAATCGGTGCCACAAACAGGCTGGGAACTACTTTCGTGCGTCCATAGAGCATCCCCAGAAGCAATGCTGCCGCAAGAAACCACCGTGCCGCCTTTGGAATTCTTCGCCAGATATGGTGGAGCTTCGTGAATACCTGATACTTCCACGCCAACGCGCCAAGGAGATACTCAAACAAGGTCATACCCAATGGCCCGAATTTGCCCAAAAGCCAGTTGCTGCTAATCGGCCGGAAGCGTACATAGTATGCCGCACAATAAATTGCAAAACCCACACTGAGTACAACAAGCGGATGGCTCCGTTTTGTCCATTTCAGCAGCGCCGGCGAGAGAATCACCAGAACCGCATAGGTAAACATGTACCACCATGCGCCGTTGTAGGAGCTTTCCAGCGCAAGGGCGTTCCTGACAAACTTTCCGAAACTGCCCGGAATAAAGTCAGCCTGTCCAATCAGCATCCCCACTACAGAAAAAACGATCAATATCAGCCAATAGGAGCAGAACACCGACAGCAATCCTTTAAGACGCCTTTTGTAGTAACCCGCCTGACCGTACTGCGTCATGTGGGCATAACCGCTTAGAAACGCAAAGCCAAATACGCAAAAGTCAGAAAGCTGTGCAATATAGAAAGTCAGTGGAGCCCCACCTGCAAATACGAGCGGGGTGAAAAGCCCAGTGTAATCCCTATCAAAAAGATGAAGCCAGACCATTGCCAGAACGGACAGCCCCTGCAGCATTTTGGAATCGTTTTTGGTAAGTTCCGTAAAGATCCCTCAGTTTCTTTTCATAAAGTCAAAGCAGTTTTCGCCAAGCAGGCGGTGGAACACCCTTGTGACAGTGCTTTTTGCTTTTGCCTTGGGATCCAGCCATGACATGGAGTACCAATGAATTGAATGCGTATTCTCTGTCCTTTTCAGCTCGCCAGTAACACTGTTTCTGGGGTTAAAGAAATCCGCAGGAAAAACCACAGTATGGTTTTCAAGCTCCTGTCTTTTGCCGTCCAGCCTCAGGCCGAGCTTCAGCAGTGCATCGGTATTCAGCTTCGGGCAGCCGATCACCCCGCGCTTTCCATCCAGCAAGGGCTCATATTCCTCCAGCATTTGCCGCACCGCAGCATGATGCGCCTCCGCGCCAAACCCCTCACCTGTATTTACATGCTCGTTGTTTTCAAACCCAAAGAACGCTCCGTACCCAAGAAAACTGTCAAAGGAATTCACCGCCTCCACATCCGTATCAAAATAGATTCCACCATATTCCTCAATGATAAGAAGGCGGAGGTAGTCCGTCAAAAACGCATATTTCTTCTGCTCATAACACATCTTTGTATAAGCATTATAGTTGACATCGAAATTATCTTCATTCCATTCGATAATTTCATAGTCCGGCATATGCTTTCTCCAGCTTGCGATGCACTTTTGTGCCAGCTTCGGCTTCTCGCCTCTGCCAAACCAGCAGTAGTGGATTTTCTTTGGGATCATGTTTTCTCCTATTCTCTTCACAGGGCATACAGAAGCCGCTTAAGGGCACGCTTGGGCCTGTCCTTTTTTAGCTTCTCCATCACCATCTGCGCAATGATTTCATACGCTCCGTTCTCGAGATATCCTGAAATTCGATGTTTTTTCTTTCTGTCCTGCAAAACGCGCAGAGAGTCCAGCACTTCCGGCAAAGCAGCCACACGTCGGATTTCCTCGACCAGCTCATTCTCGCTATGCTTTCCCTGCTGTTTGAACATTTCAAACCATGTCATGAGTA
Source organism: uncultured Oscillospiraceae bacterium (assembly GCA_964629755.1). Classification (GTDB taxonomy): domain Bacteria; phylum Bacillota; class Clostridia; order Oscillospirales; family Oscillospiraceae; genus JAZOXB01. The sequence goes on along the minus strand of CAZVSJ010000002.1, from coordinate 44,225 downwards.
CATTCAGCATCTCAATGGCCATATAGTACTCGGCATCCTGCGGCATGGGGTGCTTTTGCCGCATCTCTGTTTTGAACCGATATAGTGCCAGAAAATCGTCCAGCATGTATGGCATAAAGCGAGAGGTGTTTCCGCCGATGCGGTAATTATATATGGTATCCGGCACAATACCCAGACGTTTCGTTTCCGGCATCACGCGGAGAGTAACGCTCAAGTCCTCTCCCATGAACCGCACAACAGGGGGAAAATCAATCACTTTTGTAATCAGGTCCGTTCGGTACAGCTTGCTCCAAAGATTTACCGGGTAATTGCTGATGCCGAAGCAGCTGATATATAATTCATCAATGATACGTTCTGTTGTGTATATCCCGGCACTGTCAAAGCAAGGGGCATGGTGCTTATTATGAAACCTTATTCCCTTCCACATCTTTTTCATGGAAGCGCATACGCAGTCCAAGTCATTTCTCTCCGCCTCATCATAGAGCAGCTGTAACGCATTGGGGGCAAGAGTATCATCGGCATCCGCTAAAAAGATATATTCGGCAGATTGTGCATATTCCGAAAGCACGCCCCTTTTTCTCGCTTCCACAGAGCCTTTGTTAGGCTGGTGAATCACCTGAATACGCCGATCCTTTGCCGCATAAGCATCGCATATCTGCCCACTTCCATCGGTGGAGCCGTCATCTACCAACACCAGGCAGAAGTCTTGAAAGGTTTGGTTCAAGACACTATTGATGCACTGCCGCAAATATTTCTTTGCATTGTACGCAGGAACTACAACCGCAATTATTTTTCTCATTCTGTGTTGCCCACTTTCCAAGTTCTATTTACCTGTCTGTAATCATTAGAGTTACTTCCCTTCTTTGCAACTTTGCCTCCGAACTGGTGCCCATACATAGGTAACGCGCCAAACCAGCAAATTGTCTATGTTGCAAAAATGGTTTCCAAATCCAAGGCCAGCAAGCAACGTAAAAATTCGCATTGCTATAGTAGTCATTGCAATTTCTCTCATCTTCTTGTTTGCCTCTTGATATACCACGTCAGCGCCCAGCCAGCCGGGGTGCATAATAGCGTCAGCAGCGGCTTGGGAGATTCCCTGATATAGTTTCTGTTGTGGCTGATCTGGCTGCTGGAGCAGTAATGGATGGCGTCCATCACGTTCCTCTTGAAGCTGGTATTATACTTCATGTTCTCCTTGCGGAGGAAAGCAAAGCCCTTGGGATTTCGCAAATACTGCCGCAGCATATTCATAGACGAGCCATCTGCCTGGTACTCCACATTGCACAGCACGGTGTTCGTCGTTACCAGCTTATACCGTTGATCGCAGAGCAGATACTTCCACCCCAGGGAAACATATTTTTCTCCTTCAAACACCGGATAAGGTGGCAATTCCTTCATGATATCCGTACGGTATACCAGCTTTTTGTCTCCGCGGCCGCCGGACCCATAAAAACCCGACAACGTGGTTTCTTTCATGTCAGGAGGGAACGGCGTCCCAATTACCTTACCGGTAGCAAGCTCCGCATCCAGGCCAACGATTCCCGCAAATTTCTTATGGTCAATTCTTTCCCAAAGCTCCAGAATACAGCGCACGGCACCGTCGGCCAAGGCGTCGTCCGAATCAATACAAATATTCAGCTCGGTATCGATGTTTTCGTAGGCGACGTTGTGCGCGGTATGCATTCCGCCGTTTTCTTTATAAATATAGCGAATCTCAAATCCATTGTCAGCCTGCTGCCAGTTTTTGACCAGCGCGGCCGTATCGTCAACACTGCCATCATCAACTACCAGCCACAGAAAGTCCTTACAATCCTGCCGCAGCAGCGATTCATAGGTACGCGGCAGTGTATGTGCCCGATTGTAGGCAGGGGTAAACACAGTTAATGTCGGCATAGTATCCCTCTTATCTCTGCGCTGCCTGCAGGTAAAACTCCTGCAGCCATTTCGCATTTTCCGCAATATCAAAGCCGGCGGCTTTGATTTCTTCATAGGTATCGCGTCGTGGTATTTGGGCTAATTCCAAAACCGTTGTTGCCCACTGTGCAGCACTGGTTTTAAGCATTTCTCTCTGAATCAAGTTTGTAATCATGCATTCTTCCGGTATTCTCTCTGAAACTAATGTAGCAAGTCCCGATGCTTGCGCCTCCAACGCTGCAATGCCAAATCCCTCGAATAGGGATGGAAACAGGAACACATCCATTGCCTGCATCACATCCGCAACATCGCTGCGAACGCCCAAAAACATTACACTTTCAGTCAGGCCCAACTGCGCAACCTTCTCGTGGATCTCCATACCGCCGCTATGAGAGTCATCACCAACCAGAACCAGCAAAGCCTTCTCGTTCTGTTCGTGTACGTTTGCAAAGGCATCAATAAGAAAGCCATGGTTTTTCTGTGGGTCAAAGCGCCCCACATGGCCAATCACCAACTGATCTTCCGCAATTCCAAGTGCCTGCCTCATGCTCTGCCGAAGCTGCGGACGATAAACGTACTGCTTCGCATCAATGGCATTATTCAGTTGCACAAAGCGGCTTCTGTTCTTCGACCCAAACAACCATTCGGCAGACTCCGCCCCGCACGTGAACAAATCCGTAATATGCGTCCGCATCATGGTTTTATAGTACCAGCGAACAGGCGATTTCAAATCCAATCCGTAAGGACGGTTGTGGGCATGGCAGATTCGGACCGGAACGCCTGCCTTTTCTGCCTCAATAAAATCATAATAGCCAAGCTCCGACATATGGGAATGGATCACTTTGTATTCCGGATGTTCCCTATAAAAGGCACGCACCATTCTTTTGTATTCGTGGGCACTCCAGGGGCGAACCGGAGGCATACGGAAGATTCTTCCTCCCAACGCCTCAATTTCATCTTCATAGGCGCCCCGCTCCTGCCGATGCACCATGAAATCATATTGCACCTTGCTCCGATCCATGTTGCGATAGTAATTCATTACCATCGTTTCCGCTCCGCCGCGATTCATGATTGTAAACAAGTTCAATACTCTTATTGGTCCTGCTGCCATAAACTATAACCTCACATCTTATTATGAGAAAGTACCCAATATATTGCTGCTATATCCCCACGCGCCCTGATGCGTCATCTGGTAGCAGTAGAACAGGAAGAATAATATATAGAAGCACGCCTTTAGAATAGTCCTGTTCCGGGCGCTCACCGCCACATTCAGCAAATAGGGATATAGGATTAGATTATATACCGCCGTATAGGTAGCCAGTCGAATCACATACAATCCACTTGTAAAGGTTGCTACCAGGTTTAGTAGAAAATTCAGCAGGGCCATATTGACGCAGATGCTAATCATCTGATTGCTCTTGGGAATATTCCTTCTGCACACAAACGCAATGACCACCGGAACCGCCGCAATAGCGGGACGAATAATTGACGATCCTGAGCCGCTTGCCATTGCATCGAGAGCATAGTCATACGTTGTGCCCTCCAACGCCGTTTGCAACGAAGACAAAATAGGGCTAATGAATCCCAAAAGCAAGACGGATGCTACCAGAATAAAGCTCTGCTTCTTGCTCCAGGCTTCTCCCTGTACAATGAAATAGAATGGAATTGACAAATACGCGCTGGCATGGAACTGTGCCGCAATGAGGCAAAAGATAATATAGGGAATTGTTCTTCTCTCTTTCAGCAGTCTCACTCCTGCAAACACAAGCAGAACCGCAAACCACTGCCGGATCATAGAAAAATAGTTATAGTATAAGGTCGTAGCAAAAAGTACAAAGCACGCATCAAAAAAGCTGACGGATTCTCGGCGCAGCACATGAATGAAGATGCCTGATTCAATTACAGCAAAGAACGCAAACCACATATGGTAATCTCTGCTGATGAACATCTTAAACAGATTCGCCGTAGCATCAAACGCCTTGTCTTTGCCGTTGCCTGATATTGTTTCGGTAAACGCCTCCCATGTGCCCGGAACGTTATTAAATGAATGGATATAAGCACCCGTATCATTCATACCGGATCTCATTGCCGCAAGAAAGGCAATATATCCAAATACAATCAGCCATGGCATAATTCTCGTCTTATAATCATAAGGCTCATTATGATAAATACGGGATAGCTTACCGCTTCTGATATGTCGTTCCCAGAACAGCGAAGCTGTCAGCATTACCGCCAGGATAGAAAAGTGAATTATCATGATCCATTCCCTTTATCTTGATATAATTGCCTGAATCACTTTCAAAAGCCCCAACACCCCTGCAGAGAATCGCACCCGTGCGCACCAATAGAACAGTTTCCAGTGGACGGGAAAATACTGAAGGTCGAGCTTTTTATATGCCTCGCGGTACTGCGCCTGTCCAAGAATGCCGGCGATCTCCTTTCGCTTCCACGCCAAAGGCCGGTAAGCAGAGACAATGTTCAGCCCTAACCCTAGGATACTTAATGCAATGCGATTATTCAATGCTTCAATGTACTCATCAGGCAGCCGAGACCGGTCGATATACTCCCGCATCATCCCAAATAAATTCTGCCATTGATCATATAGTCGCTCACGATATCCGGATGTAACAGATCCCGTGTTCGTTTTTCGGTAATGATAGTAATAATTCGGGAGATATATTGCCTTGTTCGCTTTCTCAAATGCCTTTATATTGAATAATCCGTCTTCATATGTTCCTATCTCATTCAGATCTACAAATTGGATATTCTCCACCATTTCTCGCCTGTAGAGTTTTCCCCAAACAGGGCAGAGAGAATCTGCCAACTCCGGGTGAGCCAATTCACTGCCAACCACCCCAATAAATCGGCGATGCAGGCTTTTGATTTCACTTTCATCAAAAATCCGGAGTCCTTCAAAGATTTCTTTTTTACTGGAACGGTTTTCGGTCTCACTCACATATGGCCACATTACAATGTCCGAGCCATATGTGCGCATCGCATTGAGTGCCGCTTCACAGGTGTTTAACTCGATCCAGTCATCCGCATCAACAAACATGATAAAGCTACCCGATGCAAGCTGCATCGCAGCATTCCTCGCACAAGAAACACCAGCGTTTTCTTTGTCGAGAACGCGTACTCTGGTATCTTTGCACGCGTACTCTCGCAGAACTTTCAGGCTGTTATCTGTTGACCCGTCATTGACACATATGATCTCCAGGTTTTGGTATGTCTGATTTATCAGACTCTCCAAGCAACGTACCAGAAATTGCTCAGCATTATATACCGGCACAATGATGCTGATCAGGCTTTCGTTCAACTTCCGGCACCTCTCTTTTCAGCCTTTGAATTGTTTCTCTAACAACTTTCTCTTTGTCAAACAATTCTTCCATTCTCTTCCTGCCGGCTAAACCCATTGCTTTTCTTTCTTCATATCCCAACTGGCAGAACCGTTTCATTGTAAGAAATAGATCCTCCGCATTTTTGCTTTCCGCTAAAAAACCCGTCACGCCATCCTCAACCGCCTCCATGCAGCCGTGGATGTTGCTGGTGATCACCGGGCGGCCGGAAGCGGCACATTCCAGATTGGTATTGGCCATACCCTCATGCCACGAAGGGAGCACAAAGCAATGACAGTTTGCGATGAAGGGGCGGACATCTTTCTGATACCTGTGATAACAGAGCCAGCCTTCGGCTTCGCACTCCCGAATGACCCCGCTATAGTCCTCATCAAAGTTGCCCAGGACATCCAGGGTGCAGGAAATGCCCTCTTTCCGCAGCATCCGCATCGCCGCGAACAGTTCATCCACACCCTTTTCCTTCATAACACGTCCGATGAACAGGAAGCAGGTTTCCTCGGTATTGTTCGGGTAAGGGCGTTCAGAGAACTTTTCCAAGTCTACACCGGCACCATTCAGCAAACACGCCTGTTCCGGACGAATGATTCCGGCATCCAGAATTGTCTGCCGGTTCTCGGCATTCTCAAAAAAGACAACCTTTGCCTTCCGCAAGGCGATCTTATAGAGAATGGTCACAAATTTTCGCAAAAAACCATCCTTCTGAAATGCCGTACCAAGTCCGGTAATGTTCGCTGCGTAAGGCACTTTGAGCATCCGGCAGGCAATGCCCCCATAGGCGTTCGGCTTGATGGTGTAGGTAATGACCAAATCCGGCCGCTCTTGTTTGATAACACGTATGTATGCGCGCAGCAGCCTCAAGTCATGGAGCGGATTCATCCCACGGCGCTCCATGGGAATGCGGATTAGACGACAGCCCATTTCTTCTATCTGCTTTTCGGAGAACTGTTCCGCCTCATTATCAACCAGGGGAACAATCGCGGAGACCGCATTGCCCTCTTTTACCAATTCTCGAATCAGCATCCCCCGAAATACTTCCAGTCCGGATGCACAGTTGCAGATAATCAGAATGTTCATTGAATCTATCCTTTACCGAATCATTATTTCGTTGTACTTCATCATATAGGTACCGTCCCGATAATCCCCAATCCGCTTCGGATTGGGAATGCCGTTCAAATTATTCACGATCAGCTTCATGTGATCTGCACCACTTTCGTAGGCATGGGGATACCCACCGCCAAATCGAGGATTCACCTCGGAAATGTAGTACTCTCCGTCCACTTCAAAAATATCAATATCAATTTGGCCGCAATAACCGGCCTCTCCAACAAACCGTTCAATCAAAGCAAACAGCTTCTCGTCCTTAAAGGATACCGCCTTATCCGTCTCACCGGCTCGCATTTTCAGCTTCTTCTTGGTGAAGATAGAAACGACCTCGTGGGAAATCATGTCGATGTATACGTCAGCACCGATCTCCTGCCCATCCAGAAATTCCTGAATCATCAGGCCATCCTCGTGGGCGAACAGCAGCTCCACAGTCTCCGGGTCATACGCTTTGGAAATAGAGATGCTGGCGCTTCCCCTGACAGGCTTTACAAATACAGGATAGGTAATCAGCCCAGCGTCTACATCCGCAAAGAAAGCATCTTTATCCATGTAGGATTTGGCGCACCGATAGCCGTGTTCCGTCAGCCAGCTATACATTTGGAATTTATCCAGAGACATCTCACAAAGGTCATAGGAGGAACCGATCACTGTCGTACCCAACGCTTCAAACTCTGTCTTGTGCTCTGCCAGAAGGGACAGCTCCGGATCGATCAATGACAGCACACCATCCACTTTCTCGTTTCTGCAAATGTCCAAAACCACATCCATATACCCAGGCGCAGACATTCTGGGGACGATATAGTATTTATCCGCATCAAAAATTGCAGGGGCCAGCGTACTCATGTCGGTTGCTACAACCGTACCCCTTCCTGCAAGTGTTTTTCTGAAATACTGAACAACTTTATTTCTTGTCCCAGCGCTTAAAATCAAAATATTTACCGGCATATATTCAACCTCTATACATTCTGCGATTTTTTGGCCTTTCTTACTTCGGCGAAGTTGCCTTCAGTTTTTACGGTATCTACTGCATTGTCCTTATGGTTCAGAAAAACCTTCACTGATTTCAGGATCACCTTCATATCAAACAGAAAGGTGACATGATCTACATATTCCAAATCGTAGGCCAGCTTTTTATCCCAACCGCACACTGTCCTGCCATTCACCTGAGCCCATCCGGATAAACCTGGCCTTACATCGTGACGATGATGCTCTTTCTCCGTGTAGTATGGTAGGTAACTGACCAGCAATGGTCTGGGGCCGATGACGGACATATCGCCTTTCAGAATATTGAACGCCTCGGGCAGCTCGTCCAGCGAGGTTTTCCGCAGCAAACGCCCGTATTTATTCAGCCGAATATCGTCCGGCAGGAGATTTCCGTCCTTATCCCTTCGATTATCCATGGAGCGGAACTTGATCAGCTTAAAAATCTTCTCATTCTTCCCCGGACGCTCCTGGGTGAAGAACGGATTTCCGCGCATAAAAATCGTTCCTAAGATTATTAGAATCAGGTACAGCCACGAAAACACAAGGATCGCTGCGAGGGCGCAGCAAAAGTCCAGAGGGCGTTTGAAATATTTTTCATACGGCCCGTAAGGAATATGCTTCTTTTCCATCTCTCTTTTCCCTCATTACGCAAAGCAGCTTCTGATCATTTCAATGATCTGCTCCTGCTCCTCGGCGGTCATCTTGTTGTCGCTGGGCAGGCACAGACCTCTCTCGAAAATATCCATACCGACATCCACACAGCCGCCTTCGATATACGCATTGGTTTTGGCTCTGCCATTGCCTTCTCTTGTGATAAACGGATTCATTCGGAAGATCGGCTGCATATGCATCGGCTTCCAGATCGGACGGCCCTCGGCATTGTACTTCGCCAGGGTTTCCAGAATTTCCGTCGGACAGGTCCTGCCCGGTTCGCTGAGGCAGAGTGCATTCTGCTCCCCGCGCACCTGCCGGCACATGGCATCCTTGTCAATGATCATACAGCTCAGCCAGAAATTCGGCTCGCTGTTCTTCTCATCATATGGATTCATCTGCACCGGAAGGTCTTTCAAGCCTTCTTTATAGCGCATATAGATCGCTTTCTTCTGCGCAATGTGCGCTTCCAGATATGGAATCTGACCACGCACAACGCCGGCAATCACATTGCTCATGCGGTAGTTATAGCCAAGCTCCTCATGCTGATACCACGGTGCCGCTTCCCGGCTTTGGGTTGACCACTTGCGCACTTTTTCGGCATCCGCCCTGGAATCCGTAAGGAACATTCCGCCGGAAGAGCCGGTGATGATCTTGTTTCCATTGAAGCTGATGCAGCCGTAATCGCCAAAGCTGCCGGTTTCTTTTCCTTTGTATGTAGCTCCCAGGGATTCCGCTGCATCCTCTACAATCACAGCTCCATGGGCAGCCGCTATTTTCCTGATTTCGTCAATCTTCGCCGGGGTCCCGTAAAGGTGTGCGAGTACGATCACCTTGACATCCGGGTAAATCTCAAATGCTTTTTCCAGCGCCGCCGGGTCCATATTCCATGTGTCACGCTCGGTATCAACAAAAACCGGGAAGCCGCCCTCATAAACCACAGGGTTCACCGTGGCGGCGAACGTAACATCAGAACAGAAGACCCTCTGATTGCTCAGCGCGCCTTTTCCGATTTCCGGCTGTCCATACATGGCTTCCCCGGCAAGCTTCATGGCAAGATGGAGCGCCGCCGTTCCTGCCGACAATGCGACTGCATATCGGACACCGATCCGTTCGGCGATCAATCGCTCAACTTCGTTGATATTCTTTCCCACCGTGGACATCCAGTTTGTCTCATACGCTTCGGTAACGTACTTCAATTCGTCGCCGTGCATGGTCGGAGAAGACAGCCAAACTTTTTTCTCAAAAGGTTTCAGCTCCACAATTTACACTTCCCTTTTCAATGATTCAAAAGAAAAACATACCAATAGGTCAGCTTAGTTTTCTAAGCTAACCTATTGATGACGGCAGTATTCTATGATAGGTCGTTACGATATCCGCAACCATGTCGCGGACATCGTCCGCGTTGGCCTCGCAGGCTTTTTCGAGGCGGACGAGCTGCTTGGCAAACGCCACGTCGTCGATCTCCAGCGGTTTTGCGATATGTATGAGGTGATTCGCCGTGGAGCGAAGTCCTTCCTCATTCATAAGCATCTCCTCATAGAGCTTTTCGCCGGGGCGCAAGCCGGTATAGCGGATCTCGATGTCCACGTCCGGCTCGAAGCCGGAGAGCCGGATCAGGTTCCGCGCCAGGTCGTCGATGCGCACCGGTTCGCCCATATCGAGGACGAAGATCTCGCCGCGGCCGGCGTAGACACCCGCCTGCAGGACCAGCGACACTGCCTCCGGGATCGTCATAAAATAGCGGATGATGTCGGGATGCGTGACCGTAACGGGGCCGCCCTCCGCGATCTGGCGCTTGAACAGCGGAATGACGCTGCCGTTGCTGCCGAGGACATTGCCGAAGCGGACGGCGACAAATTTCGTCTCGGAGTTGTTGGCCATCATCTGCACGATCATCTCGCAGATGCGCTTGCTTGCGCCCATGATGTTCGTCGGGTTGACCGCCTTGTCCGTCGAAATCAGGACGAACGTCTCGGCGTGGTACAGCGCCGCCGCCTTTGCGACGTGATAGGTGCCGAAAACGTTGTTCTTGATCGCCTCGTTCGGGCTGTCCTCCATCAGCGGGACGTGCTTATGCGCCGCCGCGTGGAAGACGATCTGCGGATGGCAGGTCTCAAAGACCATGCGCACCCGCTCGTTGTCGCGGACGGAGCCGATGAGCGTGACAAGATCGAGCTGCGGATACGCACGGCGCAGCTCCTGCTGGATCTCGTAGGCGTTGTTCTCATAAATGTCGAAAATAATCAGCGTTTTCGGATTGTGCTGCGCGATCTGGCGGCAGAGTTCGCTGCCGATGGCTCCGCCGCCGCCCGTGACCAGGACAGTCTTATCCTTCAGATAGCCCGCGATCTCGGACAGGTCGACCGCGACGGTGTCTCTGCCGAGCAGGTCGAGGATGTCCACCTCGCGGATCTTCTGAATGCTGACCTCGCCGTTGGCGAGCTGGAAAATGCCGGGCAGGAGCTTAAGGCTGCAATCCGTTTTCTGGCAGATGGCAAGGATCTGCTTGCGCTGGAGCAGCGAGGCGGTCGGGATGGCAAAGACGATCTCCTCCACGCGGTATTTTTTCGCCATTGCGACGATGTCCTTCCGCGTGCCGACGACCTTGACGTTGTTCAGATAACGGCCCGTCTTCTGCACGTCGTCGTCGATGATGCAAACGACATGGTTCTGCGAGCATTCGCTGTTCTGGAACTCGCGCAGGACGAGCATGCCCGCGCTGCCGGCGCCGATGAGCATGGTGCGTTTCAGCTTTCCGCGCTTCCTGACGCGTTTCAGGAAGCTCCTGAGCAGGCGGTAGAAAAAGCGCGTCAGCATCGTAAAGGCCGTCAGAAACAGCGGATGCAAAATGGAAAAGCTGCGCGGCAGGTCGACCAGGCCGCACTGGATCGCAATAAATTGCAAAATTGCGATCAGCGCCGCCGCGATCAGAATGTGCAGCAGCTCCTCAACGCCGGCAAACTCCCACAGGCTGCTGTAGAGCTTGGTCAGCGCGAAAATCAGCAGCGTGATCAGCGTCAGAAGCGGCGCCGCGTGCAGCAGATTGGCCGCATATGGCTCCGCCGCAGTCGCGCCCAGGCTGAAATCAAAGCGTGCCAGCAGCGCAAGCCATGCGGAAGCATTGATAAAAAAGGTGTCCAACAGCAAAAGCAGGCATATTCTGCTCAGCTTTTGCATCTCGTCTTTCATTTTATTCTCATTTTTCTCTCTCAAGGGTCTCTACCTCTTTTCCGTTTCCGGCCGAATTCCCCCCGGCCGGAGTGGGAGAACGCGCTCTAATGGAAGTTTTGCATCAATCAGCGCGTTGGAAGCCTTTTGCGCAGGGCGAAGAAGAACCGGCGGTAACGCAAAAGCCAGGTCCAAACCGTGCGGTAAAGGCGGTAAAGAAGGTTTTGATTCGTCAGGCGCTTTCCTTTGCGGACGTAGGCCGTCGCGACGCCGAGCATCTGGTCGCGGCGCAGGCCGCGCTCGATTACCCACTGGTGGTCGCCGCAGCAGCAAAAGGTCCCGTCGCGGGCGACCTTGACGATGCGGTGCAGGATCAGTGCGCCGTCGTCCCTGCGGTAGAGCGGAAGGTCGTTCTTCTTCAGCGGGCGCTTGATGGGAGAAAGCGTGACGCGGTCGCGGTTGCCCACGATGAAGGGGTACATGCTCATGCCCGTGATCGTCAGCGTGACCTCGCCGCCCTGCTCGAGCTTTTCCTTCGCCAGCGTGTAGACGTCGGCGGTGTCGATCATTTTTCCCATGTGCTTCCCACCTCCGGCATCACATTTTGCGGCATATTTGGCGAAAGTATATTATAGCAGAAATGGAAGCGATCCGCAACTCGAAAGCGCGATTTCTCCGGCTAATTCTGCGGCATTTCAAGGAAGAATACCTCACATGGCGTGTGGCCCACCGTGAATTCGCCGTCGGCAAAGCCCAGGCAGCGCGTGCGGTCGGCATGGAGGCTGAGCGCGAAGCCGTTATCGCGCCGCTCGGCAAACAGAACGGAATTGACACTGCCTGCACCCGTGCTGACCGCCATGCTGTCAAGGTGGAGGCGCTCGCCCGCCGCGTTCACAAGGCGCAGCACGCCGCCGTCCTTTTCCTCCGGCGTCCACAGCAGGGCTGCGCTGACCGTGAAAGCGCCGTCAGCGTCCGGGGAAATGCGGACGGCCTTCCCCGCGCCGTCGAGGGCGTAGAAGCCGCTGTCGTCGGAGACGGCGAGGACATAGCGCCCGTTTTTGCGCAGCTCGTCCGCCACATATACGCGAACGGGCAGATAGTCCGTCCGGCCGCACCGGGTGCATACGCCGTCCTGGAAGGTGTGCTGCTCCGTTTCCAGCACTCTGCCGTTGCGCGTCTTCGCGCCGCAATCGAGGCACCGGCTGTCGCAGATCACGCCGCGCGACGTGCACGTCGCGGCGTAGACCTCGCCGGAGCAGGCGTTTTGGTGCGGACAATCCGTAATATAGAAGCGCTCGTTGCAAAGGGCGGTCTCCCCGCTGGCGTTTTCCGCACGGAGGCGCAGGAAATAGCTGCCCTTCGGCAGGGCGGAGAAGCGGAGCATCTGCTGGAATTCGGCAACGTCAAAGCTGCGTGCGCCGACGCCGCGCTGTGCGCTCGTCACAAGGCTGCCCTCCGCATCCAAAATCTCCGCCGTGACCGTCGTGATGTCGGAATGCGCAGAGGTCAGCGTACCCCAGAGCGGGATGCCGTCGCCGGCGTAGAAGGCCGTGTCCGCGAGGGAGAAATGCTCGGCCTCCCAGCGCACGGGGTCGTCGTTTTTCGTGACGGTCAGGCTGTCACAGTACAAAACATGGTAGCCCTCGCCGTTTTCCGCCGTGATTTTCAGTGTGTAGCTGCCCTCCGGCAGGGTCGAAAAGAGCATCCCGCGCGCCGTCACACCGAGATCGCAGAAACAGCCCTGCGGTGCGGCAGCCGCGTCGAGGACAAGGCGGCCGCCTTCGTCCGTGACCGTCACGCCAACATAAAGCAGGCGTGAGAAGTCGGAGGCGACCATGCCATCGAGGAAGAAGGTGTCGCCCTCGTACAGGCAGTAAGGCGCGGACAGACCGCACAGGCTGACCGCATCGCTGCGCACAAGGAAGCTCTGCTGCGCGACGAGGCAGGGGCCGCCGTCGTTCAGCGCCTCTACGCGGCAGGTATAGGTGCCGACCGGCAGCGTATCGAGCGAAAGCTCCTTGCGGAATTCCTGCAGAAGCACCTGCTTCTTTCCGCGGTCGGTCTGCGCGACGCGGATCTCCGCGCCCGTGCGGTCGAGGATCGTCACGCGGACATAGCGCAGCGCGGATTTCTCCGATGACACCACGCCCGTCAGCCCGTTAAGCTCCTGCGGGCGGTACTCGGCCTGCATGGCAAAGCCGGAGAGCGTGACGGGATCGTTGCGCACCCAGACAGAAAAGTCGGTCTGCAGAAGCGTCTCGCTGCCGTCATCGGTCTTCGCCTCGATGCGGTAGGTATAGCTGCCCAGCTTGAGCGCGCCGAGGTCGGGCGTCTCGGGAAGCTCGGCCAGGTCGAACGTCTCGCCCTCGGGCGCGGCTGCGGCGGCGCAGACCTGCGCGCCCTTTTCGTCGCAGACGCGCACCGTGACCTCCTGCAGCCGCGTTGCGGCAAGCAGCGTGCCGGTCGGCTTGAACTCGTCGCCCTGCTTGACGTCGACGGGAACGGCGGCGTCGTCCAGCCGCACGCCCGCAGTTGAGACGGCCAGCGACTGCTTCAGCAGCGTCTTTTCGCCGCCGTTGTTCGTCGCGGTGATGCGCAGCTCGTAGCGTCCCGTTTCGAGCTTGGAAAGCCGGACGTCTCCGGCAAGGGAGGACAGATCGAAGCTCTCCGTGCGCGGGGTGGCGGAGCCGCCCGTGACGCGCGCGCCCGTCAGGTCATAAACGCCGACCGTCACGTCCGTCAGCACGCCGTCGGCGGACGTCACGCGTCCCTGCACCGGGAAGCTGCCGCCGCACACCATGACGGACGGCGCGGTCATGCCGCTGAGCCAGAGCGATTCGCCCGTGGCGGCATAGCCGTTGAAGCCGTAGCGCCGGCAGATCTCCGGATAGTCCTTGAAGCAGACGTTCATATCCGTGCTGCCCGGCACGCCGTCGACGCTGCCGGACGAGGAATACTGCCACATTCCGTACAGGCCGTCGTAGCGGTCATAGACGTTGTATGTACCATCCGAAAGATACTGCGCCATCCAGCATTCGTATTTGGCGCAGATCTTCTGCGTTTCGAGCCTGGCGTCAAGCCAGCTCTTGCAGGAATACAGGCCGACGAGCCAGCCGTCGGCCGCGACGTCGTCGAGAAACGCCATCGCCAGCGCCGTCAGCTCCGACGGCGACATTTTCGCGTGGATGCTCGGTTCCTCGATGTCGTAATAGACCGGGTATTCCAGCACCTTGTCCTTCAGCCACGTTTTGAGGGCAGCGGCCTCCTTTTTCGCCCCGTCGACCGTTCCGGCGTAGGAATACAGGTACACGCCGACGTCCAGCCCGGCAGCCTTGGCGCGGGCATAGTTTTCCTCGAAGGTGTCGTCCTTCGTCGTGGCGAAGCCCGCGCGGAGAATGACAAAGCTGTAGCCCTGTGCCTTTATTTTGTTGAAGTCGACCGAATGGCCCTGCCAGTTCGACAGGTCGACGCCGTGGGCATAGATCCCGCAGTCGTCGCCTGCCATGCCTCCCTCGTAGCCGCGCTCATACCCCGCGAGAACCGCAGGCAGGAGCGCAGAAGCGCAGAGCAGGAGGCACAAAAGCAGCGAAATACATCGTTTCATTCTCATTCTTCCCATGCAGCAGGCACACCTTGCACAGCGTGTGCGCAAAATGAATATAATATAGGTAATTATATCACAATATGTGGAAATCTGTCAATTCCAACCGCATCGTTTGGGAAAAATACGCAGCGGTCGCACAATTCCCGCTTGCTTCTTTTCCGGATTATGGTATAATGAAAGCATCAGGCCGGTCGACCCGGCAAAAAGAGAATAAATGAAGGAGAACGCCCTATGAAACGACATTTCAGACGATCCCTTGCCCTTCTTTTAGTGTTTGCGCTGATGCTGGGCACGCTTTCCATGTTCGCTTTCGCTGAGGACGCGGAGGAGACGGCGGAGCACGCGCTCGGCAAGCGCTATGTTGAGCATCCCGGCGACCATACCGTCCAGCCGGATGCCCTGCCCGGACAGAAGCAGGCCGGTTCCCTGCCGTCCTACTATAACAGCAATGAGAAGGGTTACATCACGCCCATCCGCGACCAGAATCCCTACGGCACCTGCTGGGCGCACGGCGCGATCGCCTCCTGCGAGGCCTACATGATCAAGCACGGCATCCCCGTTGGCACCACCGGCGTCGCCGCCAACACGAGCCTAGACCTTTCGGAATACCATCTGGCATGGTTCACCTATCAGGACGCCTATGACGCGCTCGGCCTGCTCGCCGGCGACCGCAACATCTGCGATTCCTCTTACGGCTATCTCGACGTCGGCGGAAACGGAACTCTGGCCTCCTACACGCTCATGCGCTGGCAGGGTCTTGCCAGCGAGGACACGGCTGCCCTCGCCTACAGCAATGTCAGCCTCTCCGGTCTTTCCTCCGAATACGCCTACAAGTACAACGTCGCCCATGTGCAGGACTGCATCTGGATCAGCACCTCAGACCGCAACGCGGTCAAGGCCGCGATCATGGAATACGGCGCCGGTACCTTCGGTTACTACCACGACGATTATTACGCAGGCAGCAACGGCTCATACTACTGCCCGTACAATACCGACACGAACCATGACGTCACCGTCGTCGGCTGGGACGACAGCTACAGCAGATACAACTTTACCGGCGCGTACCGCCCCTCCTCGGACGGCGCATGGATCATCAAGAACAGTTGGGGCACCTGGTACGGTAACAACGGCTATATGTACATCTCCTACGAGGACGCTCCCTCGCTGAATGATACCTGCTATTTCTATGCCGTTGATTCGGTCAACAATTACGACAATAACTATCAGTATGACGGCACCAGCTCAGTGTTCTACACCCATCTCGATGCCGGCCAGAGCATTGCAAACGTCTTTTATGCCAACAGCGCCGAGACCCTGCAGGCCGTAGCCATCGCCGTCGACGATGCCAATGTGAGCTACAAGGTACAGGTCTACCGGGACGTCGAGAGCGATCCCACCTCCGGCACTCTGGTCTGCGAGCAGACCGGCGTCTTCCCCTACGCAGGCTATCACACCGTCAAGCTGAACACGCCTGTCTCGCTGGACAAGAATGATCGTTTCTCCGTCGTCTTTACGCCGGATCGGTCTACGTACATCCCGGTCGACATGACCGCGTCCTTTGACGGCTGGATCCGCTGGATCA
Source organism: uncultured Oscillospiraceae bacterium (assembly GCA_964629755.1). Taxonomy (GTDB): domain Bacteria; phylum Bacillota; class Clostridia; order Oscillospirales; family Oscillospiraceae; genus JAZOXB01. Next base: position 27,859 of record CAZVSJ010000002.1, on the reverse strand, counting down.
ACAATTCCCGTCCCGGCACTTCCTTCAGCCGCACTTACCCCGGCACATGGTGGGATGACAGCGAGAGCTACAACTACCGCATCAAGGCCTACACCACAAACAACCGCTTCCCCTGCGGCCATTACGGCATGACATACACCTCCAACACCGCCACCTGCACCGAGGCAGGTATCGAGACGATCTATTGCGCCACCTGCAACGCAGTGATCTCCACAACAGCCGTGGCAGCGTTTGGTCATGATCTGACCGCCTGGTACCCGGTTGAGGGCACGGAGCTTGCCCGCCGCGACTGCACCCGCTGTGACTATTTTGAAACGCGTGAAAAGGGCCTGGAGTGCCACTACGTTGACTTCACCGACTGCCGCGAGGGCTGGTATCACGAGGCGGTCGACTTTGCCGTTGACAATGGGCTGATGGGCGGCGTCGGTCATCACAAATTCGACCCTGACGGCACGATGACCCGCGCCATGATGGTCACGGTGCTCTACCGCATGGTCGGCTCGCCTGCCGTCGACGGCCCGTCCACCTTCTCGGACGTCCCGACCGGGCAGTGGTACTCCGACGCGATCTCCTGGGCGCAGAGCAGCGGCATCGTCGGCGGCATCGGTCACAACCGCTTTGCGCCGGATGCTCCTGTTACCCGTGAGGATCTTGCCACGATCCTCTGGCGCACGCAGGGCTCGCCGGCCACCGGTGCCGACCTCAGCGGCTTCCGTGACAGCGGCATGATCGACGGCTATGCCTACGGCGCGATGCAGTGGGCGGTCGCAGAGGGTATCCTCAACGGCGACGCCGGCAGACTCAAGCCGGTCGACAGCGCCACCCGCGCGGAATTCGCGTGCATCGTCATGCGCTATCTCAAGGGCTCCTACGTCTGCATGGAGCGCTCCTGAACAGCAAAAAACACCGCCTCGTCCGGCCGGACGAGGCGGTATTTTTTGATTATCTGCTGAGGATTTCGAGCGTCTGCGCGGCGGCGCGGAGCTGCACAAGGCAGATCTCACGCGGCAGGCGCTTGAGCTCACCGATGGGCTCGAGGTTCAAGACGCCCTTGTAGCCCGTCTCGCGCAGGGCGGCAAAAACGCCCTCCCACTCGATGCGGCCATAGCCCGGGAACAGGTGCAGATCCTCGTAGACGGGCGAGATCCGCCCGAAATTGTCGTTCAGGTGCAGCGTCGCAAGGTCGGAGCGGAAGGCGCGGATCATCGCGGGAATGTCCTGCCCGCTGATGTTCGCGTGACCGGTGTCCAGACAGATCTGCACGCGGGCGCTGCCGATGTCGCGCATCAGGCGCAGCATATCCTCCGCCGTGGTATAGGGATAGGGCGGGTCGCCGGGTCGCTGGACATGGTGCGAATCGAAGGTGTTCTCCAGATTGATGACGACGCCGAAGCGCTCCGCCGTTGGCAAAAGATCGTGGAACCAGCGGATGTTCCAGTCGTGGATGCGGCTGCGCAGGGCGGGGCTGTCCACGCGCTCCGGCTGGCGCAGCGGATGGAAGATGAGGTGGCGGCAGCCGACGATGGCGCAGGCCTCGATCGTGCGGAAATAGATCTCCTGCGGCGGCTCATAGTGCAGGTCGGCCTGAATAGACTGCCGCCACGTTGCGTGCGCCTGCGTGACGGGCAGGCCGAGTTGCTCCGACAGGCGCGCAACCTGCCGCACCCACGCACGCCAATCCTCGCCGCTCATCGGGCCGTCCGGCTCGCTGAACGTGCTGAAGGGAAAATCAAGGCTTTGAAAGCCCGCGTCTTTAATTAAGCGCATCGCTCCCTCAAGCCCGTGCGCCTTGCACAGGCTCGCCATTGCGCAACTGATACGGTAAAGCATAGGCCACTTCCTGTTTCGTATGATTCTCTTTGCAGGGCATATAATATCGAACAGATTATAGCATTTTTCGCGCGTCTTGTCAATTTCGCCGCAGAAAAACCGCTTTACTTTCCCGCGCGCTTGCGATAAAATATACGCAGGAGGTACGCCGATGAAATATTTCAGAAAAATACAGGCTTTTTTGAAGCGGATCGGCAGCTACCGCGTCCCGATCTACGCCGCAAACGCCTCGTTTTATATCATTCTCTCCGTGTTCCCGGCGATCATGCTCGTGGTCAGCCTGCTGCCCTATATCGGCTATTCCGAGCAGGATCTGCTGCTCGCCATCGGCAGCCTCATGCCGGAGGTGCTCGAGCCGCTGCTGGCGCGGATTATCAACGACATGAGTGCCAACAGCACAAGTGCGCTCATCTCCGTCACGGCCATCGTCGCCGTGTGGTCTTCCTCGCGCGGCGTCTACTGCATCCAGCTCGGCCTGAACGCCATCCATGGCGCGGAGGAAAGCCGCTCGTATCTCTACCGCCGCGTGATGAGCATGGTCTATATGGTGCTGCTCATCGCCGCGCTGCTGCTGACGCTCGTCATGCACGGCTTCGGTCAGGAGGTCGCCGCGTTCTGCCAGAGCAAAAACGTCCCCGTGCTGCATCTGATCGCCCGGCTGCTGCAATTCCGCGAGTTGATCGTGCTGGGCCTTCTCACGCTTCTGTTCACGGTGATCTACTGCGCGTTCCCCAACCGCAAGGTGAGCCTGCGCACAGCGCTGCCGGGCGCGGCGCTGTCCGCCTTCGGCTGGCTGGTGTTCACCTACGGTTTTTCCTACTATGTCCGCATTTCCGGCTCCTATTCCGTGCTTTACGGCAGCCTTTCGATCATCGCCATCGGAATGCTGTGGCTGTATATCTGCATCTGCATTCTGTTTTACGGCAGTGTCTTCGGCCTGTGGCTGGAGGAGCGGCGGCAGAAGGAATAAAAAACGGCTGCGGTCGCCCGCAGCCGTCGCTCTTAGGAACCTCTGAACAAATCAGCGGCGGCGGACAGCGGGTCTTTTGCCCCAACTTATCGGTTTGAAAATCTTGAAATACACAAAGTATTCCTGCGATTTCCAAACCTCAATTTGGAACAAAATCCCTCGCTGACCGCTCTTGCGGATTGATTCAGAGCTTCCCTTACTTCTTGTCGAAGGACATACAGTCGGTGCACTGCTTGACCGTCGGGTCCGCTTCATGCGTGCCGACCTGGATCTGCTCGAGCGAGCAGTAGTTCTCCGCGTCGCAGTGATGCTTGCACTGTGTCACGGTGCACTGGATCGAACGATTTGCGTTAAGATGGCAGCTCATTGTCTTTCCTCCTTCTTTCGGTGTCAGCCGTAGTTTGTGCGGGCGCAGCCGAGTTATGCGAAGGAAAAATTTGACATTGCCGCCCGAATCGCTTATACTATTTGCAGCCGCTGCGCATTCTGCGTGGTTGGAGTTCCGCCGGCTGCGCTTTATCCTATGTCTCGGAGGTTCGTTATGATAAAGGTTTCTCCTTCCATTCTCTCTGCCGATTTTGTCAATTTGGAGCGCGACATCCGCGCTCTCAGCCCCGCCGGCGCGGACTATGTGCACGTCGACGTGATGGACGGCCTTTTCGTCCCGAATATCACCATCGGCATCCCGGTCGTCGCCGCCATCCGCAAAATCACCGACCTGCCGCTGGACGTGCATCTGATGATCGACCGGCCGATCCGCTATGTCGACGACTTCTGCAAGGCAGGCAGCGACATCCTGACGGTGCACGTCGAGGCCGACTCGGAGGAAAACACGATCGCCGCTTTGCGCCGCATCCGCGAAAACGGCGTCCGCGCCGCGATCTCGGTCAAGCCCAGGACGCCTGCCGACGCGGTGCTCCCCTATCTGCCCTACTGCGACCTGATCCTCGTGATGACGGTCGAGCCGGGCTTTGGCGGGCAGGCCTTCATGCAGGACATGATGCCGAAGCTCAAGGCCATCCGCGCCTGGATCGATGCGCTGAATCCGGCCTGTGAGCTGGAAGTCGACGGCGGCATCAACGAAAAGACCGCCCTCGTCTGCCGCGAAAACGGCGCAAACGTGCTGGTCGCGGGCAGCGCATTTTTCAAAAGCGCCGACCCCGCCGCCTTTGTTAAAGCGGTGAAAGCATAAAACGAAAACGCAAGCGCGGTGAACGGACTTCGTTCACCGCGCTTTTGTTTGCTTCTATGCCGTTTCCGGCGGGCAGATCGTGCCGCCGCCGAGAACGAGATCGCCGTCGTAAAAAACCGCCGCCTGTCCCGGCGCGTCGTAAAGCAGCATCGTGCAACCGATGCAATCCGCACCCTCGGAGAGCATCAGCTTCGCCGCGACGCTGCTGTCCACGCCGCCGCTCATGGCGATCAGCGCTTTCACCGCTCGCAGTGGCCGCAATGCCCGCAGTCCGGGAACTGCGTTTTGTCGTACGGGATGCCGTTTTTCTCGTAATAATCCTGCAAAGCGGCCTTGATCGCCTCCTCCGCGAGGACGGAGCAGTGCAGCTTGTGCGCGGGCAGGCCGTCAAGCGCCTCGGCGACCGCCCTGTTCGTCAGCTTCATCGCCTCGGAAACGGGCTTGCCCTTGATCATCTCCGTCGCCATCGAGCTGGAGGCGATCGCGCTGCCGCAGCCGAATGTCTCAAACTTGACGTCCGCGATTGTGTCGTTTTCAATCTTCAGATAGATCTTCATAATATCGCCGCACTTGGCGTTTCCGACCTCACCGACGCCGTCGGCGTTTTCGATCACGCCGACATTGCGCGGATTGCGGAAATGATCCATGACGGTTTCACTGTAAAGTGCCATAGTGTTTCTCCTTATTTCAGAATATAGTCCCGTTTTCCGCTTTGCAGGTCGCGCCAGACGGGGCTGAAGCCGCGCAGGTATTCTACCGTTTCCGTGACCGCGCGGATGATCTCGTCGACCTCTTCGGCCGTGTTTTCCTCGCAGAGCGTCAGGCGCAGCGAGCCGTGCGCGACCTCGTGCGGCCGGCCGATGGCAAGCAGAACATGGCTCGGATCGAGGGAGCCGGAGGTGCAGGCCGAGCCGGACGAGGCGCAGACGCCCTTGTCGTCGAGCAGCAGGAGCAGGCTCTCGCCCTCGATGCCCTCAAAGCAGAAGCTGACGTTGCCCGGCAGGCGGTGCGTCCGGTCGCCGTTGAGCGCGCAGTGCGGAATTTTGGACAGTCCCTCGATCAGGCGGTCGCGCAGCCCTGTGACATAGGCTGCGTTTTTCTCCATGCCCGCACAGGCCTCCTGCAGCGCCGCTGCCATGGAGACGATCCCCGGAATGTTCTCCGTGCCGGCGCGTTTGCCGCGCTCCTGCGCGCCGCCCTCGATCAGGTTGGTCAGCGCGATGCCGCGCCGCGCATAGAGCGCGCCGACGCCCTTCGGCCCGTGGAATTTGTGCGCCGAGAGAGAGAGCAGGTCGATGTTCTGCTCCGCAACGTTGATCGGCAGGTGTCCCGCCGCCTGTACCGCGTCCGTGTGGAACAGGACGCCGCGCTCGCGGCAGAGCGCGCCGATCTGCGCGATGGGCTGGATCGTGCCGATCTCGTTGTTGGCATACATCACCGAGACGAGGCAGGTGTCCGGCCGCAGCGCCTGCTCGACGTCCTGCACCGTGACGAGGCCGTTTTCGTGCACGTCCAGCAGCGTGACCGCAAAGCCCTGCTTTTCCAGCCGCGCCAGCGTGTGCAGCACCGCGTGGTGCTCGAACGCGGTCGAAATGATGTGCTTTTTCCCCTTCCGCGCGCCGAGCATGGCGGCGGAGACGAGCGCCATATTGTCCGCCTCGCTGCCGCCCGAGGTGAAGGTCAGCTCCCGCGCCTCGCAGCCGAGCTGTTCGGCGACTGTCTGCCGCGCGGCAAAGAGCGCCTGCGCCGCCTCCTGCCCCGCGCTGTGCAGGCTGGAGGGGTTGCCGTAGATCTGAGACAGATAGGGCAGCATCGCTTCGACCGCCGTCCGGCTCATTTTTGTCGTCGCGGCATTGTCCGCGTAAATTCGCATGGTATTCCTCCTTGTTTTGCGGCGTGATGCGCCGCCGTGGTCTTATTTTACCCACCATTTCTGTATGTAATAAAATGATACCACGAATTACCTACAAAGTCAATAGGTAATTTCGTTTTTGCAAAGCCGGAGCAAAAAGCTCCGGCTTCGGTTCAAAGGCTGACCGCCGTGTCGGTCGAAAAGAACCAGAGGATGCGCTCCCTGACGGGCAGCTCGAAGATCCGCGCCAGCGCGAGGCTGTAGGCATCGAGCTGGCCGCGGTAGTATTCGCCGCGGGAGCGCTCCTGCCCCGGCGCAACATGGTCGGACTTGAAATCGAGGATCGTCAGGCCATCGTCTTCGACGATGCAGCAGTCGGTCACGCCCTGCAAAAGCACCTGTTCGCCCGCCAGCGCACCGCCCAGCAGTGCCGCGTCCTGCAAAACGGAGAATTTAAACTCGCGCACGAGACGCTTGGCCGACAGCACGCGCCGTCCGATCTCCGAGGTGAAAAACGCAAGCAGCTTTTCCGGCCGGACGGCCTCGCCCTGCTGCTGCGTCAGGAAGCCCTGCTCCGTCAGGCGTTTCAGCTCCGCAAGAACGCCGTCCAGGCTCGTGCAGCGCTCATAGCGGATAAACTGCATGGCAAGGTGCATCGCCGTGCCGCGCTCGGCGGGCGTCAGCGGACGCAGGCCGGACGTGAAGCGCGGCTTGGCAAAGGTCAGCTCCGGCACGCGCACCGTCTGCTCCGCGACCTCGTCGTCAAGGCTTCGGCCCTTGAGCTGCGTTGCCGTCAGCTTGCTCGGCGCGGCGGTCGCCGCCGGGTGGGCGTAGTGCAGAAGCTCCGGCAGGAGCAGCGGCGCCTCGTCGCGCACGGCGGTCTCCTCCGGCATCTGCGCGGACGGGATGAAATCATTGCCGCTTTGGCAGGTGATGCGCCACGGATACTGCGAAACGCAGGTGCAGCCAGGATTGCCCGCGACGGCAAACAGCGCACCGGCCTCCGTCCGCGTCAGCGCGGCCATGAGTACCCAGTCGCCCATATGCAGGGCGCTTTCGACCGTCGCCTGCGCAAGCGGGACGCTCAGGCTCTGGCTCAGACGCTTGAGCAGCGCTTGCAGCCGCCCCATGCAGAAGCTCATCACGAGGCGGTATTTTGGCCGCGTCATCGCAACGTAGAGCAGGCGCATCTCCTCCGAGAGCGTCTCCCGGCGCTTGCGGCTGCTGATGGCCAGCCGCGCGACGCTGGGATAGACGAGGCCGCGCTCTGCGTCCAGCACGTTCGAGGCGAGGCCAAGCTCGCTGTCGGTCAGGACGGCAGCCCTCGCGTCGTCCATGTTAAATTGCTTTCCAAGGTCGGCGAGGAAGACGACGGGGAATTCCAGCCCCTTCGAGCTGTGGATCGTCATCAGCCGCACCGCGTCCGGCGCGGCGGCGGCCTGCGTCTGGCAGCCCTTCTCGCGCAGGGCATCCAAATGGCGCAAAAAAGCGGGCAGACCGCGCCGCGTCTCCGTCTCGAAGCTGTCGGCCAGCGCGAAAAACGCCTCCAAATTCTCGATGCGCTGCACGCCGCCATCCATCGCGCTGAAGATCGCGCGCAGGCACAGCCGCTCGTCGAACACATCCAGCAGCTCGCGCAGCGTGCTGGTCTGGGCAAGGTCGCGCAGCCCGGTCAGTGTTTGCAGAAAGTCCGCCGCCTCGGGCGCGGCGCACAGGGCGTCATACACGTCGCCCTCGCGCTGCCCGGCGCGCAGCCGCGCCAAAGTGTCGGCGCGGAAGGAGAAGATCGGCGAGAGCAGGACGGAAAGCAGCGGAATGTCCTGATGCGGGTTGTCCACGACCTGTAACAGTGCCGTCACGAGGCCGATCTCCTCGGTGTCAAAGATGTTCTCGCTGCCGCACGCGCTGCGGATGCCGTAGCGCCGCAGCGCCTGCATATAGACCTCCGCCTTGCCAGAGAGCGAGCGCAGCAGGATCATGATGTCTCCGGCGCGGACCGGGCGTGTGCCCTCCCCATCCGGGATCGTCTCGCCGTTTTGCAGCATCTCGTGGATGCGCCGCGCGACGAACTCCGCCTCGATCTCTTCGCGCAGGAGCTTGCGCTCGGTCTGCACGCCCTCGTTGTCGATGCAGTGCAGCTCCACGGCGGGCGTGCTCAGCGGTGCAGACTCCGGCGAGAGCGTGCGCAGTGCCTCGGCCTCGCCGTAGCGCAGGCCGCCGACGCGGTCGTTCATCGTCAGGCGGAAGACGTCGTTCGCCGCCGCCAGGATCTCCGGCCGCGAACGGAAGTTGACGGACAGGAGGATCTTGCGCGGCTCGCCGTCAGCGGCGGCGGTATAGTCGGCAAAGGCATGGTATTTTTTCAGGAAAAGCGTCGGGTCGGCGCGGCGGAAGCGGTAGATGGACTGCTTGACGTCGCCGACGAAGAAGAGGTTCCTTCCCTGCTTCGACACGGCCTGGAAGATCGTCTCCTGCACCGCGTTGCTGTCCTGATATTCGTCGACCATGATCTCCGTGAAGCGCTGCGCGATCTCGCGCGCGGCCGGGGTCGGCGCGTTCGTGCCCTGCGTCAGGAGCCGCAGCGTCTCATGCTCCAGATCGTTAAAATCCAGCACATGACGGCGGCGCTTGAGGGCGCTGTAGTTTTCCGCAAAGCGCTCCGTCAGCAGCAGAAGCCCGGTGAGCGCGTCCTTGCAGGCGGCAAGGTCGGCAAGCGCTTCCTCTGACGGGAGGCGAAAGCGCTGCAGCGCCTTTTTTACAATATCCTTGATCCGGTCGCGCTGATCGTGAAGCTGCTCCTTCAGCGCGTTGTCCTTCTCCTTTGTCGGCCAGCGGCAGTAGGCGGGCTTTGCGTTTGCGACCTCCGTCCACGTCTGCAGCTCCGTCAGACCGCGCAGCATCGCTTCATCCGCCGCAAAGCACTGCGCGCAGCCTGCGAGGTTCGCTTCCGGCAGGGCGGTGCGGTAAGCCGACTGCGTCAGCTCGATGCAGTTTTGCAGGCTGCTGCGCAGCTCCGCGAGCAGATACGCACCCCAGACCGTCTGACCGACGTCCGTGCAGGCGGAGGTGTCGAGGCTCTCGTGCAGCTCGCGCAGGCGCTGCGCCGGATCACAGGCGCATTGCAGGTCAGCATAGACTTTTAAGATGACTTCCGGCAGGGCGGCGTCCGTCCGCCCCGCGCCGAGCATATCGAGCGCGGCGAGGATCCGGTCATCTCCTGCCGTGTAAGCGTCCTCCAGCGTCTGCTCCATCGCGCGGGTGCGCAGCAGCTCCGCCTCGCGCTCATCGCAGGTGCGGAAGTCCGCCGGAAGATCGAGCCTGTGACCGTATTCGCGCAGAAGTGCGCCGCAAAAGGCATGGACGGTCGAGATCTGCGCCAGATAGACGCGGTTCATCTGCTTTTGCAGATGGCGGTCGCCGGGCCGGACGGCAAGCTCCCTGCTCAGCCGCTCGACCAGCTTGCCGCGCAGCTCGGCTGCCGCCGCCTGCGTAAAGGTGATGAGCAGGAAATCGTCCAGATTCGCCTGCTCCTGCGTCACGCGCTTGAGCACGCGCTCGACGAGCACCATCGTCTTGCCGGAGCCCGCGGCAGCCGAGACGAGCAGCGCTCCGCCGCGGTCGTCCACAACCGCCTGCTGCTGCGGTGTCAGATCATACGTTGCCATCGTCTGCCTCCAATCTCTGCCAAAACTCCTGCGCATCCTTCGGCCCGACCAGCCAGCGCTCTTCCCGGCTGCTGCGGCACACGCCGGCATAGGGGCAGAAGCGGCAGGCGTTGTCGCGCTGGTCGAAGAAATACGGATTTGCCGCGATCTCGCCGTCATAAAGCTCGTCGGCCAGCGCGGCGACCGTGCCGAAGACGAAGCGCTCCAAGCGCGCCAGCCGCTCCGGCGAGGCAAGGTCGCCCTTGCGCGCGCCCTCCTTGTCCAGGCTGTAGGGCAGATAGACCGGGTCGCCCTCGCACGGCTCCATCGCCTGCAGCACGCGCGCGTTATCCAGCAGCAGGCCGCTGCGTTTTTTGTTCTCGCGGCGCTTTTTGTCTGCCTTTTTCCCGTCGAGCCTGTCGTCGACCGCGACCGTCTCGGCCCGCGCCGGGAAATACAGCACCCCGGCGGGCGTCAGGGGCGCGTCCAGCAGCGGCGCACCGCTTCGCTCGAGCGCGAATAGATACAGGAGCATCTGTAGCCCCAGACCGTAGAACACATGGGAATAGGAAAAGCTCTTTTTGCCCGTTTTATAGTCGACCACGCGCACATAGACGCGCTCACCGTCGCGCCAGACGTCCGCCCGGTCGACCGAGCCGCGCAGCTCCGCGACGGCCTTCTCCCCGACGATGGAAACAGCGGGCAGGCTGCCGTCGCGGGCGAATTTCAGCTCGAACCACTTCGGCTCGAAGGCCGAAACGGACAGCTCGCCGCACAGCTCCGTCACGACCTGCCGCACCTCGGCAAAATTTCGGCGGAACAGGTATTCCATGCGCGGCGTTTGCAGCACATCGCGCAGCCGCTCGGCGCAGCAGCGCTCCATGTGCTCCTGCGCGATCTGTAAGGCGCGCTCAAGAGTGACGGCAGCGAAGCCGCCCTCCCGCATCACCTGCTTCGTCGTCAGCTCCAGCACCTCATGCACGAAGGTGCCGTAGAGCGTGGGGTCGAGGTCGGCGGTCTTGCGCTCCCTGGCGCGCAGGCCGTATTGCAGGAAATAGGCAAAGCGGCAACCCGCGAGGCAGTCGACCTTCGTCGACGAAAGGCGCAGCGTCGCGCCGTAGAGCCGACGCACCGTCTCCGTGCGCAGCGAGCCGTGCGAATAATCGCGGGAGGCGGCAAGCTCCCGCGCCTTTTGCGCGAGCGCCGGAAGCGTGTCGGCAACCGCCGCGATGTGACCGCTCGCGCCGCTCAGATAGGACAGGTATTCGCGCTCGGCGCCGCGCACGAGCGCCGTGTCGTCCGCAATGCGCCGCGCCGCGGGAAACAGCGCCGCCGCGCGTTTGTAAAGATACGCCTCCGCGCCCGTCTGCGCGCCGAGATAGAGCCGCTTTTCCGCCGCGCCGAGGACGCTGTCGGCAGCGGCGATCTCCATATCCAGCCGTCCGGCTGCCGTCGGAGACAGCTCGATGCCAAGCTGCATCAGGGCGGTGCGTTCGCCGTCGGTCAGCAGACTGCGCGCCGTCTGCGCCGAGGGAAGCGCCCCCTCGTTTGCGCCCAGCAGGAAGACGTAGGGCGTGTCGCAGCGCCGCTGCGACATCAGGCTGCCCACCGTCACGCAGTCGAGCTTCGCCGGGATCGTACCGACCGAGCATTGCGACAGCGCCGCGCGGAAAATGCGGTAAAATTCCTCCGGCGTATGCTCTGCCGCGCCCAGAACGCCGTACATCTGCTCAAAAACGCCGCACAGAAGCGCGCTGATCTGCGCATATTCCTGCGCACGCTGCAGCTCGCCCGTTTCGGCGCATTGCCGTGCAAACGCCTCGATCTGCTCATTCAGCGTGATTTTTTCGGTAAACTCATACAGCGCAAGCACCATTTCCGCCGTTGTTTTGGCAGATCTCAGGCGGTCGCGCAGGCAAAGCAGCGGCACGATGACCCGCTTGCGATCCTCGTTGAGCCGGGCAAGCTCCGCCTGGTCGAAGGGCGCGTCCGGCCCGGCGGGGTTTTTTGTCCATTCGCCCTCCCAACGGCTGCCGGAGAGGTTCCACAACAGTGCGTAGTTTTCCATCCGGTCGACGCGGTCGCGTGGAAGCGGCAGGAAGCCCGATTTCAGGTAGGCCAGCACGGCCTCCTGCTCCATCGCGTCCGTCGCGGCCTCCAGCGCGGCAAGCAGCAGCGCCGCGACCGGCTGGCGCAAAGTGTCCGTATCGCCGGCGAAATAGGCCGGGATGTCCGCGCGGCGGAAGACGGATTCCAGAACCGGGCGGTAGCCCGAAAAATCGGCGCAGGCGACGGAAATATCGCGCCAGCGGGCGCCCTCCTGCACAAGGCGGAGCATCTCTCCCGCCGCCGCGCGGCACTCGGCAACGCGGCCGGCACCTTGCACGAAGGTAAGCTGCGTCTGCTCCTGCGGATATTCCGCAGCGCCGCCGGAAAACAGCTTCGCGCG
>CAZVSJ010000002.1:3493-15822 GCA_964629755.1 uncultured Oscillospiraceae bacterium | reverse complement strand
AAGCCGTCGGCAAAGATCGTCCGCTTGTAGCCGCTCTCTTCGAGCGCGGCCAGCAGCCGCATCAGCTTCGTGCGCGCATCCTGCCCCATGTTCGCGCAGACCGCCGCATAGCTCTCCATGAGCAGGGCGAATTCCTCCGTCTTGACCGCGAGCGCGCCGGAAAGCTCCCGCGACGCCTCGTAAAGCCGCGCGGGCGTGACGCAGAACGCCTGAAATTCGTCGAACGCGTCGAGCATTTGCAGCAAGAACTCCGGTTTGTCGACGCAGGTCGCGTAGATTTTTAATCTTGCCTGCACCTGCCGCGCCGCGAGCGACATGGCAAGCAGGCGGCCGACCGGGTCGGTCTGCGTCTGCGCGCAGCCGCCGTACTCGGCAAACACCCGCGCCGCCAGCCGCGAAAAGCCCAGCACCTCGGCAAAGCGGCTGATCCTGTCGCCGCACCGGGCACACAGCCGCCGCTCCATCATATGGGAAAACTGCTCCGGCACGAGCAGAAGTAATCCGTCCTGCTCCTGCGCCGCAAGGCCCGCGAGCTCGTCGAGCATCCGCGCAGTATTGCGTTTTCTGTCCGTGCAGAGCCAAAGCTGTAGCATCTTTTCTCACCTCGCCACCATCATACCATAAAAGCTGTCCAAAAAACAGGACTATGCGCAGGTTTTTTCAAAAAAGAAAAACGGGTCGAAAACCGACCCGTTATCCGATCCACGCAAAAAGGTCTTGCAGCCATTCCAGCGTTTTGAAGCGCAGCTCGTATTTTTCCTCGCCGCCGGTAATGAATTCCGTCTCCATCTCGTCGAAGCCTCCGACGGCGGCGTATTCCTCCACCGCGTCGGTCGTCGCCGCCATGCAGAGCGACGGGAACACCACGCACCACCAGTTCTTCCCCTCCGCTGCGCCGATGCGCACGCGCAGGGCGGGATACCGCCCCGCCGGAAGCGTGAAGCTCTCATAACAGCGCGTGTCAAAATCCTCCATACCGAGGCTGACACACACATCATAGGCGCTGCTCTCATCGTCCAGAACGCGCTGCGCGGTTTCCTCAATGCCGCTAAGGTTCTGCCCGATGACCGCCCGCGCCTGCGATGCGTCCCTGCAGTCCTTCGTCAGTGCCGCGACCTCTGAAACGACCGCGTCGCGCACGCGCAGCTTCTGCGCCTGATCCTCCGCGCTGTCGGAATTGGCAACGACGTGCAGCCGCACGGTTTTCTCCGCGAGGCTGCGCTGCATCCAAAAGCTCTCCGCCGCAAGCAGGCCGTAAGCCGCCAGCACGATGAGCACGATCCACAAAACGATCCTGAATTTCATAAAAAAACACCGTCCATATGTATGATTTACACACAGTATGGACGGTGTTTTCCAATTTTATACGGTTTTTGCAATAAAAACCTGCGGGTAGTTTTCCTTGAGCATGGTGCAGGCGACGGCGGCATATTCAAACGAATCGAAGATGCCGTAGACCGCAGAGCCGCTGCCGGTCATCAGCGTGCCGTAAGCGCCGTAGGTCATGAGGACGGATTTGATATAGTTCAGCTCCAGATGCTCGCCGACCGTCACCTGTTCAAAGACGTTGCACAGGTTTTTGCCTATCTGCTCCAGGTCGCCGCGCTGTAAGGCAGCACGCATCACGGTCGTCTCCGGCCGTTTGGCGATCGTCACCGCGTCGAGCTTGCGGTAAAGCTCCGGCGTGGAGAAGGCCAGATCCGGCTTGCAGATCACGAAGAACATCTCCGGCGCGTCGGGCAGCTTGGTCAGCCGTTCTCCCCTACCCTCGCACAGAGCCGTGCCGCCCAGCACGCAGAACGGCACGTCGGAGCCGACCTGCGCGCCCAGCTCGCACAGCGCGTAAACCGAGAGCGGATAGCCCCTGTAGCGGTTGAGCGCGCGCAGCACGGCAGCTGCGTCCGCACTCCCGCCGCCGAGGCCGGCCTGCGAGGGAATGCGCTTGGTGATGCGGATCTCCAGCCCGTCCGGTTCACCGCCGAGGGCGTCGAAGAACACCCGCGCGGCCTTCCACGCAAGATTCGTCTCATCCGTCGGAATATCCTCCTTTTCGCACGTCAGTTTCCACGGCTTGCCGGTGTCGAGGTCGATCTCGACGTCGTCGTGCAGGGTGATCGCCTGCATCACGGAGCAGATGTCGTGGTAGCCGTCGTCGCGGATACCGGTCACGTCAAGGGTCAGGTTGAGCTTTGCGAATGCGCCTTCGGTCAGTGTTGTCATTTGATTTTTCTTCCTTCGAGATAGTAACGCTTCTCGCGGCTGTGACCCATGGAGAAGGTCTTGCGCGGGAGGATGCCGTCGGCAATGACGCCGCGGAAGAGCTGGCTCTTTTCCATCGCGGGCAGGAGGAAGCCGATGGCGTTTTCCTGCTTGGCAAGGGAGATCAGCGCGTCATCGTCGTGGATGTAGTCGATCTCGCCCTCGTGCTCCTTGAGGTAGCCGTCGAGGAAGCCCTGCAGCACGCCGACGGCGAGCTGGCTCTTTGCCTTGTCCAGATACACCGTGCCGGATTCGCTGCCGATGTACCACTTGACCGCGAAGCCGTCCTCGGCGCAGGCCTCGGCCTGCAGCGCGGCAAGCAATGCCTTCGGGTCGCACTTGGTAATGACGCGGTGGATCGGCTCAAACACCTGCGCCTCGTCGTGGATGTTTTCCAGCTCAACGAGCGCAAAGCGCGCCGGATGGGCGGACAGATCCTCGCCGGGATGCTGCGCCTTCAGCTCCTCATAGCAGGACTTTGCCGTGGCGAGGGAGTGGTTGCCGTCGCCGACGGCAAAGACCATCGGCACGCCCTTGAGCCCCTCGTATTTTTTGCCGACGTTGGCGGTGTAATCCGTCAGGCGGGCGTTGAAGGCCTCGGCCTCGGCGCCGTCGACCAGCCAGCCGGCGATGCGGTTGCCGCCCTCCATCAGCTCGAAGTCATAGAGCTTGGTCAGGCCGTCCTTTTTCTCCGCGATCGGCTCGATGAGGACCTTGTCGTGGTCGTCGCAGAGCATGAGGATGTGCGGCAGCTCGACCGGTGCGTTGCGGCGCACGCGCATACGCGGCGGAATGCGCTCGACGACCGTGCGCTCCGTGGCGCGGATAGCGGAGGTGGAGCCGGTGGAATAGTCGTAAGCGTCGAGATCGACCATGCCGACGAGGCCCTTGCGCACCGTGCCGTTTTCCAGCGTGCGCTCGACATAGACAAACGCGTTTTTCAGCGTGCGGAATACGTTGTTTTTCAGATACTCCGCCATCGTCGCGTTAATAAGGGCGGTGTGCTCCGCCTCCTTCTCGGTGCCGAGCTCGGCCTCCGGGAGGATCAGGTTGATCGTCGAAGGCGCGCCCTCGGCGTTCCTGCGCACACGCTCCCAATAGGCGGGGTCGGAGGTGAACTGGTCGCAGGCGATGACCGCCCACTTTTCCATGGAATCGACCTGCGGGAACAGAATGTCAGCCGGTAAAAATGCGTTCATAATTCTATCAGCCTTTCGTTTGTTATTCATGCGCGGTTATCTCTCCGTGCGGCGTGCCGCACAGTTCCGTATTTTCATTATAGCGCAAAACGCAGCGTTTGCAAAGGGATTTTCCGAAATGCGGTCTTGTCGTTTTTTACAAATTTCGGCGCGATTTTTGCGTATAGTGCCCAAAAAAGCCGTCCATACTATGAGCAGCACTTACGGTGTATCTCAAACAGGAGGGACAAATATGGACACCTTTGCACTGATCCTCAGCATCATCGGTGCGCTCAACTGGGGACTTGTCGGCATTTTCCGCTTCGATCTGGTCGCATGGCTGTTCGGCGGACAGACCGCCACGGTCAGCCGCATTCTCTACACGCTCATCGGGCTTGCCGGGCTCTGGTGCATCTCGCTGCTGTTCCGCAGACACGCTCTGACCAGCGCCGAGGATGCTTAAAGCATTGGAAAAACCGCAGCTTCCGGACGGAAGGCTGCGGTTTTTTCGTGTACTCAATACGGAAGCAGCGGCGCGGAACCGTCGTCCTCGGCGTCCTCGATGCTTTGGATGACGACCTCGTAGCTGTAATCGTCGCTGACCCTGACCATGCGGTGATCGCCGACGGCTGCGCCCAGAACCGCCTTGCCGAGCGGCGACTCCATACTGATAAAGCCCCTGTCCGGCTCGATGCGCACGGTCGAGACGACCTGCAGGACCATCGTCTCCTCGTCCTCGGGGAGGTAGACCGTCACCTTATCGTACAGCTTGACCTTGCCCGTGTCCGCCGCGTCCTCGTCGATGATCTGCGCGGTCTTGATCATGTTTTGCAGGTAGCGCATCCGGCTGTCGTTGCGGCGCTGCGCCTGCTTGGCGGCCTTGTATTCGTAGTTTTCGCTCAGGTCGCCGAATTCGCGGGTGCGCTTGACCTCCTCCATGATCTTCGGGCGCTGGTTGAGCCGTCTGTCCTCCAGCTCGGCCTCCATGAGGGCGATGTCCTTTTTTGTCAATTTATCATACATAGTTGGTTCCTTCTTCCATCAGAATTTCGGACGGCAATGCTCAAAAATGAGAATAGCACCGTCTTGCGCCGCCGTTTTCGCTTCGCGCTCGTCGGTGATCGTCCACGAAAATTCCTGCACGCCCCAGAGGCGCTTACACACGCGCAGCGACAGCCGCCCGCGGTCGGCGAATTTGTACGCCACAAAGTGCGGCACAGTCAGGAAATTCATGGTCAGCTCCGTCAGCAGCAGCGCCAGGGGCAGGTGCAGCCCGCTGCGGTCGCGCAGGAAATTGCACGAGAGCTGGCCACGCACGATGTCCGGCCGGTGCTTTTTCAGCCACAGCAGCACGCGCGGGTCAAACGACTCGATGCAAAACCGCAGTGTGGGATACCCGTCGAGCATGGCGCAGACCGCCTTGCTCAGGGCGGCGTGGTTTCCGCCCGCGGGCTTCAGCTCGATGACGAGCGGGGCTTTCCCCGCAAAAATGGGAAGGACTTCCTCCAAATAAGGGATTTTTTGCGCCGTCCCCTCCAGCCGCATTTGATCCAACTCGGCAGCGGTACAGTCCGCGATGTTCCGCTCGACACCCGCCGTGCGCTTCAGACTCTCGTCGTGCATGACGACGAGGCGGCCGTCTCTGCTCAGATGGACGTCCAGCTCCGCGCCGTAGCCGTTTTGCACCGCAAGTTGAAAGGCTTGCAGGGAGTTTTCCGGCACGCCGTCGCCGTGCAGGCCGCGGTGGGCATAGTGCCACTTCTCAAGGCCGAAAAATCCCGCCTTTTTCCGCTTTCCGCGCAGGCTCAGCAGCCACAGCGCTGCAAGCAGCGCGAGCGCAGATAAAACAATCAATACTGTTTTCATACTCAATCCTCAACGTCCAGCGCTTCCAGACCGCGCTTTGCCGTGGGCTTGTTGTCGCCGTGCATGACAAAGAGCATCGTCACGAACGCCAGCGCGGCAAACACCGCCGCATAGGGGAACAAGGCAGTCAGGCCGAGCTTGTCCATCAGGAAGCCCGACAAAAGCGGCGTGACGGTCTGCGCCGCCATGCTCGCGGTGTAATAGATGCCCGTGTATTTGCCGACGCTCCCGCCCTGACACATCTCCACGACCATCGGGAAGGAGTTGACATTGATCGTCGCCCAGCCGATGCCCGCGAGGGCGAACATACAGTTCATCAGCAGCGTCGGGCTGCTCTCGCGCAGGAAGCAGGCGACGGCGAAGGAGGTCGTCAGCATCACGACGCCGGCCAGAATGGTCTTTTTGCGCCCGAAGCGCGAGGAAATCATACCGATGGGCAGATACGAGACGATGGCCGCGATCTGCGCGAGCATCAGGGTGAGGTTATAGTCCTTGTTCAAAACGCTGCTGGCGTAGACGGAGTATTTGGAGGTCACGGCGTTATAGCCCATGAACCACAGGATGATGGAGGCCAGCAGGAAGAACAGCGAGCGCTTTTCGCCCTTGCCGAGCTTGCCGTCCGTCTCCTGCTCCTGTTCCGTTTCGATGCCGTAGCGTCTGCTCTCCTCATGCATCCGCTTTACGAGCTTCGGCTCGCGCACCTGCCATAGAAACAGCGCAAGCGCCGCGAGCATCACGAGCGCAATGACGGAGAAATACACCGTGTAGGACATCATCGAATTTTTGACCGCGCCGGTGGCGAACACCATACCGAGGCCGAGTACCAAGATGCCGCCCGCGCTGCCCATCAGATTGATGACGGCGTTCGCCTTGGAGCGCAGGGGCTTCGGCGTCACGTCCGGCATCAGCGCAACAGCCGGCGAGCGGAAGATCGCCATTGAGAGCAGCACCATCAGCAAAAGCGCGATGAAGACGATCAGCACCGTCGGATGCTCCGCCGTCTGGTCCCACGCGTAGGCCTGCCGCGCGGGCACGACATAGTCCGTGTAGTGCGGGTTCGTGAAGGACTTGCCGTCTGCGTGCTTGTCGATGTCGGCGCGTTCGGTTTCGGTGAAGCGGTCGGAGAGGGCATAGGCAGCGCCGTCCGCCGTTCTGACCTCGCCGTCCGTGACGGTGAGCTGCGAGACGATGCCGCAGAATTCGTCCTCGGTAAACAGGTCGCTCAGGCGGTAGTCCGTGCCGTCGGGCGTCTTGAGGACGGCGTCGGCTTCCTGCGCGTAGAGCGTCTGCATTGCGGCAGGCTCGTCGATCTGTGCGACCGTGGAGATGTTTTTGAGCTGCGCGGCGTCGGCAAACGATAGGCCGACAAAGATCACGGCGGCGGCGAGCGTGCCGATCAGGATAAACGGCGTGCGCCGGCCGAGACGGCTGTGGCAGCGGTCGGAGATCGCGCCGAACAGCGGCAGCAGGAACAGCGCCAGCACGTTGTCCAGCGCCATCACGCCGCCGGAGGCGGTCTGCGACAGGCCGAACTTATTCGTCAGAATGAGCGGGATCGTGTTGTCATACGCCTGCCAGAAGGCGCAGATCAGGAAAAACGCGAAGCCGACAAAGATCGTCCGCTTATAGTTTAGCTTCATGGATGTGCTCCCCTTCCTGCAGCGCGGTCAGTACCGCGCGGATGTTCTCAAAAATGTGTGTGGGCTTTTCCGCATTCTGCCGGACGTCCTCGAGCGTGCTCTCGCCGGAGAGGACGAGGGCGGCGTCGACGCCCGCATGGACGGCGCAGGCGATGTCCGTATAGACGCGGTCGCCGATGAGCAGCGTCTCCGCCTTGGAAAAGCCGTAGCGCTGCATGGCTAAAAGCGCCATCTCCGGCTGCGGCTTGCCGATGAAGACCGGGCGGCGGCCGGTCGCGCGGAAGAGCATCTCGCACACCGAGCCGCAGTCGGGCACATAGCCGTACCACGTCGGGCAGACCCAGTCGGGGTTGGCGGCGATAAAATCCACACCGCGGCCCAGCAAAATGCAGGCGTCCTCCAGCTTTTGGAATGTCAGCTCCGTGTCGAAGCCGCACACGAGCGCCTGCACGTCGTCGGAACGGCGGTCCATCACGCGAAAACCCGCCTCCGCAAGCTGCGCCCGGAAGGACGCCGTGCCAAAGGCGTAAAGCAGCTTGTCCCGGTAGCCGTGCTGCGCCAGATAGATCACCAGTGCGTCGACCGAGGTCAGGAAATCGTCCTTCTCCGAGGCGATGCCCAGCCGCGCCAGCTTTTCGATGTAAGCCTCCACGCTGCGGGAGGAATTGTTGGTCAAAAACAGGTATTTTCCGCCGGTTTGGCGCACATAGTCCAGAAAATCGACCGTCCCGTCGAACAGCCGGTCGTCAAGGTAGATCGTACCGTCCATGTCGAGCAGGAACAGCCGTTTGCCCCGCAGGGGCGGGTTTACCATCGGGATTCCTCTTTTCCAATTTTTTCTCTATTATAGCGCATCGTGCGGCGGTTCGCAAGGGTTCGTTTTCCGCACGAAAACGCGGGATTCCGGCGTAGGCTTCTCCGGCGCGCCCTCGCAGAACAGGCCGTAGAGCGCATCTGCGCGGCGTTCCAGCTCCGCGTAGTCCGCATCCGGTGCGCTTTGTCCCGCGTTCAGCACCGGGATGCTGCCGCGTTTTCTCGCCTCACGCACGACCGCCGCGCCGCGTTCGTTCAGCGCCAGAACGCGCACATACGGCGCCGGACGCTCCATTGTCTGCGCCGTAATGCCGAGCAGGGCGCACAGCAGCAGGCGCTTTAAGCGCGTGTGCGTATAGCGCTTGGACTTTGCCGCTTCGATCACGGCGTCCAGCGTCGCCTCCGCGCGGCACGCGTGCATCACCTTCCGCCAAAGCCCCTCCGAGCCGTAGGGCAGCGCGGCAAAATCGGCCTCCGGCATCGCCCGCAGCAGCGCCAGCCACGCCCGCTCCCCGGCCTGCACGGTATGGCGCGGCGCACCGGCATAAGCCTCCAGCGCCGCCTGCGGCACAAAGCCGTGCCAGCTCTCCATCGTCCGCAGCATACTTGCCGACGGGTTTTCCTCCTGCAGGCTTTCATGGTAGCTGCCCTCGCGGCGCACGGTCATCGGCCGGAGCGGGCTTTGCAGCCGCAGGAGTGCCTTACAATATTCGACGGCAAGGATGTCGTTCGGCTGCTCCAAAACGCCGCCGCGTCCGCCGAGTGCCTCCACGGCGTTCTGCCTTGCGCGCGGGAAGGACACGCCGCTTGCCAGCTCGCTGCGCAGCGCCGCCTGGAACTGCTCCGTCAGCAGAAGCTCTGCGGTTGACATAATGTCATCCAGTTCCCCGCTCTCGCTGCCGAAGCACAGCGCGTCGATGCAGCCCATGCGCGTGAGCACGTCGACGCCGCCCTGCGCGAAGCCCTCGGCTGAGGAGACGGCATACGTCAGCGGCAGCTCCAGCACGAGATCCGCGCCGCCCAGCACCGCCGCCTGTGCGCGGACGGCCTTACTGAGCAGGGCAGGTTCACCGCGCTGGACGAAATTGCCGCTCATCAGGCAGACCTTCACGCCGTCGATGGCGCGAAGCTGCTTTGCGTGACCGTTGTGAAAGGGGTTATATTCGCAGATGACGCCGACTGTTTTCATAAAAATCCCTCAATTTCCAAAAAAGCTCTTGCCACACGGGGAAATCTATTATAGAATAACAGGGTATGTGTTAATACTATCACGAAACGCCAAAAAAAGAAACAAGAAATCATACAGGAGTTGACGCAACCATGAACATTCTCGTTATCAACGCAGGCAGCTCGTCGCTGAAGTACCAGCTCATGAACCCGGAGACGGGCGAAGTCTTTGCCAAGGGTCTTTGCGAGCGCATTTACATTGACGGCAGACTGACCCACAAGGTCCCCGCCAAGGGCATCAAGGTCGAGCGCGACATCCCCATGCCCACCCATTCCGAGGCGATCGAGGCCGTTCTGTCCATCCTCGTCGATCCCGAAAACGGCGTGCTCAAGTCCATCGACGAGATCGACGCCGTCGGTCACCGCGTCCTGCACGGCGGCGACAAGTTTGTCGCTTCCTGCATCGTCGACGAAGCCTGCAAGCAGGCCATCCGCGACTGCATCCCCCTCGGCCCGCTCCACAATCCCGCCAACCTCATGGGCATCGAAGCCTGCGAGAAGGTCATGCCCGGCAAGCCCCAGGTCGCCGTGTTCGACACCGCGTTCCACATGACCATGCCCCCGAAGGCCTACCGCTATGCCATCCCCACGGAGTATTATGAGAAGGATCACCTCCGCCGCTACGGCTTCCACGGCACGTCTCACCGCTTCGTCTCCAAGCGCGCCATCGAGCTGATGGGCAAGCCTGCAAGCGAGCTGAAGGTCATCGTCTGCCACCTCGGCAACGGTTCCTCCCTCTCCGCCGTCGCCGACGGCAAGTGCCAGGACACCTCGATGGGTCTGTCCCCGCTGGCCGGCGTGCCCATGGGCACCCGCTCCGGCGACATTGACGCCTGCGTCGCGCAGTATATCATGAACAACTACAACATGACCGCCGACGAGTGCCTGACCATGCTCAACAAGAAGTCCGGCGTTCTGGCGCTGTCCAACGGCGTCTCCTCCGACTTCCGCGATCTGGAGGCCGGCGCGAAGAACGGCGACGAAGCCTGCCAGCTCGCGCTGGACAAGTTCTGCTACGAGGTCCGCAAGTATATCGGCGCTTACGCCGCCGCCCTCGGCGGGCTGGACTGCCTCGTCTTCACCGCAGGCGTCGGTGAAAACGGCTGCACCAACCGCGCCGCCATCTGCGAGGGTCTGGAATTCCTCGGCGTCAAGCTCGACCCTGAAAAGAACAAGGTCCGCGGCGAGGAGGCTCTGATCTCCGCCGACGATTCCCGCGTCAAGGTCTGGGTCATCCCCACCAACGAAGAGCTCATGATCGCACAGGACACCGCGGAGCTGTGCAGCGCCGCGAAGTGATCGCTATTTTGCCGAGAGCCGCCGCAAAGGGCGGCTCTCTCACTATCCGGAGGTATGGACATGAAACGAACGATCCTGCTTTTTCTTGCGCTCTGTCTGCTTCTGACCGGCTGCGGTGTTTCGGGCGAAACCGGCACGACGGGCGCTGCAAGCACCACAACGGAGGAAACATCTACCGCCGCTGAACCCACAACCGAGCCGGTCAGGGAAGATTCGCTCCTCGATGCGCGCGAGGCCTTTGACGACACCGGCGCACTTTGGTACATCCCGAATGCACAGATCGAAGCGCAGCAGTATCCGACGCTGCGCGCCTTCGCAGGCGATCTTTTGATGACGACCAGCAGCTACATCAGCGACGGCAACAGCGAGCTGACGCTCACGCTCCTGAGCGCGGCAAACGGTGAAGTCCTGCAAAGCCACACAGCAGACCTTACCGAAGGCGTTGCAGCGCAGCTTCTGGGGGAACACATCGCCTTATGTGATAGTCTCTCCGGCACGGTCGTCGTGCTCGATTCGCTCCTGCGCGAGGTCGCCCGGTATGAGCTTGCGCCGGACGCAGGTCAATGGTTTCTCGGCGCAGACCTTGACACGCTATATAAGTGCAGCTATCTCGGCGGCATCCGCGCCGTCTCCCTCTCGACGGGAGAGGAACTTTTCTTCCTGGATCTTGCCGACCTGACCGCATGCAGCATCACGCAAACCGATGTCTGCTTCACCGGCGTTGACCGCACGACGCAGAAATGCACCGCCTTCTGCCTCGATCTTGCAAGCGGCGCGCAGATCGAGCCGCCGTTTTCCGGCGATTTCTTCCAAATCTGCCGCAGCGGCGGGATGTGGCTCGGCAGCTTCTGCGGGGAGAATGATACCTTTGTCTTCGGCACGGAGGCAGACGCCCGCGTCGTCACCGTGCAGGACGGCTCCTTTTCCCTGCTCGACCCGTCGGGTCACCTCCTGTTCACCGGCCTTGACGGGACGCTGTCGCTCTACGATCCCACAGGCGCTTTTCTCTCGTCGTGCGCCCTGCCGGGGCAGTATGTGCAGAACCTCATCTGGCAGGAGGCGCTCGGCGGCTATCTGCTGCTGGTAAATGACGGCGAAGGGGGCAATCGTCTGCTGTTCTGGGACATCGGCGCAAGCACGGACGGCGCAGATCTTGAAACGCAGTCCCTTGCCGACTACCGCACCGTCCCCGGCGGCACGAGCGCTGACAGCTCGCTCTATGCACGGGCGCAGGCGCTTTCCGACCGCTTCGGCGTCGAGATCCGCATCGCCGACCAGTGCGAGACGGAGTACCCGTACTTTAGCTGCTATCAGGTCTCCGACTATGAGGCCGTCTCCGCAGGGCTGGATATTCTGGAAAATGCGCTGTCCGTCTTCCCGGAGGGCTTCTTCCGCCAGCTCATCTACGGTCACATCGACCGCGTGCAGTTCCAGCTCGTCGGCGGGCTGACCGCGACAAACGGCTTCGGCGGTGATATCGGCTACGCCGCGTTTACTGACGCGACCGGCAGCGTATGCCGCATCGTCCTTGACATCTATTCGATCAACACAAATTCCGTCTGGCACGAGCTCTCCCACGCCATCGACAGGCGCCTTTCATGGGACGCCATGTACCGCGACGACGCGCTGTTTTCCGAGGAGCGCTGGCTCGCGCTCAATCCCGAAGACTTTTCCTACACCGAGGACTACGGCTCGCTGCGCGGCGACATCCAGCCGGAATGGTATTCCTATTTTGTCGATGATTATGCCATGATCAACGCGACGGAGGATCGCGCGCGGATCTTTGAGAACGCGGTCGAGAACAGCGGCATGCTGTTCCGGGATGCGCCGGGTCGTATCGCTAAGCTGCAATATTACAGCGACTGCATCCGCGATTGCTTTGACACGACCGGTTGGCCGGAAACGGTCGCCTGGGAAGCGCCGCTGCGCTGAAATGAATTTTGGAGGTATTTTTATGACAGTTTCCGAACGCTTACTCAAGTATGTTTCCTTCGACACCCAGTCGGACGAAAGCTCCGAGACCTGCCCCTCGACCGATAAGCAGCGC
>CAZVSJ010000002.1:0-3393 GCA_964629755.1 uncultured Oscillospiraceae bacterium | reverse complement strand
TCCGCATCGGCTTCACGCCCGACGAGGAGATCGGCAGAGGCGCCGACCGCTTCAACGTCAAGGGTTTCGGCGCGGACTACGCCTACACCGTCGACGGCGGCACGCTGGGCGAGCTGGAATACGAGAATTTCAACGCCGCCTCCGCCGTCGTCACCGTGCATGGGCGCAACGTCCATCCCGGCTACGCGAAAAACATCATGGTCAACTCGCAGTCGATCGCCATGGAGTTCCACGCCATGCTCCCCACCGCCGAGCGCCCGGAGCACACGGAGGGCTACGAGGGCTTCTGCCACCTGTGCGAAATGCACGGCGAGGTCGAGGAGAGCCGTCTGGAATACATCATCCGTGACCACGACCGCGAAAAATTCGAGCGCAAAAAGGCGCAGTTTACCGAGATCGCGGCATTTTTGAACAAGAAATACGGCGAAAAGACCGTTGAGGTTCGCCTCCGCGACAGCTACTACAATATGCGCGGGAAGATCGAGCCGGTCATGCACATCGTCGAGGCCGCCAAGCAGGCGATGCTGGACGCCGGCGTCACGCCGAGCATTGTCCCCGTCCGCGGCGGCACGGACGGCGCACGGCTGTCGTATGAGGGTCTGCCCTGCCCGAACCTGTTCACCGGCGGCGAAAACTATCACGGACGCTTCGAGTACGTCCCCATCGAGGACATGGAGGCCTGCGTCCGCACGGTCAAGTGTATCCTCAAAAACGCGGTGAAATAAGTCTCTCTATAAAGATCGGCGGGTCGGTGCGATCGCACCGGCCCGCCGGGTGTTTTTTCTTACTTGTTTACGATGTTCTCAATAAAGCGCATCAGGATGGTTGCGACCTGGGCTCTCGTGGCGCTGCCCTGCGGCAGGAGCTTGCCGTCCGAGCCGCCGATGATCCCCTCGCCAACGGCCCACTGCACAGCCTCCTTCGCCCAATCGGCAACTGCGTTGCCGTCCGGGAACGCGGTCAGGTCGCCGCGCTTGCTGACGTCGATGCCCTTGAACTGCGCGTAGCGGTACAGGATCGTTGCCATCTGCTCGCGGGTGATCTCACCCTCCGGGTCAAACTTGCCATGGCCGACACCGCCGACGATCTTATTCTCCGCCGCCCAAGCGACTGCCTGCGTGTACCACTGGCCTTCGAGTACGTCGGTAAAGTCGTTGGTGCCCTCCTCGGGCGAGCCTTCATAGCGCCACAGGACGGTGACGAGCATGGCGCGCGTCATGCTGCCCTCCGGGTCGAACAGCGCAACGCCCGTGCCGCCCATGAGGCGGTGCTCCGTCGCGTAGCGCACGGCATCGAAGAACCAGTCGCCGCGATAGACGTCGTTGAACAGGGGCGGATAGCTCGGGTTGCAGGGCTTGGTCGGGTAGCTGTTCCATTCGGGCGTCGTCCAGCCCTCCGCGCCCTCGTTGTAGTACAGAACGGTCTCGTCCCGCACCAGGACGAAGGCATATTCGCCGACCTTCGGCGCATTGCCCATGAAATAGAACTCGCTGATAACGCTGCCGGAATCGCAGACGAAGGCGCTGTCGCCGATCTCCGTCACGCCGGCGGGGATGACGAGCTGCTTGAGGCTGTCGCAGTTCGCAAACGCGAACGGCCCGATGGTCTTGAGCTTGCGCGGAAGCGTCAGACGCGTGAGCTTCTTGCAGCCGTTGAACGCACCCTCGGCAATGTCCGTCACGGTGTCCGGGATTGTGATGCTCTTCATGTTCTCGCAACCAAAGAAGATGAAGCGGCCGACATTCGTCACGCCGGAGCTGATGATGACATTTTTAATATAAGGCTTCAGTGCCTCCCACGGCGCGTTGTCCTCATTATAATGATACATATCGCCCGTGCCGGAGATGTACAGGGTGTCATTCTTGGAAGAGAACGACCACGCGACATCCGGGCCGCACTTGCCCGACGGATCGGGCACATTGATGCGCAGGGTCGCGGTCTTGCCGTCCTTCTCCATTTTCAGGTCATAGCTGCCCGGATAGGTCGGCACGGCGTAATATACGCCGGCAAACTGGTCGATGAGCATTTTCGCGTCGCTGCAGGTCACCTGCACGTCGCGGGAGCAGGTCGCGTTCCTGGGCGTGAAGCCGGCATAGAAGCAGGTCGGATAGCCGACGGCACCGTTCGCGCTCGTGAACGCCTTGTCGTTCTCGTCGGCAAAATAGATGCCCTTGAGACCCACCGCGCTGCTGCGCAGCTCGATAGTGATGGCGTACGCCGTCCCATCAATCGGCACATACTGTCCGTTTTTCACATTTGCGATGAAGAAATACACGGTATAGGTGCCGGTGCCTTTGTTCAGCGCGCCGGTGTCCCAGCTCAGACTGCGTTCTTCATAGCCGACATCCGCCCAGCGGTCGGTGCACTTGTCGCTGTACTCACCGATATAGTCCTCGTCGCGCATTTCGGTTCCGCGGAAAATGACTACACAATAATAATCATAATAGCGTTCAGGGTAGATCACCATGCTGTAATCGATCCTTGCAACGTCGCCAAGGACGACGCCCATGCCGTCCTGCGAGGGGTGCGGGTAGATCTCGTTCGGCTTGCTCTCGTCCGCGGTTTTTTCCGCCGCGGCGGGAAGGGCGCTCTGCTTCGGGGAGGCGGTCTCCGTAAGGCGCACGCCGTCGCCGCGGTTCATCCGCTCGGCCAGCGCCGCTGCGTCGATCTCCACCTCGGCAGGCTGCTCGGCCGCAAACGCCGTCGGCAGCATGGAAAGCAGCATGACCGCCGCAAGGAGAAGGGAAATCCAGCGTTTTTTCATAATAGTGTCCTCCTTTTGTTTTTTTCACTGTATCCATTATAGCATAAAAACTTTAGATTGCAATACCCAAATTCTAAATCGTTAGACTGTCTGCTTTTTATATAAAAAAGCGGGCTGACCGGTTCGTCAGCCCGCGCAAAAGCGCTATTTTCTTCCCCGTCGCCGCAAAAGCACCGCCAGCACGATGCCCGCTGCGGCCATGATTGCGCCGACCACCATAATGACCGTTCCCATCACGGAGACGGGGTTGTTCGCGGCCATGCCGCCGAACCCCGGAGCATCCATGAAGCTGTCGAAGCCCGAAAACATCCGATCGGTCAAATAGCGCGCCAGTGCGCCGATGCCGATAAAGCACACGCCGCCAAAGGCAAGATAGATTCCGGCCAGCCAGCCGTATTTCCGCAGGAGCTTTCCGATCACGCCGGGAACGTCCTCGACCCACGAATGCTGCGGCGCCGGCTGCATCGGCTGCGACGGCTGCGGCATCTCCTGTGCGTCGTCCAGCAGCCAGTCCGTCGAGACGCCGAAGGTCTTTGCCAGCAGACGCAGCTTGTCCAGTTCCGGCTGCGCCGTGCCGGTTTCCCTTAGTTAAAGATATTGTTGGGTATCTCAAGATGTGTCATTCGATT
>CAZVSJ010000001.1:77539-99072 GCA_964629755.1 uncultured Oscillospiraceae bacterium | reverse complement strand
CGGCTCGTATCGCCATGACCCGTTACACCAAGCGTAGCGGTCAGGTTTGGATCAAGATCTTCCCCGACAAGCCTGTTTCCAAGAAGGCTCTCGGCGTCCGTATGGGCTCCGGTAAGGGCGCTCCCGAATACTGGGTTGCTGTCGTGAAGGCGCAGAAGGTCATGTTCGAGATCGGCGGCGTTTCCGAAGAGGACGCCCGCGAGGCACTCCGCCTTGCGCAGCACAAGCTGCCCATCAAGACCAAGATCATCGCCCGCGAAGATGCAGTATCTGAGAATGGTGGTGAATAATGATGAAGGCTAAAGAACTGAGAGCCATGTCCGTGGCTGATCTGGAAGCGAAGGTTTCCGAACTGAAGAAGGATCTGTTTTTCCTGCGGATGCAGCACGCAACGAATCAGCTCGATAACCCCGTCAAGATCGCTGCTGTGAAGAAGGATATTGCCCGCATCAAGACTATTATTCGTGAGAAAGAGACCGCAATCTGAGGAGGTAAGCGAAAATGAGTGAAAATACAAGAGCTTTCCGCAAAACCAGAGTTGGTCAGGTCGTCTCCGATAAGATGGACAAGACCATCGTGGTTGCAATTGAGGACAGCGTGCAGCACAAGCTGTACAAGAAGATCGTGAAGAGAACCTACAAGCTGAAGGCGCACGATGAGAACAACGAGTGCGGCGTCGGCGATACCGTTAAGGTGATGGAGTGCCGCCCCCTGTCGAAGGACAAGAGATGGCGCCTCGTTGAAATCATCAAGAAGGCTGAGTAAGGAGGTCGACAACTAAATGATCCAACAGGAAACTTTTCTGAAGGTTGCCGACAATACCGGCGCGAAGGAGATCAAGTGCATCCGTGTGCTTGGCGGCTCCAAGCGTAAGTTCGGCAACATCGGCGACGTCATCGTCGCTTCCGTCCGCAAGGCCACCCCGGGCGGCACGGTGAAGAAGGGCGAAGTCGTCCGTGCAGTCATCGTCCGCAGCGCCAAGGGCGTCCGCCGCGCCGACGGCACCTATGTTCGTTTCGACGAGAATGCCGCCGTCCTCATCAAGGACGACAAGAATCCCCGCGGCACCCGTATTTTTGGGCCGGTTGCAAGAGAGCTTCGTGACAAGGAATACATGAAGATCCTCTCCCTCGCTCCGGAAGTCATTTAATAGGGGGACTTTGGAATGAACATTAAGAAGAACGATACCGTCATCGTCTTGTCCGGCAAGTCCAAGGGCAAGAAGGGCAAGGTCATCACCGCCATGCCCAAGGAGAACAAGGTCATTGTCGAGGGCGTCAACGTTGCTACCTGCCATGTCAAGGCTCGCAAGCAGACCGACGTTTCCGGCATTGTCAAGCGCGAGATCCCCATCCGTGTGGACAAGGTGCAGCTCTACTGCTCCAACTGCAAGAAGGGCGTCCGCGTCGGCTACACTGTGGACGGCGACAAGAAGGTCCGCGTCTGCAAGAAGTGCGGCAAGGAAATCTAAGAGGAGGAACGAAGAAATGGCAAGACTGAAAGAAAAGTACACCGCTGAGATCGCTCCTGCTCTGATGAAGAAGTTCCAGTACAAGAGCGTCATGCAGATCCCCCAGATCGCGAAGGTCATTGTGAACGTCGGCTGCGGCGAGAGCAAGAACAACGCCAAGGAGATCGAGGCCATCTGCAAGGACATCGCCACCATCACCGGCCAGAAGCCCATCACCACCAAGGCCCGTAAGTCCGTCGCGAACTTCAAGGTTCGTGAGGGCGAGACCGTCGGCGTGAAGGTCACCCTCCGCGGCGACAAGATGTGGGAATTCCTCGACCGTCTGTTCAACGTGGCGCTGCCCCGTGTCCGCGACTTCCGCGGCATCAACCCCAACGCCTTTGACGGCCGCGGCAACTACGCCATGGGCCTGAAGGAACAGCTCATCTTCCCCGAAATCGAGTACGACAAGGTCGACAAGATCCGCGGCATGGACATCTGCATCTGCACCACCGCGAATACCGACGAGGAAGCCAAGGAACTGCTGACCATGGTCGGCGCTCCGTTCCACGCTTAATTTGGGAGGAAGACAAAATGGCAAGAAAAGCTATGATTCTCAAGCAGCAGGCAGGGAACAAGTTCTCCACCCGCCGCTACAACCGCTGCAAGATCTGCGGCAGACCCCATGCTTACCTGCGTGACTACGGCATCTGCCGTATCTGCTTCCGCGAGCTGGCCTACAAGGGCGAGATCCCCGGCGTCCGCAAGGCGAGCTGGTAATCTGAATTCGGGCGGCTCGTCCGCCCGGCACACACAATCCTGTGTGATTCCAATGTAAAACAGGCATCAGAAGTCAGAGGAAAATGGAGCCGCGCGCGGCTTACATTCCTCTGATACTCTGGCGTCTTAACGGGTACAGCCCGTAACTTCTAAAGGAGGTCAATCACATGCAAATCACCGATCCCGTAGCAGATATGCTGACCAGAATCCGGAACGCTAACTCTGCAAAGCACGACACCGTTGATGTTCCCGCTTCCAACCTGAAGAAGGACATCGCAAAGATCCTGCTCGACGAAGGCTACATCAAGTCCTACACCGTCGAAGAGGATGGCAAACAGGGCATGATCCACATCACCCTGAAGTATCTCGGCAATAAGGAGAAGGTCATCACCGGTCTTCGCCGCGTCTCCAAGCCCGGCCTGCGCGTTTATGCCGGCGCTGAAGAGCTTCCGAAGGTCCTCCGTGGCCTCGGTATTGCCATCATTTCCACATCCAAGGGCGTTATGACCGACAAGGCTGCCCGCGCGGCGCACGTCGGCGGCGAAGTCCTTGCGTTCGTCTGGTAAGGAGGTAACATTATGTCCAGAATCGGCAAAATGCCTATCACTGTACCGGCGGGTGTCGAAGTGACTGTCGCAGACGGTAATGTCGTTACCGTCAAGGGCCCGAAGGGTACACTGACGAGCACATTCCATCATGAAATGATCATCAAGCAGGAGGGCGCAGTTCTGACTGTTTCCCGCCCGAACGATGCACACGAGAACAAGAGCCTGCACGGCCTGACCCGCACGCTGCTGCACAACATGGTTGTCGGCGTGGAGAAGGGCTTCACCAAGGAGCTTGAGGTCAACGGCGTTGGCTACCGTGCGCAGAAGCAGGGCAAGCAGCTCATCCTGAACGTCGGTTACTCCCATCCCGTCACGATGGACGAGATCGACGGCATCACCATCGACGTTCCCGCTCCCAACAAGATCGTTATCAGCGGCATCGACAAGCAGAAGGTCGGCCAGTTCGCTGCCAACGTTCGCGGTAAGAGACCGCCTGAGCCTTACAAGGGCAAGGGCATCAAGTACACTACCGAAGTCCTTCGCCATAAAGAGGGCAAGGCCGGCGGTAAGAAATAATAGGAGGTGTGCGTAAATGATTAAGAAGACCGATAAGAAGGCAATGCGCCTGAAGCGCCATGTTCGCGTTCGCGGTAAGATCTCCGGCACACCGTGCAGACCCCGCCTGAATGTGTTCAGAAGCAACGCAAACATCTATGCTCAGATCATTGATGATGTTAACGGAGTCACTCTGGTTTCCGCTTCTACCGTGGAAAAAGAGTTCGAGGGTGCGACCGGCAACTGCGAGGCTGCCAAGAAGGTCGGCCTGAAGCTCGCAGAGCGCGCGAAGGCCAAGGAGATTGAAGAAGTGGTGTTCGACCGTGGCGGTTATGTCTATCACGGCCGCGTCGCCGCTCTGGCTGAGGGCGCCCGCGAAGGCGGACTCAAATTCTAAGAGGAGGAACTGGAAAATGGCTTATAACAGAGCTCCTGAAAAGGAAAACGCTCCCGAAATGATCGAACGCGTCGTCTACCTTAACCGTGTCAGCAAGACCGTTAAGGGCGGCCGCGTCATGAAATTCTCCGCGCTGGTCGTCGTCGGCGACGGCAACGGCACCGTGGGCTACGGCCTCGGCAAGGCGGCGGAAGTTTCCGAAGCCATCCTCAAGGGCATCGCGAACGCCAAGAAGAACCTGCACAAGGTCACCCTCTCCGGCACGACGATCCCCCACGAGGTCATCGGCGTCTACGGTGCCGGCACCGTTCTCATGAAGCCCGCTTCCGTCGGTACCGGCGTTATCGCCGGCGGCGCTGTCCGTGCTGTCATGGAGGCTGTCGGTATCTCCAACATCCGTACCAAGTGCCTGCGCTCGAACAACCCGCAGAACGTCGTCAAGGCGACGATGCAGGGCCTGCTGAGCCTGCGTGGACCGGAAGAGGTCGCTCGCATCCGCGGCAAGAGCGTTGAAGAAATCATCGGTTAAGGAGGATACGAACAATGGCACAGTTAAAGATCAAGCTCGTCAAGAGCATCAGCGGTCGTATCCAGAAGCACATTGCCACGGCGGAATCCCTCGGTCTGCGCAAGATCGGCCAGGAAACCATCCAGCCCGACAATGAGCAGACCCGCGGCAAGATCGCCAAGATCGGCTATCTGCTTGAGGTCACCGAAGTAGAATAAGGAGGAGACAAGAATGGAATTACATGAACTTGCTCCCGTCATGGGTTCTACGCAGGTTGCAAAGCGTAAGGGCCGCGGCTGCGGCAGCGGCAACGGCAAGACCGCGGGCCGCGGTCACAAGGGTCAGAAAGCCCGCTCCGGCGGCAAGATCCGCGTCGGCTTCGAAGGCGGCCAGATGCCTCTGGCTCGCCGCATCCCGAAGCGCGGCTTCAACAACATCTTCGCAAAGCCCCTCACCGCTGTGAACGTCGATGCGCTGAACGCGTTTGAAGACGGCGCGGTAGTCGATGCGGCTGCGCTCGAAGAAAAGGGCATTATCCGCGACTGCAAGTACGGTCTGAAGGTTCTGTCCAACGGCACACTGACGAAGAAGCTGACCGTCAAGGCAGCGGCATTCTCTGGTTCTGCCAAAGCAAAAATTGAGGAGGCAGGCGGAAAGGCTGAGGTGGTGTAAGTGCTTACTACACTCCGTAACGCCTGGCGGATCCCCGAGCTGCGCAGAAAGATCCTGTTCACGCTCCTGATCATCCTCCTGTACCGCATCGGCAACGTGATCCCGGTCCCGTTCGTCAACGTCGAGAGCATGTCTCAGATGTTCGAGCAGCAGCTCAGCGGTACGATCCTCGGCCTGTTCAACATGATGTCCGGCAACGCTTTCTCGATGGCAACGATCTTCGCGCTGTCGATTCAGCCGTATATCAACGCATCCATTATCATCCAGCTCCTCACCATCGCCATCCCCGCTCTGGAACGTCTGAGCAAGGACGGCGGCGAGGAGGGCAAGAAGAAGATCAACAAGATCACCCGCATCACCACCGTTGCCCTGGGTCTGCTGATGGGCTTTGCCTATTATGTCATGCTCACCAACTACAACGGCGCGTACAACAACCTGCTGCTCACCGAGACCGGTGTGCTTCCCGCAATCGTGATCATCTTCACCTTTACGGCCGGCTCCACCCTCGTCATGTGGTTGGGCGAGCAGATCACCGAGCACGGCATCGGCAACGGCATCTCCATGATCCTGTTTGCCAACATCATTGCCCGTATCCCCGGCGGCATCATCGCTCCGATCTGGAACGATCTGCTCTGGAGCAAGTGGTACTGGGCACTGGCGCTCGTCGTCGGTATGCTGGCGATCATCGTCTTCATCATCTACGTCTCCCAGGCGGAGCGCCGCATCCCGGTGCAGTACGCCAAGCGTGTCGTCGGCCGTAAGGTCTATGGCGGTCAGAACACCCATCTGCCCATCAAGGTCAATATGTCCGGCGTTATGCCGATCATCTTTGCACAGTCCATTGCCAGCTTCCCCGCGACGATCTGCGCGTTCGGCGGCTGGACGAGCAACTGGGCTTACCGCAATATCTTCGACAACAAGAGTGCGATCTACGCTGTGATCTACCTGCTGCTGATCATTGGCTTCAGCTACTTCTATGCGACGATCCAGTACAACCCCGTCGAGGTTGCCAACAACCTCAAAAAGAACGGCGGCTTCATCCCCGGCTTCCGTCCGGGCCGTCCGACGTCGGATTTCATCCGCAAGGTCATCAACAAGGTCACCCTGTTCGGCGCGATCTACCTTGGTATCGTTGCGGTCATCCCGATCATCCTCGGCGTTGTGATGAAGGACACGCAGTTCTCCTTCGGCGGTACGTCCGTCATCATCGTTGTCAGTGTCGCCCTTGAGACCGTCACGGCCATCGAGGCGCAGATGATGATGCGTAACTACTCCGGCTTCCTTGAGA
Source organism: uncultured Oscillospiraceae bacterium (assembly GCA_964629755.1). Lineage (GTDB taxonomy): Bacteria > Bacillota > Clostridia > Oscillospirales > Oscillospiraceae > JAZOXB01. The sequence goes on along the minus strand of CAZVSJ010000001.1, from coordinate 92,874 downwards.
AATAACGGAGGCGGAGCATGAGACTGATTCTGTTAGGAGCGCCCGGCGCCGGGAAGGGGACGCAGGCGGAGATCATCTCCAAGCGCCTGCACATCCCCACCATCTCGACCGGAAACATCCTTCGGGAAGCAATCAAGAACGGTACGGAAACCGGATTGAAAGCCAAGAGTTTCATGGACAAGGGTATGCTCGTTCCCGACGATGTCATCATCGGCATCGTCCGGGAGCGGCTGGCCCAGCCGGATTGCGCGGACGGCTATATCCTCGACGGTATGCCCCGCACGATCCCGCAGGCCCAGGCCCTTTTGGAGCAGGGCGTCGAGATTGACCGCGTTGTCTCCATAGAGATCGCCGACGAGGTGATCGAAGCGCGCATGACCGGACGCCGTGTCTGCGGCTCCTGCGGCGCAAGCTATCACATCGTCGCCAACCCGCCCAAGACGGAGGGCATCTGCAATGCGTGCGGCTCCGAACTGGTCATCCGCAAGGACGATACGCCCGAAACGGTGCGTCACCGCCTGGAGGTTTACCACTCGGAAACCGAAGCACTCAAGGGCTTTTACGCGAAGCTCGGCAAGCTGCGGCTTGTCGAGGGCAACCAGCCCATCGAGGATGCAACTCGTGATATTATGGCGGCATTAGGGGGATCGGAATGATCCCGGTTAAAAACGAACGTGAGATCTCCGTGATGCGCCGTGCCTGTAAAATTACCGCGGCAGCCCGTGCTCTGGCAGGGGAAATGGTAAGGCCCGGCGTAACAACCAGGGAGATCGACAAAGCTGTCCACGATTTTATCGTGTCACAAGGCGCAACGCCTTCCTTCCTCAACTACTCCGGCTATCCTGCCAGCGCCTGTATCTCCGTGAACAATACCGTCATTCACGGGATCCCGGACGGCAGAGTATTGCAGGAGGGCGACATCGTCTCCGTCGATGTCGGCGCCTACTGGGGAGGGTTCCACGGTGACTGCGCCGCCACCTTTGCCTGCGGAAAAATCTCCGCCGAAGCGCAAAGGCTGATTGATGTCACGAGACAGAGCTTTTTCGAGGGCGTGAAATTCGCGCGGCAGGGCAATCGCGTCGTTGACATCTCGGCTGCTGTGCAGTCCTACGCCGAAGCCAACGGCTTCTCCGTTGTCCGGGATTTTATCGGACACGGCGTCGGCGAGCATCTGCACGAGGAGCCGGAGGTGCCCAACTATGTGACGCCCCGCAGAGGACCGAGGCTTGTCCGCGGCATGACGATCGCCATTGAGCCGATGATCAATCAGGGCACCGCCGCCGTGCGGGTCCTGAAGGACGGCTGGACGACCGTCACCGCTGACGGAAAGCTCTCGGCGCACTACGAAAATACTGTTCTCATCACCGACGGCGAGCCGGAAATTCTCACCGTCACCGAGGGGCTTTGATATGGATGTATCAAGATCGGACCTCGTTCAATCCGTCGCCGGACGCGACAAGGGAATGCTGTTCTATGTGATTGACACAGACGGTGTGTACGTTTCCCTCGCAAACGGCAAGGAGCGCCGGGTGGAAAAGCCCAAACGCAAGAAAGAGAAGCACGTCCGAAAGCTCCCTCGGCCAGATTCGTCGCTCACTGTGAAAATCCGTTCCGGTGAGCCCATACTCAACAGCGAATTACGAAGGGAACTGGCTGTGCTCAGCCAGACAATCAACGTTTCAACCAAGGAGGGTTCTTAAACTTGGCAAAAGACGACGTAATCGAACTTGAGGGCATCGTGACAGATGCACTGCCGAATGCCATGTTCAAAGTCAAGATCGGCGGCGAGCATACCATTCTGGCGCACATTTCCGGCAAGCTCAGAATGAACTATATCAAGATCTTGCCCGGTGACAAGGTAACTGTTCAAATGTCTCCCTACGATCTGACCCATGGCCGGATCACATGGAGAAGCAAGTAAAGACAAGAGATTAACTCTCATGGAGGTTAAACAGTATGAAAGTAAGACCGTCCGTTAAACCCATGTGCGAAAAGTGCAAGATCATCAAGCGCAAGGGTCGCGTTATGGTAATTTGCGAAAACCCCAAGCACAAGCAGAGACAAGGCTAATAGGAGGTGCTGAAAGAATATGGCACGAATTTCTGGTATCGATCTTCCCCGCGACAAGCGGATCGAAGTTGCTCTGACCTATATCTACGGCATCGGACCCAGCCGGGCCGCCGAGGTGCTGGCCAAGACCGGCATCAACCCCGACACCCGGGTGAAGGACCTGACCGAGGAGCAGGAGGCTCAGCTCCGTGACGCCATTGAGCATAACTACCTCATCGAGGGCGACCTGCGCCGTGAGACCGCTATGAACATCAAGCGTCTCAGCGAGATCGGCTGCTACCGCGGCCTGCGTCATCGCCGCGGCCTGCCCGTTCACGGCCAGCGGACCAAGACCAACGCCCGTACCCGCAAGGGTCCCAAGAAGACCATCGCCAATAAGAAGAAGTAAGGAGGGATATTCATGGCTGCGAAAACTGCAAAGAAAGTCGTCAAGCGCCGTCGCGAGCGCAAAGTTGTAGAAAAAGGTGCGGCACATATCCGCTCCTCGTTCAATAACACCATGGTGACCATCACCGACCTGGAAGGAAATGCCCTGAGCTGGGCTTCCTCCGGCGGACTGGGCTTCCGTGGTTCCCGGAAATCCACTCCCTACGCTGCCCAGACTGCGGCGGAGACCGCTGCCAAGGCCGCTATGGAGTATGGCCTGAAGACCGTCGAGGTCTATGTCAAGGGCCCCGGCCAGGGACGTGAGGCTGCGATCCGCGCCCTGCAGACCGCCGGTCTGGAAGTCGTCATGATTAAGGACGTGACTCCCATTCCCCACAATGGCTGCCGTCCTCCCAAGAGACGCAGAGTCTGAGAAAGCAATAGGAGGAATTTTGCGAAATGGCTAAGAATATGCAGCCCGTGCTGAAGCGTTGCAGAACGCTGGGCGTTTCTCCTGCCGCAATGGGTTATTCCAAGACTTCCAACAAGAACCCCGGCGGCCAGAGAAGAGCAAAGAAGTCCGAGTATGCCATGCAGCTCACCGAGAAGCAGAAGGTTAAATTCGTATACGGCATCCTGGAGAAGCAGTTCCGTATGTACTACGAGAAGGCTGCCCGCGCCGAAGGCAACACCGGCGAGGTCCTGCTCAGCCTGATCGAGCGCAGACTGGATAACGTTGTTTACCGTCTCGGCTTTGCCGCGACCCGCCGCGAGGCTCGTCAGCTGGTCAACCACGGCCACTACACCGTCAACGGCAAGCGCGTCAATATCCCGTCCTACCTCGTCAAGACCGGCGACGTCATCGCTGTCTGCGAGAAGAGCTGCTCCAACAATCGTTTTAAGAAGCTGAAGGAAGACGATGCTTTCGTCGCCGCGCCGAAGTGGCTTGACCGCGACAAGAACACCCTCACGGGCAAGGTTCTTGCGCTGCCGGCAAGAGACGATATCGACTTCGAGATCGCAGAACACCTCATCGTCGAGTTGTACTCCAAGTAACGCTTCACCCTCGTTTATTGGTAAGCTGTTTAATGAAGCAGTATCTCTGCTTTGCACATGAATAAGGAGGGTATTAGTAAATGGTAGAAATTGACAAGCCGCGAATCGAGTGTATTGACTCTCCCGAAGATCCGTCCCATGGCGTGTTCATCGTCGAGCCGCTGGAAAGAGGCTACGGCACGACCCTGGGCAACTCTCTGAGAAGGATTCTGCTGTCCTCGCTGCCCGGCACTGCCGCGACCTCCATCAAGATCGCGGGCGTGCAGCACGAGTTCTCGACGATCCCCGGCGTCAAGGAAGACGTCACCGAAATCGTCCTGAATATCAAGCGGATCATCTCGAAAATGAACTGCGACGGCGTGAAAACCGTTTATATTGACGCGACCGGCGAGTGCGAGGTCACTGCCGGCGACATCAAGACCGACGACGAGGTGGAGATCCTCAACAAGGATCTGCACATCTGCTCTCTCGGCCCGGATGCCACGCTCAATATGGAGATCACGATGAGCCGCGGCAGAGGCTATGTCCCTGCCGACCGCAACAAGACGCCGCAGACCCCCATCGGTGTTATCCCCGTGGACAGCCTGTATTCCCCGGTTTACAAGGTCAACTACACGGTCGAGAACACCCGTGTCGGCAACATGACAGACTTCGACAAGCTGACGCTGGAAGTCTGGACCGACGCGACCACCACGGCAAAGGACGCCGTCTCCATCGCAGCAAAGATCCTGACCGAGCACCTGACGCTGTTCACCGACCTGTCCGAGACGGTCGCAAGCCAGTCCATCGTGCGCGAGAAGAATCAGGATGTCGATCCGCCTGCCCTCAAGCTGACGATCGAGGAGCTTGATCTCTCCGTCCGCAGCTTCAACTGCCTCAAGCGCGCCAATATCAACACCGTCCGCGATCTGATCTCCAGAACGCCGGAGGAAATGATGAAGGTCCGCAACATGGGCAAGAAGTCGCTCGACGAAGTGCAGAACAAGCTGGCGATGATGGGTCTGTCCCTCGCCACGGAAGAGTCCGGCAACAACTAAAACGAAATCCCGTTTTACCTTTCAAGAAGGAGGAAATACGAATGTTTGGAACCCGTAAGCTCGGCAGAACGAGCGATCAGCGTAAAGCGATGCTCCGTCAGCTCACCACTGACCTGCTTGAGAACGGCAAGCTCGAAACGACTTTCTGCCGTGCCAAGGAACTGCAGCCGGTCGCGGAGAAGATGATCACCCTCGGCAAGAAGGGCGACCTCGCCGCATACCGCAGAGCGCTGTCCTATATCACGAAGGAAGATGTCGCGCATAAGCTGTTCAAGGAAGTGGCTCCGAAGTATGCTGACCGTAACGGCGGCTACACGAGAGTTACCCGCATCGGCGCCCGTCGCGGCGACGCAGCGGAGATGGCGATCATCGAGCTGGTGTGATCTACAAGGAAAAACCCCGAAACGCGAGGGCGTTTCGGGGTTTTTAGCATCATAATGGTATCTGTGGTCTGCGTTTCGCATCTTGGAAAGATGCGGAGACTACCTGCGCCGAACCTCCATACAGACCGTGATCGACTTCCGTCGTCTCGCGAATCGTAATCATACAAAACTCCTTTATTGCTTCCCGACAAAGAGCAGGTGATTGCTGTGGCCCAGCATTTCCGGCTTTTCACAGGTGTGGAGGTGGTAGCGCAGATATTGCGCGTAGCTCTCCGCGTCGAGCGAATTGATACGGTCCTCCATCAGCTCGCTCAGGCCGTCCGAGGCGATCTCGCGCTCGATGCGGACGCCGCCGTCTTTCAGGATGCGGCGGCACTCGTCGACCGTGTGGAACACGAACGGGAAATCGTGCAGCCGGAGCGTGTCATGGTCGTAATCCCCGGTGCGGAAGTAATTCGGATTGTTGGCAAGCTCGGTGAAAAAGACCATGTCATGTGCGATAAAGGCGAAGAAGAGCGTGCCGTCCGGCTTGCAGACGCGCCTGGCCTCGGCAATGCAGCGCTGCCGGTCTTCCTCGCGGTGCAGATGGTACAGCGGGCCGAACAGCAGAACGATGTCGAATGCGGCATCCGGCCAGAAGGACAGGTCGACGGCGTTGCCCTGCCGCAGCTCCACGCGGTCATCCGCGGTCAGCTTCTTCCGAAAGGCTTCGACGTTGCGGTCGGCAAGCTCCACGGCGCTGACGTCATAGCCGTTTCGCACGAAATACAGGCTGTATTCTCCGGCGCCAGCGCCGATGTCCGCGATGCGGTCGCCGGGTTTGAGGTATTGCTCGATGAAATGCACCGTCGTGAGGAATTCCACACGGGCGGCCTGCGAGCGGTTCAGGCGGACGTCCTCGTTGAAGATCTCGTAGGTCTTGGCGATTTGCTCATACTCATCCTCGATCTTCGCAAGCTCGATAAAGTCCATCTCAAAGCTCTCCGGCGATCTCGGCGGCGGCCTTCAGTCCGGCGGAGGACTCGTCCACGATGCCCTGCGCGGTGGCGAGGATCTGCTGCGCCTTTTCAAAATCGACGCGGAAGGTGTCCAGCAGAGTGGCAAGATCCTGCGAGGTGATGGTCAGCTTTTCGTCTGCCTGCGCAAAGACGGTCTTCATCCGCTGCGCGGAGGCGCTGGCGCGCTCCCGCGCCATGCGTTCGGTCATCTCTGCGCGGCGGTAGGCGGCAAGCTCCAGCTCGTTGAAGTTGGAGGGGGCGGCGGAGACTACGGTCGCGGCGGGCGCCATCGGCGCATCCAGCGACGGCTCAGCAGGCGCAGCCTCGGGCGCGGGCTGGGCGGCGTTTTCCAACTGCGCAGCGAGCGCATCCCGGCTTGCCGTGACCTCTGCGGTCTCGGCGCGGGCGGCCTCCAGCGCCTCCTGCAAGCGGGCATTCTCCTCCCGCAGCAGACGCAGCGCCTTCTCATGCTCTACTGTCTGCGCCTGAATGAATTGCACCACGTCGGTGCGGTTAAAGCCGTGCAGCGCACTGCGGAAATTTTCAACACTTGCAGCCATGATATTTCCTCGCAATCCGTGAAATCCTCTGCCGAAAGGCGCTGATTTCAACATTTTTTTCATTATATCACGGGGCAGGGGGAAAAACAATATCCCGCGCCCGGATTTTTGTCGCTTTTGCGGGCAGGAAAAGAAAGCAGAAAAACTGCTTTACTTTGCGCGGAAAGTCTGCTATAATAAGTTCGTTCAAAATGCGCCGGTGGCTCAATGGATAGAGCATCAGATTCCGGTTCTGAGGGTTGGGGGTTCGAGTCCCTTCCGGCGTGCCAGAAAAGAAACAACCTTTGTCTACCAGACAAAGGTTGTTTCTTTTCAACGAAATAAATCCCTTCCGGGATTTGTGAAATTTGCTTCGCAAGTGAAATACGCCTGCGGCGTGTGAAATGCCCACGGGCGTGAGGGATTTATTTCATTTCACTTTCCGTGTAAGCGGAAAATTTCACAATGACCGAAGGTCATTATTTCACATCCGAAGGATATTTCACTTCACATTCCGCCTTTTCTGCTGTATAATCAGCTAAACAAACCGGAATTTGGCGATTTGGTAAATCAGAAGTTCATGAGTAGAGGAAAAGAAAATGAATGCTTTTGACTATATCACATTGAGAGAAAGAGCAGATTTGAAAAATAGTGCAGCAGAATGGTTCCATTGTAAATGGGGTGTTCCAACGGAAGCCTATCTGGAATGCATGGAGGCTTATCTGAAAAAAGAAACGGAGTACGGTTGGTATCTCTGCATGAGCGGTGACAAAATTGTTGGAGGTATGGGCGTAATCGAAAATGACTTCCATGACAGGAAAGACCTTACCCCGAATGTCTGTGCAGTCTATACAGAAAAAGACTACCGCTGCAAAGGAATCGCAGGTCATCTGCTGAATATGGTCGTAGATGATATGAAATCCAAAGGCATTACTCCGATTTATTTGGTCACGGATCATACTGACTTCTATGAACGATATGGCTGGGAATTTTTGTGCATGGTACAGGGCGATGCCGAACCCAATATGACCAGAATGTATATCCACCGATAACTTCTGATTTGACGGAGAGATATTGCCATTATCCTGACAGATGTTCGTATCTGCCGGGAAGACCCGGTTTCGAAAAAACAGCATCCCACAGCAGGAGAGTGACCGCTGCGGGATGCTGTTTTTGACAAAAAAACCGGGTGCCGCGACCCGAATAAACGCGGCAGCAAACAAGTTAAACAAGTTGAAAGGCGGGTTTTCCTGCCGAAGCTGCGCTGACTTTTGGCGTTTTTTATAGAAATGATCGTCTCGGTTTGTGGAAAGTGTCTGATTTTCCGCAGAGGTTTTCGAGCAGTTTCCGTTTTACGCAATTGCCGTCAATTACTTGTTTGTCTTGGCGCGAATCGGGAAAAAGCGGTTTACTTTTTCACAAAAAACTGATAAATTTTAAGTGTGGCCGGTGAAAGACAAGCGGCCGTAAATTTTCACCGGGCTTTGTCACATATGTTACATGAGTCTGTTACAGGAGGGATGTATCGTTTGAAAAAGTATCTGATCCGAAATTGCGAGATAGCAAATTTCGACACCATGACGACTTCGACCGGAGAGATATTGGTAGAAGGGGAGCGCATTCAGAAGATCGCGCCGAAGATTGACGCGCCGGAGGGCTGCGAGATCATTGACGCGGCGGGTATGCTCGCCATGCCGTCGTTCGCCGACTGCCATACACATCTGGCACAGTCTGTCCTGAAAGGACCCATGGATGATTATCCGATCACAACCTGGCTGGTTCGCCTGTTCGGCATCGAGGCGATCATGACCCCGGAGGAAATCTACTATTCCTGCCTGCTGGGCTGCCTGACCGCGCTGCGATGCGGCACGACGATGCTCAACGAGATGACCGGCTGGGAGGCGCTGGACGAGACGATCCGCGCCGTGCGCGACAGCAAGCTCCGCGCAACCATCGGCATCAGCACCACGGACGTGCCGGAAAACGAGGCCACGCCGATTTTGTCCGTCGATGAGGCGCTGCGCCGTTCCGAAGGCGTCTACCGCAAGGTGCATAACCTTGACGGACGCCTGAAAGCTTCGGTCGCGCCGGCCGGCCTGCCCGCCGTCTCGGGACGGATGGCGCAGGAGCTGAAAAAATTTGCCAATGAGCATGGCCTTGTGTACCACACCCATCTGGGCGAGGGGAAGATGGAGACGCGCAACGTCGCCAAAGCCTACGGCCTCGGCGGCGAGGCGGAGGCGCTCGCGCAGCTCGGCATTCTGGATAAAAATACGCTGCTCGCGCACAGCATCTGGCTGAGCGATCACGAGCTGGACATTATCGCACAGAGCGGCGCAAACCCGGTGCATTGCCCGTGCACCAACCTCAAGATCAGCGACGGCATCCCGCGCATCGCGGAGATGGTCAAGCGCGGCATCAACGTCACCATCGGCTGCGACGGTGAGGCCTCCAGCTCCAACCGCGATATGATCCGTGAGGCGAGAATGGCTGCCTACCTGCAAAAGGGTCTGACGCTCGACCCCACCGTCCTCGACGCGGGAACGGTCTACAAGATGATGACCATTAACGGTATACGTGCGCTGGGCTATGAGGACCTGGGCGAGCTGAAAGAGGGCAATCTTGCCGATTTCATCCTGGTCGACATGGATCACGACATCGCGCTGATCAACCCCGAATACAAGCTCAACAACTTCCTCTACGCCGGCGACGGCAGGAACGTGGACACCGTCTTCCTCAACGGCGAGATCCTCCTGCGTCACGGACGCTTCACCTTCATTGACGAGGAAGAGGTGCTGGCAAAGGCAACGCCCGTGATCCGCTGCCTGAATCGGAAGATCATGAATTTATAAGGAGAAAGCTATGGAATTCATCAGCAAGAAGTTTACAGATAAGGACGGGAAAATGTTCCACACGGGCGTCGGAGATGGCGAGCTTGCGCCTTCCGTGCTGATGCCCGGCGACCCCGCCCGCAGCAAGATCATCTCCGGATGCTTCAAGGACGCCAAGTTCGTCAGCTCCCGCCGGACCTACACGACCTACACCGGCGTGACGCCGAATACCGATGTGCCGATCTCCGTGGTGTCCTCCGGCATGGGCCCGCTCTCCGTCAGCACCGTCGCAGAGGAGCTGAAGCACGTCGGTCTGAAGAACCTCATTCGCGTCGGCACGGGCGCCGCCCTGCTGACGGACTATGAGCCGGGCCGCATCATCATCGCCACCGGCTGCGTCCGCGGCGACGGCTGCTCCTACGAATACGCGCCGCCGGAATTCCCCGCCATTGCCGACCCCTATGTGGTCAAGGCACTGGTCATGGCCTGCCATGAATTCGGGGAAGATCCGATTGTCGGTCTCTACCGCGCCCACGATTCTTACTACCGCGAGACCTTCACGGCGATGATCTCTACCTACGAGCGCATGAAGCCGTGGGTGGACGCGGGCGTCAAGATGGTTGAGAACGAGAGCGCGCTGCTGTTCACACTGGCGCACCGGCTGGGCATTCGCGCCGGCTCCATCTGCGTCTCCCACACCAGCATGGTCGAGGGCACGCCCTACTACGTCGGCCCGGACTCGCAGGAAGCCTATCCCTGGGCGTTTGAGCCGGACTTCATGGCAAAGCGCATCCTGCAATGCAGTAAGATCGCAACCCGCGCCGTGGAGATCCTCGACGAACTGCTGAAAGAGATCTGAGGAGGTAACAATGGATAATCTGAGAAATAATTTCGACAGCGTTCCCCAGTTTGAGGACGGGAACAAGGTACATCACCTCTATCTGGACGAATCCCAGATCGCTCCCGGCTGTATCCTGACCTCCAATCTGGAGCGCACCAAGGTGATCGCGGACACCTTCGACAAGGCGAAATACATCGGCCAGCACAGAGAATACATCACCTACACCGGCGAAAAGCACGGCGTTCCCATGAGCGTGATGTCCTGCGGCAACGGCTGTATGCCCATGGAGATCGCGGTGGAGGAGCTGCGCCACATCAAGTGCAACAAGATCATCAAGGTCGGCACCTGCTCGGCCATTTTGCCCGACATCAAGCCCGGCACGCTGATCATCCCGACGGGCGCCTGCCGCTGCGAGGGCGCAACGCTGGAGTATCTGAACCTGCAATACCCCGCCGTGGCCGATCTGGACGCCTTCTTCGCGCTGACCGAGAGCGCAAAGGAGGTCGGCGCTGCGGTCGCAACGGGCATCGTGCGCACGCATGACGCGCTGTTCCTCGAATCCCGCTTCGCTCACGACGGCGTTGCCGAGCGCATTCGCCCGTGGCAGGAGCTGGGCGTGCTCGCCACGGACAACGAGGTGGCGACCATGTACACTGTCGGCTCCATTTTGCAGATGCAGACCGGCGCAGTCCTGGTCGCGGTCGACAATCTCGCCACCGGGGAGAGCATTGATTTTGAGACGCAATACGATAAGCTCATCGCTGACGCCATTGAGGTAGGCACACGGGCGCTGGCGAAGCTCATCCGAGGGTAAGAAAAATGAGAGCCCCGGCGGCGGCCTTTCTTGATCCGGTGGTGGCCGATTCTCTGCGGATCACGACGATTGAAAAAGACACCAACGTATACATCGAGATCTATCGGCGCCTGCGCCGCCTGATCGAAAGCGGCGTTCTGAAATCCGGCGACCCCTTACCCAGCGAATCCGCGCTGTCTTCCATCATGTGCGTCGGACGTACCTCCCTGCGCACGGCGCTGTCGATCCTCTATGAGGACGGCTACATCGAAACCGTCCGCGGGAAGGGAAGCTGCGTAACGGGGGCAAACCGCAAAGAAAAATACAGACGGACTTTTCCCGACAGTATTCTTCTGCCGCCGGAGCGCATTGCCCTGGTGGGAGAGCTGGGCGTCAAACAGGGGACCATCGATATCGTCAGAGGCGACGAGTTCCTGACCGACAAGCTCTCTCCCGCGCCGGGACACGAGATCGTACAGCTCCAGCAGCTCTATTCGCTCAATGAAAAGCCGGCGGTGCTCTCCTTTTACTACTTTGTCGACGATTTGGTCCCCGTGGACCCGTCTGACAGCCCGGAGAAGCTCTATCACGCACTGGCGGCTGAGCTGACGGCGAAAACGCTGGCGGCAGAGTATGAGTGCCTGCCCATCCGGACGACCAATCCTTCGGGCCTGCACCTGATGCTTCCCCGCGGCATCCAGACGCTGGTCACTACACAGTATATCGGTACCGGAGGCATCATCGCCTTCTGCAAGGACTATTACAACAGCGAGGTCATGCGCTTCCGGTTTGCAATGAGAAAATAACAGAAACGGAGGAATTCCACCATGAAATACCAATCCACCCGGTTGGAGAACCCGCAGGGCAAGCTCTGGCACATCGGTGTCAACGAGAGCGACATCGGCAAGCACGTGATCCTTCCGGGTGATCCTGCCCGCTGTGAAATGGTGGCAAAATACTTTGACTCGGCGGAATGCAAGGGCGTTTCCCGCGGTAACCCCACCTACACGGGAAAATATCACGACGTTGACGTGTCCGTCATGTCCACCGGCATGGGCGGCATGGCCGTGGCAGTCTGCGTTGAGGAGCTGAAGCACATCGGCGCCAAAACGCTGATCCGCATGGGAACCAGTGGCAGCCTGCAGCGGGACATCCCGTCCGGCTCCTTCGTGATCGCCACCGGTGCGGTGCGCGGCGAGGGCGCGTCGAAGCAGTATATCCCGGCGGAGTATCCCGCCATCGCGGACATCGACGTGGTCTGCGCCCTGCGCGACGCCTGCCATGAGTTCGGCGTGGAGCCCTATCTCGGCATCGTCCGCAGCCATGACGCGTTCTATCTGGAAAGCCCCGGCGCCCACGAGGGTTGGGAGGAACGGATCAAGCCCTGGACGGAAGCCAACGTTCTGGCTATCGAGAATGAGAGCGCCACGCTGTTCACGCTCGGCTCCCTGCTGCGCGGCCTGCGCACCGGCACCATCCTGCTCACCGGCCCGAACCTCTATGAAGCCCACGGCTCCATGGGCACCATGAACGACCCGGATTACCCCAACAAGGTCAAGCTGCTTACCCAGATCACGCTCCGCGCCATCGAAATGATCGATAAGCTGCCCGATCTTCCGACGAGGTGATCCATGAGAAAGAAAATCAAAGCGTATCTTCTGAGCTACAATCCGGCGTCCTTCACAAAGCGCTTTTTCGTCATGCTGTTTTCGCTCGTCCTGATGAACTTCGGCATCGCCTGCTATTACCAGTGCGGTCTGGGAACGGATCCGTTCTCCGTGTTCGTCGACGGCGAGCACTCGCTGTTCCACCTGACCTACGGACAGGTCACCTACATCAACTGCATTTTCCTGTTAACATTCATGCTCATCTTCACCCGCAAGTATATCCACGTCGGCACGATCGTCGGCACGCTGATCTCCGGCGCACTGATCGACCTGTTCAACTGGCTCATCGGCATGTACTTCCCCGGTGACACGCTGACCATGCAGATCATCCTGCTCATCATTGGTCTGGTTGCCTTTGCCGTGGCCGTTGCCCTGTATATTATCGCGGAGCTCGGCATCAGCGCCGTGGAATCGCTGCCGCTGTGGCTGTCGGAGAAGACCGGGATCAACCTCCGCTGGCTGCGCATCGCGGAGGATCTGACCTATATGTGCATCGGTATCCTGCTCGGCAGCCTTGCCGGACGCGCGATCTTCGGCGACCTCATCGGCGTCGGCACGCTGGTGGGCGCCTTCGGCACCGGGCCCATTATGAAGTGGTTCATGAATGTGACCGACCGGCGTTTCCGGAAGTGGTTCGGCCCGCTTCGCAAAACCGCCCCGGAAGAGTCCGGGCAACCCTGTGATTAAGGCACCGCCTTATCAATATTTTGAATTGGAGGAACGAAAAATGAAGAAGTTACTGGCAATCCTGCTTGCAGTCGTAATGCTCCTGAGCGTGACCGCCTGCAGCAAAACTGGCACCGATACCCCGGACGGCACCACCCAGAACTCCGGCGACACCCCCACGGAACCGAAGCCCGATAACAACGGCGACTCCTATGAGATCGTCATGCTGATGGACCTGCCCACCGGTACGGTCAATGACGGCAGCTTCTGCGAAGCGACGTGGAACGGCATCAAGCAGTTTGGTGAAGAAACCGGCGCTACCTACACCTATATGACCCCGAGCGAAGAGTCCAAGGAAGCCTATCTCAGCCTGATGGATCAGGCCGTCAAGGTCGGCGGCAAGGTCCTTGTCTGCCCCGGCTATCTGTTCGAGGATGCCATCTATGAGGCACAGGATAAATATCCCGACGTGAAATTCGTCCTCATCGACGGCAGACCGCACAGCTCTGACTATTCTGACTTCCGCACCGGCAGCAACGTTTACTCCATCCTCTTCGCCGAAGGTGAAGTCGGCTTCATGGCCGGTTATGCCTCCGTTATGGAAGGCTACCGTAAGCTGGCCTTCTTCGGCGGCATGGCCGTCACCTCCGTTGCCCGCTTTGGCTATGGCTATGTCATGGGTGCCGAGCAGGCTGCAAAGGATCTCGGCCTGAACAAGGGCGATGTTGAAGTCATTTACTGGTACTCCGGCGACTTCATGGCCTCTCCGGAAAAGCTGACCACCATCAAGGGCTGGTATCAGACCGGCACCGAGGTCATCTTCTCCTGCGGCGGCACCATCTGCCAGAACGCTTTCGCCGCGGCGGAAGAGCTTGGCAAGGCTGTCATCGGCGTCGATATGGACCAGGGCGGCCAGTCTCCCACGGTTATCACCTCCGCAACCAAGGGCTGCGCAAAAGCCACCTATGACGCGCTCATGGGCTATAAGAACGGCAGCTTCCCCGGCGGCGTTGACGCGGTTCTCGGCGCAAGCGTCGATTGCGTTGGCCTGTCCACCGGCGATAGCTGGAGACTGAAGAATTACACCGAGGAGCAGTACCTCGAGCTGTACAACCGCATGAAGAACGACGAGGGCGGCATCGCCTCGAGCATCCTCACCGACAGCGACATCGAAGACCCGACCCAGATTCCGCTGGAGCTGGTCACACTCGATTACAAGAACTAATCAGCTTTCTTACCTTCAATATAGATATGGGGGGCCTCGTGCCCCCTGTATCCGGTTACTCTGAATAGAAAACGAGGATTCAACTATGGATGAACAATTTGCTGTAGAGATGCAGGATATTGTCAAAACCTTTCCGGGTATCGTCGCCTGCGATAACATCTCCCTCCAGATTCGTAAGGGTGAGATCCACGCGCTGCTCGGCGAAAACGGTGCTGGCAAATCCACGCTGATGAGCGTCCTGTTCGGAATGTATCAACCGGAGAGCGGTACCATTAAGGTCAACGGCAAACCTGTGCATATCACGGGCCCGCGTGATGCAACGGCACTTGGCATCGGCATGGTGCATCAGCACTTCAAGCTGGTCGAGTGCTTCTCCGTCATCCGTAACATTATTCTCGGCAGTGAGTCAATGAAGAACGGCGTTCTTGATTTGAAAACAGCGAGAAAAAGGATCATGGAGCTGAGTGATCGCTACGGCCTCGCCGTTGATCCCGACGCGATCGTGTCCGACATCACCGTCGGTATGCAGCAGCGCGTTGAAATTCTGAAGACCCTTTACCGCGAGAGTGATATTCTGATCTTTGATGAGCCGACTGCCGTCCTGACTCCGCAGGAGATCGAGGAACTGATAACGATTATCAAGGGCCTCGCTGCCGAGGGAAAATCGATCGTCTTCATCTCTCATAAGCTGGATGAGATCAGCAAGGTGGCCGACCGCGTTACGATTCTCCGCCGCGGTAAGAAGGTCGCAACGCTTAACGTCGCAGAAACAACAAAGGAAGAAATGAGCGAGCTCATGGTCGGGCGCAAGGTCAGCTTCACCGTCGATAAAGGCGAGCAGCAGCTCGGCGAAACGGTACTGG
>CAZVSJ010000001.1:0-77529 GCA_964629755.1 uncultured Oscillospiraceae bacterium | reverse complement strand
AAAAACCTGGTCATGCGTTCCCGTTCCTCACAGAAGAACATCGTTGATGACATCAGCTTCTCCGTCCGCCGCGGTGAGATCGTCTGCATCGCCGGCATTGACGGAAATGGTCAGTCCGAGACCATCTACGGTCTGACCGGTATCATGCCGATTCAAAGCGGTACGATCACGCTTAACGGCAAGGACATCACCAAAGCGGATGTTCGGGCCAGAAACCTATCCGGCATTTCTCATATCCCGGAGGACCGCCATAAATACGGCCTGATCCTGGATTTCTCGTTGAAAGAAAACCTGATTCTGAAAAGCTATTTTAAGCCCTCGGTGCAACGCCACGCCTTTATCAACTGGGACAAGGCGGAGACCTACTCCGAAGAGCTCATTGAGAAATATGATATTCGTACGACGCTGGGGGCGAAGACCTCCGCCCGCAGTATGTCCGGCGGCAACCAGCAGAAGGCCATCATTGCCCGCGAGATCGAAGAAAACAGCGACCTGCTGATCGCTGTGCAGCCGACGCGCGGTCTGGATGTCGGTGCAATCGAATTTGTCCACAAGCAGCTCATTGCGCAGCGAGATGCCGGCAAGGCCGTGCTGATGATGTCGCTGGAGCTGGATGAGGTCATGGATGTCAGCGACCGTGTCCTTGTGATGTTCGAGGGCAAGATCGTTGCTGATGTCGACCCGAAAAGGACGACGATCCAGCAAATGGGCCTCTACATGGCCGGCGTAAAGAAGGAGGAACAGCATGCTTAAGAAAAAAAGAGCGCTTAATACCGGTGCTTTGGTAAGCCTTTCCGCCTCTGCGCTGGCGGCAATCGCCGGCCTGCTTCTCGCGCTGGTCATTTTGTTCGTCTGCGACGCAAAGAACGCCTGGCCCGGCTTCCTGACGCTGATCACGGGCGGCATTCGTGAGGGCGGCATCAAAGCCATCGGCGACATCCTCTATCAGGCCACACCGATCATGATGTGTGGCGTCGGCCTTGCCATTGCCTTTAAGTCAAGCGTCTTTAACATCGGTGGCGGCGGCCAATTCCTGATGGGCAGCTTTGTTGCGATCTATACGGCGATCAAGTGGGATTTTCTGCCCGGGCCGCTGCGCTGGATCGTTCCGCTGATTGCAGCCACCCTTTCCGGCTCGCTGTGGGCACTGATCCCCGGCCTTCTCAAGGCATATCGCAATGTCAACAGCATCATCAGTACCATTATGATGAACTATCTGGCCAGATATCTGGTCAACACGCTCATCAAAGCTTCGATCTATAATGTTACCACCGGTCAGTCCAAGAGCATTCCCGCCGCTGCCGTCATGCCCACGGTCGGTCTGGACAAGATCTTCCCGGGCAGCGGCGCCAATATCGGCATTTTCATTGCCATCGGAGTCTGCGTTTTGATGTATATCATCCTCAATAAGACGACCTTCGGCTATGAGCTGCGTGCCTGCGGCCTGAACCAGTTTGCCTGTAAATACGCAGGCATCAAGGAAAAGCGCACGATTATCGTTTCGCTTATGCTCTCCGGCGCGCTGGTCGCGCTCGGCGGTGCGCTGCTGTATCTGTCCGGCACGGGGCGAAACATCCGTGTGTATGACACACAGCCGACCGAAGGCTTTACCGGCATCTCCATTGCAATACTGGCGAACAGTTCCCCGCTCGGTGTTATTCTCTCATCGCTGTTCATCGCTTTCCTGACCATTGGCGGCCAGTATATCCAGTCCTACGGTTTTGTCAAGGACATCGTCAACATTGTTACCTCAGCGGTTATTTACCTCTCCGCCTTTGCGCTGCTGCTGCGTGTCGCGTTTGATACACTGAGCAGAAAACGTCAGGCAAAACGTTCCCAGAGTGAATCAGAAAAAGGAGGCGTTTACTGATGGAGGTATTCTACTTCATTGCCAATATGTGCCTTTGCTTCTTTATTCCGTTGCTGGTGGTCTCCGTTGCCGGTCTGTACTCGGAAAAGAGCGGCATCCTGAATATGTGCCTTGAGGGCATCATGATCATGGGCGCCTTCGCCGGCGCGATGTTCATGCACTTTATGGAGGCATATATGTCCGGTCAGCTCCTGCTGATCTGCACCATGCTCGTTTCGATGCTCGTCGGCGTCCTGTTCACGCAGCTTCACGCCTTCGCGGCCATTAAGCTGAAGGCAGACCAGAGCATCAGCGCTATGGCACTGAACTCCTTTGCTGCGGCGTTTGCGGTTTTTGTTGCACGCTCCATCACCGGCAGCCAGCACGTCTCCTTCACCAACACCTTCCGCATTGCAAAGGTTCCTGTCCTCGGTGATATTCCGGTTCTCGGCAAGATCCTGTTCCAGGATGCCTATATCACGACCTACATCGGCTTAGCCATCATCGGCGTGACGATCTTCGTGTTTGCAAAGACCCGCTTCGGTATGCGCCTGAGCGCCTGCGGCGAGAACCCCCAGGCGGCGGACTCTCTGGGCATCAATGTCTATCGCACCCGTTATATCGCAGTTGCGATTTCCGGCGCACTCGGCGGCCTCGGCGGCCTGATCTATATTATCCCGACGGTTACCTCGTTCGGCGGCGACGTCTACGGCTATGGCTTCCTTGCCCTGTCTGTCCTGATGCTCGGTCAGTGGAAGCCGGTGCGCCTGCTCTTTGCCGCGCTGCTGTTCTCCCTCATCAAGACCATTGCCTCCGGCTACATGAGCATCCCGTTCCTGTCTGATATTGGCCTTTCCGATAACTTCTACAAGAGCCTGCCCTATATCATCACCCTGGTGATCCTGGCGCTCTCGTCGAACAAGGCGATCGGCCCGAAGGCTGCCGGTATGCCGTACGACAAGGGCAGAAGGTGAGCGGTCATGCCGGAACTGAAACGGAAAATGATCGTCGACTGCGACACCGGCACCGACGATGCCGTCGCGCTGCTGGGACTGCTGCTGGCGGATAACATCGAAGTGATCGGCATCACGAGCGTCCACGGCAACCTGACCGTGCAGGAGGCGACGGCGAACAACCTTTCGCTGGTGCATTTCCTTGGACTGGACATTCCGGTCTATCAGGGCTGCCCGCATTCGCTGACCGCCGGGCTTTTCCCCGGCCGGACAAGCAACACCCTCTGCCAGACCACCCGCAAGGAGTTTGACGGCAAGCCGCTGCGGATCCATGAGCCGTCCCTCGGCCTGCCGACCGGCGGAAGAACGGCGGAAAACGAGCATGCGGTCAGCTATCTGGTGCGGACGCTGCGCGAGGCCGAGGAACCGATCGACGTCTGCGCGACCGGGCCGCTGACCAACATCGCTGCGGCGTTTCTCCTCGCGCCGGAGATCGCGCAGAAGATCGGCACGCTGTACATCATGGGCGGCGGCATCCACATCGGCAACCGCACACCTGTGGCGGAGGCAAATTTTGTCGACGACGCGGAAGCGGCGGCAAAGGTCATGCTCAGCGGCGCCAATCTGATGATCGGCCCGATCGAGGCCAACGAAGCCGGCGCGACCTACACGCCGGAGGACATCGTGGATATCGAAGCGCTCGGAACGAAAAGCGCCGCGTTCGTCGGCGCGTTGCTGCGGCGGTTCATCTGGCGCTGCGACTATCTGTGGAAGCCCGGCTTCTCGCGCCCGCCCTATGAGATCGAGCCGGACTCGTCCTGCTGCGTGCATGACTGGGCGGCGGTGGTGCCCGCCATCGACCCCGCTACGGTCACCGACGCGAGAGCGGAGGTCTGCCGGGTGGACTGCTCCGGCGGCATGGCTGACGGTCAGCTCATCATTGACCGCCGCGGCTATTTCACCGCCCCGAACGCCACCGTCGTCTACAACATGGACGAAAAGCGCTGCAAGCAGCTCCTGCTGGAGCTTCTGGCCAAATACTAAGGAAACTCTGAACAAATCAGCGGCGGCGGACAGCGGGTCTTTTGCCCCAACTTATCGGTTTGAAAATCTTGAAATACACAAAGTATTCCTGCGATTTCCAAACCTCAATTTGGGACAAAATCCCTCGCTGACCGCTCTTGCGGATTGATTCAGAGCTTCCCAAAAAAGTCACCCCTCCGGGTAATGCCGCTAAGTTCGTGGCATTACCCCTCCGGGGTGACTTTTGCTTATTCCGTCTTGATGGATTTGGCATATTCCGAAGGGGAGATGCCGAAATTGTCCTTGAACTGGCGCGAAAAGTGGTGAATGGTGGAGTAATTGAGCTTCGCGGCGATCTGCGAGAAGTTCAGCCGTCCCTCGCGGATGAGGCATTTGCTCTCCTCAAGCTTGACGCGGCGGATGTATTCGCCGGGCGAGATGGCAAGCTGGCGCTGGAACAGAGCGGTCAGGTGCGAGGTGCTGACGCCCGTCTCCTTCGCCACCGTCTCGACCGAGAGCTTGTCATAGACGTGGTCGGCGATGTATTGCAGGGTGCGGCTGACGATCTGGTTCTCGTTGCGCAGGGAGACCGGTGTTTTCAGCCGCTTTTTGCGGCCGCTGACGTCCCGCAGGACGGACAGCAGCAGGAGCTTGAGGTTGCTGCGGATAAAATCGCCGCTGAACACGTCGTTCGTGTCGATCTCGCTCAGGATCTGCTTGAGGAACACCGCCTCCGCCGAGGACAGGTCGAACACGCGGTCGGACAGGTTCATCGGCAGATCGCTCTCCATGTCAAACGCGATGGTCAGGAAACGTGCCGTGACGTTCAGGTCGGTATACTGCATATGCCACTGGTTCGGCGTAAAGACCATGAGCTGCCCCTGCCGGAGCGTCGAGCCGTTGCCGTCGACGACGCAGTGGAGCTGGCCACGGTCGACGTAGGTCAGCTCATACATCGAGTGCTTTTCGCCCTTGAAGAGGAAGCCGCTCTCTTCCTCGCGGTAAAAGAGCGTATAGATCTCGCCGAGGCGCAGACGGTCGCCGATCTTGAGGTTTTCGATAGCGCTGAAGCTGTCGAGCCGCTCAAGCGACGCCTCACGCGGCAGCGACATCCGCACGGAGCACTCGCTTTGATAGGGCACAATGGCAAAGTCCGTCCCGGCGTTGAGGCAGACGGGCTTGTCGAGATAGAAGCTCGTCAGCGCATCGTCGCGGCGGATGACGAGCACCGTCATGCCCAGTTCGAAGTCCAGATACATGGCGTGCGTCGTGCGCTGGAAATACAGCTCTCCGGTGTTGAAGTAGTGGACGGCTTCGATCCATTCGTCGCCCTTCGGGAAGCCGCGGTTGGGCAGGCTGTCGCGCAGGATCTTGCCGAAGGGCGCAAAGGTCTGCTTGTTCAGATTTTCGATCATGGAGCGACCTCCTTGACAAAACAATCAGGGGAAAAGGACTTCGGGATAGACGCCGGCTTCGTGCAGCGCGGCGATGGCGGCCTGCACCGAGGGCAGATCCTCGCGGTAGGTCACGCCGTACCACGCCTCGTCGGTGCACAGGACGCGGACGGTGCCGAGACCCTCGTGGATCTGCGCGTTTGCGACCGTCGGGAGGAAAAATTCGCATTTTTCCGGGTTGACCGGGAGATTTTCGTCCAAAAACTTCGGAAAACGCCGTTCCAGCTCCGCCAGAATGCGCGGCGTGAAGCCCCAGAAGTTCATCGAAACGACGGTGCTGCCCGAAAGGGGAACATAGCGCGTGCCGTCTTCCGTATAGGCGGCGTCCTCGCCGCGCTTTTCAATGTGGGTGCGCTCGGTCACGCCGGCGAGGTAGTCGCTTTCGATCTCGCAGACGCCGCGGGCGACATAGCCGTTGTCCGTCATCGCGTTGCGCAGGAGATAGCCGACCATGGCGTATTCGTTGTCGGCGTGCGCGCTGCGGAAGAAGTCCGCGATCGCGGTGTAGGCGCCGCGGCCGTAGAAATCGTCCGCGTTAATGACGGCGAAGGGGCCGTCGATGGCGTCCTTTGCGCAAAGGACGGCGTGCCCCGTGCCCCATGGCTTGACGCGGCCCTCGGGCACGGCGTAGCCCTCCGGGAGCTTGTCCAGCTCCTGATAGACGTAAGCCACGTCCAGATAGCGCTCCAGCCCGACCGTGACCTTTTTGAAGTCCTCGGCGATGGCCTCCTTAATGATGAAAACGACCTTGCCAAAGCCGGCCGTATAAGCGTCATAGAGGGAATAGTGGAGCAGGCTGTTGCCCTGCGCGTCCACGGGCGTCATTTGTTTCAGTCCGCCGAAGCGGCTGCCCATCCCGGCAGCCATAACGACGAGCGTCGGTTTTTTCATGTCTCTACTTCCTTTGTGTGTTGTCCTTCTATTATAGCAAAACTCCGTTGGGATGGCAAGATTTTTTCGCTTTTTGCAAAATATAAGAAAGAAAGCGTTGACATGAGGTTCAAAAGTGGGTAGGATGAAAGAAGAAATAACGAAGGGGAGGCCGCTATGGATAAAGTATTTGTTACAGGGCATCGCAACCCGGACACGGATTCCATCGTGTCCGCGATGGCCTATGCCGCGCTGCGCAACGCCCTCGGGGACCGGGAGTATTGCGCGGGACGCCTCGGCCACGTCAGCGACGAGACGCAGCTCGTACTCGACCGCTTCGGTTTTACCGCGCCGCCGTGGATCAAAACCATGCGCACGCAGGTGCGCGACCTTGCCTATGACACGCCGCCGGCCCTGTCCTCCGCCGTCACGGTCAGCCACGCGTGGTCGGTGCTGACGGCAGACCGTTCCATTGCGGCGATTCCCGTGACGAACGAGGACGGCACGCTGTACGGGATGCTCTCGGCGGGAGACATCGCCGCGTGCGATATGCGCGCGATCGAGCGGCCGCACATCGACGAGGTCCCTGTGTTCAACCTGCTCAGCGTTCTGGAGGGCCGTATCCTTAACGAGGCCGGCAACCTCATCGACACCGTCACGGGCGACGTGACCATCGCCCTGCCGCAGAGCTGCGAAAACCTGCTCTTTTCCGGCAAGGACAGCATTGTCGTCGTCGGCCACCAGCCGGACATGGTGCGCAGAGCCATTGCGATCGGCGTGAATTGCGTGATCGTCTGTCAGGCGGAGCTGGACGAGGAGCTGCGCACCCTGCCGACCGATACCTGCATCATCTCCACACCCTTCGACGCCTACCGCGCCGTGCGTCTGATCTATCAGTCGTTGCCCATCCGCCGCATCTGCCGCACGGACAACATCGAGTGCTTCCACCTCGACGACTTCGTCGATGACGTCCGCGAGGGAATGCTTAAAAGCCGCTTCCGCTGCTATCCCATCCTTGACGAGAACGAGCGCGTCGTCGGCACGCTCTCGCGCTATCATTTGATCCGTCCGCGCAGAAAGCGCGTCGTCCTCGTCGACCACAACGAGGCCGCGCAGTCCGTCCCCGGTCTGGAGCAGGCGGAAATTCTGGAGATCATCGACCATCACCGCCTTGCGGACATCCAGACGGGCAACCCGATCTATTTCCGCAACGAGCCGGTCGGCAGCACGACGACGATCATCGCCGGGATGTATCAGGAAAAGGGCCTCATGCCGTCGGAAAAGCTCGCCGGTATGATGGCGGCGGCGATCGTCTCTGACACGGTCATGTTCAAATCGCCCACCTGCACCCAGCGCGACCGCAACATGGCCGAGCGCATGGCGCGCATTGCGAACGTCTCCCTCGACGAGCTGGGGCAGGAGATCTTCTCCGCGTCGTGGTCGGACGACAAGCCCGCCCGCGACCTGATGTTCACGGACTTCAAGGACTTCCACATCGCAGGACACAACCTCGGCGTCGGCCAGATCACCTGCGTCAACTCCGAGCACATCCTGAGCCGCAAGGACGAATTCCTCGCGGAGATGGAGAAAACGCGCAAGGAGAAGGACTACAGCCTGATGCTTCTCATGCTCACGGACGTCCTGCTCGAGGGCACGCAGCTCATCTATCTGGGCGACGAGGACGCCATCCGCATGGCGTTTTCGCCCGACGCGAAGAACAATGTGGTCTTCCTGCCGCACGTTATGTCGCGGAAAAAGCAGGTTATCCCGGCGCTTTCCGCCATGTGGGGCTGATTTTTCAAAAAAGAGCAGAGCCGCGTGTGCGGCTCTGCTTGCAGCGTGTCGAAAAAAGCTTTTCGACACGCTGGCAGGCTGTCAAAAAGTTCGAAAGCCGAGCAACTCGCGCACGTCGGCGTACAAAGGTACGGTAGGGCGCGAGTTGCGACGGAAGTCAAAATCCTTGCAAAGCAAGAACAATCCAACATAATTAGTTTGGAAAATCCGAGCGCTTTGAAAGAACTTCAAATCATGGAATATGCCAAAATCGTGAACTGATTTTGACGATTACGGACTTTTTGACAGTCTGAGAGCAGAGCCGAGGAATCGGCTCTGCTTGTTTTATGCGTTGAGAAGCTGCTCGGACAGACGCAGGATCTCCTGCGAGGACAGGCTGTTCCGAAGGGAGACGCTGCCCTGTGTGCCCTCGCGCAGCAGACCGGCCTCGGCAAGGCGGCGTTTCGTCTCCTTCGCGGTGCCGTCCGCGCCGTCGAGCAGCTCGGTAGTGCCGCCCACGACCTCAGAAATGGCCTGACGCAGAAACGGAAAGTGCGTGCAGCCGAGGACGACCGCGTCGGGCGCGGGTGCAAGAAAAGCGTCCAACTCGTCGTGCAGGCAGTCGCGCAGGCGCACGCCGTGCAGCTCGCCGCGCTCGACGAACTCCACCAGCGCGGGACACGGACACTTGCAGATCACGCAATCGTCCGCGTACTTTTCCATCAGCGCGGCAAACTTCTGCTCTCGGAGGGTCGCCTCCGTCGCCATGACGAGGATCTTTCCGTGCGGATGGCGCGTGACGGCCAGCTTCAGCGCGGGCTCGATGCCGACGATGATCCGGTCGGGATAGCGCTGACGCAGGTCGTTGATCGCCGCGGAGGTCGCCGTGTTGCAGGCGACGACCAGCGCCTTGCAGCCCTGCGCAAAAAGCAGCTCCGCGTTATGCAGCGTCAGCGCGCGGATCTCCTCGGTGCTGCGTGAGCCGTAAGGCGCGTTGGCGGAGTCGCCGAAATAGAGAAAATGTTCCTGCGGCATTTGCCGGGTCAGCTCCCGCAGGACGCTCAGCCCGCCCAGCCCGGAATCGAACACCGCAATCGGCAGTTCCTTCATGTGCCGTTCGGCACCTCCTTTGTTATGGCTGCTCCTGCAGCGGGTAGGCGTAGATCACAAGCTCGTCGACCTGCGACACCTTCAGATCCGGCGGAAGCATAAAGCTCTCGGCGGAAAATTCGACCTGCGCGCCGGCTTTCAGCGTCTCGGTCAGGATATTCGTCAGGATGCCGAGCGGCGCACCGTCCTTGCCCAGCAGGATCGCGGCGATGCAGACCAGCTCGCCGTTCTGCTCCGACGTGTTTTTTACAAGACCGGTCAGCTCCAGGCCGCCGTAGGGCGAATTGCGAAGCTGCGTTTCCGTGACCTCATAGCGCACGGCGTCGACCGTCGCCTCACGGATGTCGGGCGTGACGGTCAGGGAGAGCGCCTGCGTGTCGGGCAGACCCGGCTCAAAGACCTCAAAATAGTAGCCGCGTTCGCCGGGCAGGATGACCTGCGGATAGGCGGCGACAGAGCTGACGGACAGGACGGCGTTGCCGTTGGCATCCGTCACATCGAACGCGCCGTAGTCCAAAAACAGGGGCTTTTCGCCGGTGTTGACGATCTCGGCAAGGCCCATGGCCCAGATCGCGCCGCTGTCGTCGCGGTAGGTGCTTGCGCTGCACAGCCCAAGCTCGTAAGCCGCCTGCGGCGCAGGCTCGGTGGTCGGCTCCGTGGTGGATTCGGTGGTCGTCTCGGTCGTTGGTTCGGTGGTGGCCTCGGTCGAGGAGGAAGACGGCGCCGTCGATTCCGTAGGCGCAGGCGTTTTCGTGCCGCAGGCGGACAAGGCCAGCAGGCACAGCGCCAAAATCAGGCAAAATAGACGTTTCATCGGAAAACTCCTTTCGTGATGATCCTCCCTTGCTGCCATCATACCACATTTTTGGCGATTTGAAAAGAATATTTGCAGAAAAAGTCTGTAAAAAGCACTTGACACGGAGCTTTCCGGATGGTATACTATTCAGGCAAAACAAAGAAGGCCGTCTGCCCGCCTCACCTTCCGCGAAAGCAAAAAGGTTTTATATCGAATGTCCCACGCTAATTCTGCGTGTCTTTCGGTTGCGGGTGCTGTCGGCATCCGCATTTTTGTCGTTGTAATGGAGGTGCTTTACCATCGGCAAATTAGATCATCAGCTCAACGAAGAGATTCGGGACAAGGAGATCCGCCTGATCGGTGCGGACGGCGCAATGCTCGGCATTGTTTCCTCCGAGGCCGCGCTTAAAATGGCGGAGGAACAGGAGCTTGACCTCGTCAAGATCTCCCCGAACGCCGTGCCGCCCGTGTGCAAGATCATGGACTACGGCAAGTTCCGCTTTGACCAGCTCAAGCGCGAGAAGGAAGGCAAAAAGAACCAGCGTGTCGTCGAGATCAAGGAGATCCGTATGTCTCCCGGCATCGATACCAACGATTTCAATACCAAGATGCGCAACGCGCTGAAATTCCTCAAGGAAGGCAATCGCGTTAAGGTCACTGTGCGCTTCCGCGGCCGCGAGATGGCGCATACCGAAATCGGCGAGCAGCTTTTGATCCGGTTTGGCGAAGGGTGCGCCGAGGCGGCAAATATGGAAAAGAAACCCAAGCTCGATGGCAGAAATATGTCGATCTTCCTGTCACCGAAAAATGCAAAATAATTACAAAGGAGAAGAACCATGCCGAAACTGAAGACCCACAGCGGTGCAAAGAAGAGATTCAATCTCACCAAGACCGGTAAGGTCAAGAGAGCGCACGCTTTCAAGAGCCATATCCTCACCAAGAAGGACACCAAGCGCGGCCGTCGCCTGAGAAGCACGACCTACGCGGATGTCACCAATACGGAAGCCATCAAAAAGATGATTCCGTACAAATAATCGGATAGGAGGATAGAAAGATGGCAAGAGTGAAAGGCGCGATGATGACGCGCAAGAGAAGAAATAAGGTTCTGAAGCTGGCGAAGTCCTACTGGGGCTCCAAGTCCACGCACTTTAAGATGGCAAAGCAGGCGGTCAAGAAGTCCGGCGTTTACGCCTACATCGGCCGCAAGCAGAAGAAGCGCGATTTCCGCCGTCTGTGGATCGCTCGTATCTCCGCCGCTGTCAAGCCCTACGATATGAACTACTCCCGTTTCATGAACGGTCTGAAGAAGGCCGGCATCGAGATGAACCGCAAGAGCCTGTCCGAGATGGCCATCAACGACAGCGCTGCGTTCGCCGCCCTCGTCGAAACCGCGAAGAAGGCACTGTAATTTCCTGTGCTGTTTTCCCGTCCGTGCGTTCCGCACGGGCGGGTTTTGCTTTTTTTGATAGGGGTCACGAAGCGCTGCGGGCGCGCATAGCCTGTGACGAGGTGATCTTTTATGACAAAGCATGGCCTTTCGGGCGCGATCGCCCTTGTATGCGGCGGCGCAGCCCACCCGGAGCTGCGCGGAACGGTCAAATTCTTCCCGCGCGGCTGCGCAACGCTCGTTGTCGCGGAGATCTGCGGCCTGCCCGACACGGAGACAGGCTTCTTCGCCTTCCATATCCATGAGGGCGGCGACTGCTGCGGCGTGGGCTTTCCGAATACCGGGAGCCACTTTAATCCGCGCGGGCGCGACCACCCACGGCACGCGGGCGACCTGCCGCCGCTGCTCTCGTGCGGCGGGAGGGCTGAGCTGCGCGTACTCACAAACCGCTTTTCCGTCTGCGACATCCTCGGAAAAACGGTGGTGATCCACGCGCAGCCGGACGATTTCCATACCCAGCCCTCGGGCAACGCCGGCGAAAAAATCGCCTGCGGGGTGATCCGCACGATGTAAAAAACGCTTTCCAAATCCGTTGTCGCGTGGTATACTATGAAGAAAAGAGCTTGGAGCGTGGAAAAATGCTGAAAACGGTACTGTTTGATCTGGATGGGACGCTGCTGCCGATGGTGCAGGAGGATTTCGTGCGGGCGTATTTCGGCTATCTGGCGAAATTCGCCGCGCCCTACGGCTACGAGCCAAAGCCCCTCGTCGACGCGCTGTGGAAGGGCACCGCCGCGATGGTGCAGAACGACGGCGCGAAAATGAACTGTGAGGTTTTCTGGGACGTCTTCGCGGGCATCTTTGGCGAGCAGGCGCGGGCGCATGAGAAGGTGTTTGAGGAATTCTATGCGACGGATTTCAACCTCGCCAAAAGCGCCTGCGGCTTTGCGCCGGAGGCGGCGGAGACGGTCGATTTTTTGAAGGCCAACGGCATCCGCCGTGTGCTGGCGACGAATCCGATCTTCCCCGCCGTGGCGACGCGTGCGCGCATCGGCTGGGCGGGGCTGTGCCCGGAGGATTTCGAGTATATCACGACCTATGAAAATTCCTGCCATTGCAAGCCCAATCCCGCCTATTTTGCGGATATTCTGGCGGAGATTGGCTGCAGGCCGGAGGAGTGCCTCGTGGTCGGCAACGACGCCGTGGAGGATCTGGCCGCGGCGGAGCTCGGCCTGCCGGTCTTCCTGCTCACGCCCTGCCTCATCAACCCGAAGAACCGCCCGCTGGACGACACTCCGCACGGCGGCTTCGCGGAATTGCGGGAAGAATTGCGCCATAGAATGAATTGACGAAAAAAAGTTTTGCGATTTTCGCGGCGCGTGATATAATAGAAGCAGGAAAGAATCAAGGGGGGATTTCCAATGAAGCGAATCATCACCATCAGCCGGGAATTCGGCAGCGGCGGGCGCAGCATCGGCAAGCTCGTTGCGGAAAAACTCGGCTATCGCTTTTTTGACAGTGAGTTGGTCAACAAGGTCGCGCAGCGCAGCGGCTTCTCGCCGGAGTTCATCGAGGAAAGCGGCGAATATGCCAGCGCGCGCAGCAGCCTGCTCTTTGCGCTCGCCACGGCGAGCCAGTATTCTGCCGACGGATTGTCCATGCACGACCGTCTGTATATCGAGCAGACGAAGATCATCGAAGAGATCGCCGCCGAGGGGGAGTGTGTGATCGTCGGCCGCTGTGCGGACTTCATCCTCCGCGACCGCAAGGACTGCCTGAACGTCTACATCCACGCCGACATGGAAAGCCGCGCAAAGCGCATTGTCGAGCGCTACGGCGAGTGCGACAAGTCGCCCGAAAAGCGCCTCACCGAGAAGGACCAGAAGCGCAAGGTCTATTACAAAAACTATACGGGCCGCAACTGGGGACAGGCGCAGAATTATGACATCTGCCTCAACAGCGGCGCGCTTGGCATCGAGACCTGCGCGGAGCTGATCGTGCAGGCGTGCAAATGAGCTTTTACCCCCGGGACTCCCCGGGGGTAAAAAGCACTCAAGAAATTATCGAAAAACGATAAAAATATATTGACAATCGAAAATTATTGTGCTATACTCTGGGTATCTTGGAAAAAGGAGCGAGCAATATGAAAAAGCTGTCTTTGACGCTGAAGCTGTCCGTCGCGGGCATGGCGCTGTGCGGCCTGCTGCTGTACTTTGGCGCGATCCCTCTCTTTGCGCTCTCGATGCGCACCGCATATCCGGAATTTTCCAACCGGTTTTGGCCCTGGCTGGCATTCCTGTGGGGCAGCGCCCTGCCGTGCTACGGCGTTTTGTTTTACGGTTGGCGCGTTGCGGACGAGATCGGGAAGGGGAACGCGTTCAGCGCGCAGAACGCCGCCTCGCTTCGCGCGGTTGCGCGGCTGGCGGCGGTGGACACGGTCTACTTCGCGGTGGGAAATATCACGTTGTTCCTGCTCAGCATGAGCCATCCCGGCATTGCGATCGGGCTGATGGCGGTTTGCGTTGTGGGCGCGATCGTCGCGGCGGTTGCCAACACGCTGTCAAAGCTCATTGCGGAGGCTGCGCGCCTGCGGGAAGAGCACGACCTGACGATTTGAGGTGATAGCATGATCGTAGTCAATCTGGATGTGATGCTGGCCAGACGGAAAATGAGCCTGACGGAGTTGTCCGAGCGTGTCGGCATCACGATGGCGAACCTCTCGATCCTGAAAACGGGGAAGGCAAGGGCGATCCGTTTCGAGACGCTGGATAAGCTCTGCGCCGCGCTGGACTGCCAGCCGGCGGAGCTTCTGGAGTGGAGAAAAGAGACGTAAAAAAGTGGAGACAGAACGATATGCAAAAGAAGATTGCCATTTTACTGTGCTTATCTATATTCGCGCTCTCCGGATGCAGCGCGGGGCATAACAAGGATGCCGCAGAGTATTGTGATACGATGAATCGGCTTCTTGCAGACAGGGATTTTTCCCATGCTGAAGTCGGCGGCAAGGTTATTGTGCTGTATAACGCAGACGGAGCGATGATAGCCGAGGTTCCTTTTGCGCAATATGATGCGTCAATCAGAATACTGTCCATACGCAAAGAGAACGACATTGTCTTTTTTGTTACGCAAGGCGCGGTAGACGATGAGAACGGCTATATGTTTCTCAACGGAGAGGAAAACAAGGTTTTTGACGGTATATGGTATATGGAGCGCGTTAGCGGCAACGGATACGCTTACGGAACAGCAAAACCATAGATAACCGACCGGGAAGGTGCATCCGCCAAGAGAATCCCCCCGCAGCGACAGTCTTGAAAACAGAAAAATCCGGCGGACGGCTGAGTGCCGTCCGCCGGAGTTTATTATGTAGGTTGTGCCGGATCAGTGCGTCAGGAAGAGCATGACGAGGAACAGCACGGTGATGACCCAGGTTCCGATCTTGATCTCCTTGAGCTTGCCCGTGCAGAGCTTGACGATGACATAAGAGATCAGGCCGAAGGCGATGCCGAAGGAGATGTTGTAGGTGAACGGCATCATGGCCATCGTCAGGAAGGACGGCAGAGCGACCGCGGGATCATGCCAGTCGAGATCCTTGACGCAGGCGAGCATCAGAACGCCGACATAGATCAGCGCGGCGGCCGTTGCGCAGGACGGGATCAGCGCGGCGATGGGCGCGAGGAACATGGCGATGAAGAACAGCGCGGCGGTGGAGACGGCGGCAAGACCGGTGCGGCCGCCCTCGGCGACGCCGGCAGCGGACTCGACAAAGGTGGTGACGGTGGAGGTGCCGCAGATGGCGCCGGTGGTGGTGGCGATGGCGTCGGCGAGCATGGCCTTATCCATGTTGGGGACTTCGCCCTTCTCGGTCAGCATATTGCCGCGGGCGCAGGCGCCGTAGAGCGTGCCGAGCGTGTCGAACATATCGACCATGCAGAAGGCGAGCGCGGTGGTGGAGAACATCAGGATGAAGTTGCCAACACCGTTGGCCTTAATGTAGGGCGTGAAGTTGAAGCCTTCCGTGAAGACCTTGGCGAAGGAGAGGTTGAAGAAATCCTTGAACGGACCGACGAAGTCGACATTCAGCGAGGACTTTACGCCGTCGGCGAAGCCTTCGACGCTGATGAAGCCGAGAACGTAGTACAGAACTGCGCCGCCGAGGATGCCCCACAGGACGGAGCCGCGGACGTTCTTCTTGGCGAGAACGGCGATGATGCAAAGCGCGATGATGGCGACGAGCATCGGCATGATGGTGGCCCAGGGCACACCGCCGAGGACGTTGAAGGAGGCGAGGGTAACGCCGGTGCTGCTGTTGGGAACGACGATCTTTGCGTTCTGCAGGCCGATGAAGGCGATGAACAGGCCGATGCCGGCGGGGATCGCCTTGCGCACTGCGTCGGGAATGGCGGTGAAGATCTTCTTACGCAGGCCGGTGAGGGTGAGGACGATGAAGATGATGCCGTCAACGAGGACGAGGACGAGCGCGTTCGCGTAGCTCAGACCGAAGCC
Source organism: uncultured Oscillospiraceae bacterium (assembly GCA_964629755.1). Taxonomy (GTDB): domain Bacteria; phylum Bacillota; class Clostridia; order Oscillospirales; family Oscillospiraceae; genus JAZOXB01. Next base: position 61,811 of record CAZVSJ010000001.1, on the reverse strand, counting down.
GACGCAGACGGTGTAGACGAAGAACGCGTTCAGACCCATGCCGGACGCCTGCGCCAGCGGCAGGTTGGCCAGCAAGCCGATGAGCAGGGAACCGACGACGGCGGAGATCGCCGTGGCGATGTAGATCGCGCCGTAGCTGACGCCGAGGACGTTGGTTCCGTCATTGAACGGATTGGCGAACATATTCGCGTTGACCATCAGAATGTAGGCCATTGCCATGAAGGTTGTCAGACCGGCAAGAATTTCGGTTCTGACGGTGGTGTTGTGCTTTTTCAGACCAAATAGCTTTTCCATAAAAACTCCCTCCGTTTTTTTCACCGCCCAACCGGCGGCGTGCTATTGACGAAGCAAAGCAACTTCGACACCTATATCATAACAGAAAACCGGCACGCTTGCAATACAAAATGTTTTTGCAGGCGACCAAAAATTTTGAGGAAATTTTGTCTATTTTGCACAGTCATACAAAATAATTTATGACATTTTTCAACGAAATGTCACTTTTGATGAAGCGCTGCAAATAATTCGCCGCTCCTGTGCGCAAACTACCGAAAAGCGCAGGGGAGCGGCGGATATGAAAAACGTGACGCGGGAAAACTTCAAAGCGGAGGTCGAGGAGGCGGCGGTGCCGGTGCTGCTCGAATTCTATTCGGAGCGCTGCGCGCCTTGCAGGGCGCTTTCCGCGACGCTGGAGCAGCTCGATGCGCGCTATGGCGCGCGGTGCAAATTCTGCGCCGTGGACGTCGACCGGCAGGAGGGGCTCGCGCACCAGTTCGACATCCTGCGCGTGCCGACGATGGTGCTTATGCACGACGGCGAGATCGTCCAGCGCATCAGCGGCCTGCGCAGCCGCGAAGAGATCATCGAGATCTTAAATCTCGATTAACTCGTACTCGTCCGTGCCGAGGCCGATCTTCTTGCCGTGCGAGATCTGGTAGCGCCAATCCGTCTCGGTGTGCAGGGCGGTGAACAGGTCGTCGCCTGCGCCGGGGAATTCGACCTCGGCGTTGCGCGGCATCTTGTTGCACGCGTCTACGCACGCCTGATCGAGGGCGATGGGGTCGAACGAGGCGAACATTCCGACGTCGGGAATGATCGGCACGTCGTTGAGGCCGTAGCAGTCGCAAACGGGCGAGACGTCCATGACAAGGCTGATATGGAAGGACGGGCGGTTTTGCAGGACGGCCTTGGTGTACTCCGCCATTTTGCAGTTCAGGATGATGTTGCTCTCGTCGTTGGCCGGCTGGATGGCGTCGACGGGGCACGCGCCGATGCAGCGGCCGCAGCCGAGGCACTTGGCCCAGTCGATGTGCATCTTGCGGCCCTCCAAAATGGGCGCACCGTGGGCGCAGGCCTTGGCGCACGAGCCGCAGCCGATGCAGGTCTTCTCGTCGACGAAGGGCTTGCCCGCCGAGTGCATTTCCATCTTGCCCGCGCGAGAGCCGCCGCCCATGCCGAGATTCTTGATCGCGCCGCCGAAGCCCGTCGAATCGTGGCCCTTGAAGTGCGTCAGCGAGATCACGACATCCGCGTCCATCAGCGCGCGGCCGATCTTGGCGGAGGTGACGTATTCGCCGTCCACGGGGACGTCGACGTCGTCCGTGCCCTTCAGACCGTCGGCGATCAGCAGGTGGCAGCCGACGTTATAGGGGTTGAAGCCGTTTTGATAGGCGGATTCCAGATGGTCGAGGGCGTTTTTGCGGCCGCCGACATAGAGCGTGTTGCAGTCGGTCAGGAAGGGCTTGCCGCCGAGCTGCTTGACGAGGTCGACGACGGTGCGGGCGTAATTCGGGCGGAGATAGGCGAGATTGCCCGGCTCGCCGAAGTGCAGCTTGATCGCGACATACTTGCCCTCCAGCGGGAGCTTGTCCATGCCTGCCGTCAGGAGCAGGCGCGAGAGCTTCTGCTGCAGGCTTTCGCGCATATTGGTGTGGAAATTGGTAAAATAGACCTTCGAGCGTTCCATAGGTAAACCTCCGTATTCGTACTTATCTATCATTATAACGAACCGCGCGGGAAAAAGCAACAGGGGAAAGCGCTCAGAAGCACATGGCGCTGCGCATCGCGGCGGCGAAGGCGTCGAGCTGCGCCTCGATGCCGGGGAGCTGCTTCGCGGCGGGCAGGTCGTTCGCCGTCTGCATCATGCAGAAGCGCGGCGGGAGCATGGCGCCCTTGTTCAGGCACATCGCGCCCAGAAGCTGCTTTGCCACAAGGTCGCTGCCGGAATAGCCGGAGACGACGATGCCGAAGAGGTATTTTTCGCGAAGATCACTTTGCAGCAGCAGACTCGTCAGGCGGTTAAACAGGGCGGTGATGTTTGCGCCGACCGCGTCGTTGTAGTTCGGGCAGAGGAAGAGCATCGCGTTGCAGTCGCGGATGGCGGGCAGAACGGTCTCGGCGATCGCGCCGCCGTAGAAGCAGGAGTCGTTCTGCGCATAGTGCAGGCACGCACCGTAGGAGCAGCCGCGGCAGTCGTGGATCGTGCCGTTTTGCAGCGGGATCTCGCGGATGTCGTAGCAGCCTTCCAGCCGCTCGCGCAGCCGCTCCCACAGCCAGAGCGTGCCGGAGCGGCCCTGCTCCGACGCGTGCAGCACGACAAGGCGCGGTCGCCCGAATTTCGGCGCGGTGAAGCGGTCAAGCTCCCGCGCCAGCTCCCCTGCGCGGGAAAAATATGTCTCGCGCAGGCCCTTTCCCGCCTTTGCAGCGAGAATGTGCTGGTTGTAGAGCGAGCCGGTGCCCTCGACGAGAGGCTTGCCGAAAAACGCGCAGCCGGACAGATTGGCGGCGAGCGCCGTCTCCTGCGCAAGCTGCTTGGTGTAAAGCTCGCTCTCGCCGTCGACGAGCAGAGCGCCAATGCTGCCGTCCATCGCGTGCGCGTCACTTCGCAGGCGGCGCAGCAGGCGCAGCGTCGCCTCGTCCATGCCGCAATCGTCCGTGGCGAGGGCAAACAGGACGCGCCTGTTTTGCAGCGGGGCGTCCGGCGGGAGAAAACGGTATTCTACGTCCTGTAAGGCATACTCCAACGCCGCGCTGAGCCGCGCCTGTGCCCTCGGCATCAAAACGTCAATCATAGCAAAACTCCTCCAACGCGCGGTGGGCTGCCCGGATGCGGGCAAAAAGCTGCGGGTGCAGCGGTTCGCGCTCGATGCAAAGCCCCTTTTCGCTCATGCGGCTGCGGCAGCCGAAATAGGTGCCGCCCATCGGCACCGCGCCGTAGTGCACCTGTCCGCGCACGAGGCGCAGGATGCTCACCGCGGCGGAGGAGAGGGCGGGCGCGATATAGGGCTTGAAGCCCAGCGCGCGGACGCGCAGATTGGCGGTGACGGTCTGCTCCGTCAGCCGCGCGGAGAGGGCGGCGTCGTAGTCCAGAGGGGCGTTGGCGACGATCAGGCCGCTGCCGTGCGGGCCGAAGACGCGCCCGTGGGAAAAGTCCACGCCTTCGCGCCGGGCGCAGTCGGCGGCGCGCGCCGCCATCACGCCGAGGCCGAAGCCCTGCACCTGCTCCGGCAGGAGTCCCTTCGCGTCGAAGCGTCCTGTCTCGTCGCGGTTGCTCTGCAGGAACACGACCCGCGCAAGCTGGTCGACAGGGTCGGAGATCTGGCAGAACAGGCCGGGAAAATTCGCCGCACGCGCCAGACGCGCATAGTGCGCGAGCATTTCGGCGTTGCGGCGGTACTGCGCCATACGCACGTCCTGTACGTCCGCGCCGACCGGGGGCACGCCGCGCGAGGCGGTGAAAAGGAACAGGTCGCAGTCGAAAAGCGCCTCCGGCGGGCAGATCGTCACGCGCGGCAGGGGGCTATCGTCCGGCGGCAGCACCTGATTCAGCTCCAGCTCGTAGCGCCTGCATTGTGCCTCATTCGGGTCAAAAATGCGGATCTCGGCAAGCTCCTTGCCGAGCAGCTTCAGTGCGGTCAGCACCGTGCCGCCCACGTCGCCCAGCCCGACCAGTGTCACGCGCAGGCCGGTGCGCTTTTTCTCCGCCGCAAGGAAGGAAAACGCGCGGGAAAAAGCGGTATTCAGGACGGTCGCGCCGTTTTTCGCGACAAAATCGCGCAGATTTTCCGGCGCAGACCGGCGCTCCGGCGTCAGCAGGACGGCGCAGTCCTCCGGCTCGAAAAGCGCGTCGATCGTGTCGATGCGGAACCAGCCGCGTGAACGCGACGGGTCGCGGTCGACCAGAAAGACCAGCGGGGAAAAGAGCTCGTCCGCCTCCTGCGCGTCCGGCGGGAACGTGCCGCCCATCGCGCAGAGGCAAAAGCCCTTCCAGCTTCTAAGCTCCATGTACGGCGTCTCCTCTCGTGCGAATGCGGTCAAGCAGCAGCAGGTCGTCCTCCAGATAGGCCGACGCGGGAACGGAAAAATCGTAGATCAGGCGCTTGCCCCGGTCGGGCAGGCGCGGATAGGCGATGGCTTCGCCCAGGCGGCGCAGGGTCAGCGCGGTGCTGAAGGTGCGCTGATGCACCGTCTCCAACGCGCGCAGGATCGACAGCGCGTTTTCCAGTGCGGTGCGGCTCAGCTCGCGCACGGCGGCGTCGGACGTGCCGGCAAAATGGCGCGGGTAGAAATAGGGGAGGATCAGGTTGGCGCTGGGGAGCATCCGCCCGGCAGTCGGGCGTTCGCTGACGGAGTCGCCGCCGATAAAGGGATAGAGCAGGCTCTCCGTGACCCAGTAGTGCAGATTCGGAATAAAGTATTCGCAGTCGACCTGGCGGTGCTGCTCGCGCATCAGATCCTGTCCGCGCCCGGAGAGGATGCCGACGATGATGCGGCTGATCTCCAAGCCTTCGCGCTCAAACAGCGGATTGAGCTTTCCGATGCGGTAGCCCTTGTGCAGCAGATCGTCCACGAGGATCACGCTGCGCCGGAAGGCCTTGATCGTGCGCACCTGCGTTTCCAGCGGGCTGTAGCCGGGATACTCGACGACGGAGAAGCTGCCGCCGGCCGGGGCGAAGCTCTTGTCGGCGTGGAGCGTCTTCGTCACGGTGTTCGGCACGATCTCGTCGGAGAGGATCTTGCCGTAGGGCACGCACATGAGGCTGCCCAGGTGCTTTCCGGTCGAGCCGAGGACGTTGTTGTGCTGCTGCACCTTGAACATCAGCGACTGGTTGAGCAACTCCGCGTCGAAGCACAGCAGGAGCTTGCCGGGGTACAGCGCGCCGAGGGCGCGACGCAGGCGCGGACGGGCTGCGCGGATCGCCTCGAGCACCTCCTGCGCGTCGTGGTGCGGCTCCTTGATGCAAAGTAAGACGTCCTGAATCAGCACCATCGGCGCGCGCATATCGACGCTGTAAAGCCCCGGCGCACCCTCGACGGGGAGGAAGCCGAGCTGTTCCAGCGCGTTTTGCAGGGCGTCGTCGCCCGTGCAGCGGCACAGGGCGTAGGTGTGGTCGCTGCGCAGACTGCGCACCAAAAGCTCGTTGAGCAGGGCGCGCGTCTGCTCGCCGTCGGCGCAAATGCGGTCGATCATCAGCAGCTTGCCCGACGTGCAGCGGCGCACGGCGGAGCAGGCCTCGACGTCGTGCAGCTCGCCGTAGAGCTCCGCGATGCCCGTCGTGTGCCCGCAGGCCCACGCGATGGGGCGGCGCTCGCCGCGGCGGTAGAGCGCGACGGCGCTTGGCCGCTGTGTGCGGTGCAGGAACTCGAACAGCTCCGGCGGCGCGTCCTGCGTGTCCGGCGTGCCGAAGGCGTAGTCCTGCGGCTTCAGGACGTGCTTGAGCATGGGTGAGCGCAGATACAGGCCGTATTCATAGATATACGCCTGCACGATCGGGTCGACCAGCGCCGAAACGTCGAGATTTTTGTCGATATATTCGCGGATGCGGCTGGAGCTGATGCTCTCGAGCTGCTCCGGCAGGAAAAATTCGATCAGCTTGCCGCGCAGCAGAGAAGAGACGGGCGGCAGACCCGCTTCCTCGGCGGCGGGACGGCGGATGATGATGTGGTCAAATTCTGCCGCGCAGCCCGGCGCGTCCGTGCGGTAGGCGGAGGCGTTGCGGATGACGTCGCTGCCCGCGACGAGATAGACCTCACGGCCGGGGAAGACGGCGCGCAGCGCGGCCAGATCCTGCGGCATGGCGATGTTGATGGGCAGATCGTCCGGGAACAGGTAGGTGTCCCACTGGTCGGCCACGGAGATGTGGACGATCTTGCGGCGCAGGAGCTTCGGCAGGGTGCGCTTGCTCCACGAGAACTCGTCCACGGCGAGGTAGACCTCAAAGCCCCGCGCGCGGATCTCGCGCACGATCTGCTTGTGCCCCGCGGAGAAGGGGTCGAACGTGCCGGGGAAGAAGGCTACGGGTTTCGGCACAGGAAAGCGGAAGGCGTCGCCGTCGACCTCGCAGCAGACCATGAAGCGGTACAGGTGGTTGAGCATGGCGGCGCGGTTGAAGAAGGTCAGCCTGCCGCGTGTCGGCTCGGACAAGAGGGCGAGCAGCTTTTTGCTCACCTGCATGAAGCAGTGGCGGCGCAGCCCGGTCGGCAGCGCGCCGTTGGCGATCACGCCGTGGCACAAAACGCTCAGCGCGTTCTGATGGATGGTGGAATTGTAGTGCGCCACGCCCGTCAGCAGCAGGCCGAGGCAGCGGTCAACGATCTCGGCGTACCCTTCAGGCAGGGCGGCGATCAGGCTGCCGAGCGCCAGAAGCACGGGCGCGGCAGGCCGGATGGAGCCGGAGCGCAGCACGCCCTCTAAAAAGTCAACCGCCTCGACAATCTCCTTTTCGGGAAGGGTACCCAGAAGACGGCCGAGATATGCGGGAATGAAGCGGGCGATCTGCTCCTGCCCGTTTTCCAGCTCGCGCAGCAGGTCGACGGCGATCTCATTGCGCTGATCCACGCGCAAAAGCGGCGCGATACGCAGCAGCGCCTCCCCCGCGTGCTCGCGCACGGGCAAATGCTCGCTCACGGACAGCAGGTTGGAAAGGTGCATCGCAGTGTGGAAGGCGTTTTCGGGATGGACGGCGACGTCGTCGCACAGAAGGTCGATCTGCGCGTTCTTCACCGTCCAGTGCACGGCGTTTTTGAGGTTGCTCAGATAGATCAGGCCGACGTCGGCGGGCAGGGCGAGCGGCAGGGCAAACAGTTTGCTGCGCAGATAGGTCACGACGGCGTCCTCGTCCGGCTGCGCCTCGGCAACCTTTTGCAGGAAGGCCTCCCCGGCGCACGGGCGCAGATGGCCGATGCAGCGCAGCGCGACGAGCTGCCAGCGCGGCGTACCGCTTTGCAGCATGGAAAGAAGCTGGGGCTGCGCCCGCTCAAACAGCTCCGGCGTCACCGCCTCGCATGGCACATGGCACAGCGCGTCGAGCAGGACGAAGCACTCCGTCTCCGGCAGTCCGTCCAGGTGGGCAAACAGCGGCTCTGCCAGCGCGGGCGCCAGGTGCGGCTCGCACGAGGCAAACAGCGTCTCGCAGATGGCCTTGAGGGAGTTGGAAATGCGGATGGCGTGCTTCTGCGCGATCTTGTGGTCGGGGTGCAGGCACAGCTCGATGTAACTGTCCCACAGCGCGACGGACTCGTCCAGCAGCGCCAGCATCGTCGGCGCCATGGCCTCCTTCGGCGCGGCGGCGGGCAGCTCCTTGCGGTATTTCGGACCGCTGTTGGCGAGGATCTTGCCCATGATGTTGCCCGCGACGCGGCGCACGTCGCCCTCGGGGTACATCAAAAGCTCATACAGGAACGACAGGAGCTTCTGCTTGCTGCCGCGCGTCATGTAGGTGTTGTATTCATCAAACAGGCGCAGATAGGTGCGGATACGGTGGGTGTTTTTTTCGCCGCGCGCCTGCTCCAAAAGCAGGTCGAACGAGGCGTCGGTGCTGATAGTATGCATCAGGCGGATGTTATTGTCAAAGGTCAGGTCGCGCAGGGCGTCCAGCGCCTCCTGCGCCGGGAGCAGCGCCACGTCTGTGCGCGGCCGGGCGACGACGCCGCCGCCCAGCTCCGTCTCGATGCCGCGCCCGTGCAGAAAACGCTCGAAATCGCGCAGCTTGCTGTAGACAAGGCGATAGCGCTTCTTCTTTTCCGGCGTGACGTTGCACAGCTTGGACATGATCATCTCATACGCCTTGGACAGGGGATAGATGCGCACCGTCTCGCGGCCGTCCTCCCGCGTGCCGCGCACGCGGAAGTCGGCGTAGATCAGCAGCAGCGACTCGATGGGCAGATTCTCAAATTCCAGATCCCATGTTGAGTGGTTGGCTGAGATGTGGGCGATGTGCTCCATGCTGCGGTCGGTCAGCCATTGCCAGGTATAATAATAGTGCAAATAGGGGATGCGCCGCGCGTCCTCGCCGCGGCAGGCGAATTTTCCGATGTCGTGGCACAGGGAGGCCGCCGCGACGAGCGGCACGTCGACCGGCAGTCCGGCCTGCTTCGCAAGCAGCGCCGTGCGCACGGCGATATTGCGCACGCCGATGGTGTGCGAGGCGGGGTCGAAGGGCATGACCTCCCGCGCAAGGCGCAGGGTCAGAAGGTAGCGCGAGGCGGCAAGCTCCCGCTCAAACAGCGCGTATTCCCCGCGGACGCGGCTTTCTTCGCACAGCGCCTCGTCAAAGGGCAAAAGATCCGTGAGGATGTCAAAGGGCGCGTCCTCGCAGGCAAGCGCGGCGTCCAGCGCGGGGAGGAGCAGCGCCAGCCCTGCCGCAATCTGTTCCGGCAGCGCCGTGTGCGCCGGGTCGGGGAACAGACCGTGGCACAGCTCCGCGTAGGCGCAGGCAAGCCACCCGCCCGCCGGCGGGGGAGAGAGCCTGTCCAGCGCGGGACGGAGCGCGGCCTCCACCGCGCGGCAGATCGCGCTGCGTTCATATTCCATCGCGCGCAGCCCGGCGGCGGTCGCCTCCGGGAGGGCGAATGTGCTGAGCTTTTCCTGCGATAAGCGCATAATCGTCGCTCCTTTGTATCTTTGGTGCGTTATCTTTTTCTTATTATATCGGATAACGCACCCGAAAACAATATTTCCCGGGAAAAAGCGGAAGTTTTTTCATCCCTACCGCCGGACGACCGTGCCGGGCAGCGGCCGGAAGCTCGAAAGCACCTCGATCTCCACGCCGGTGCGCTTGGCCAGCTCCACGCAGCGGTCGTGCAGCACTCTTGCGCCGCCGCGTGCGAGGGTCAGCATCTCGTCGTAGGAGATCGTGTCGTATTTGACCGCGTCGGGGAATTTGCGCGGGTCCTTGTCGTAGACGCCGTCGACGTCCGTGTAGATGCGGCAGCGGTCGGCGTGCAGAAAGGCCGCCAGCGCGACGGCCGTCGTGTCCGAGCCGCCGCGGCCGAGGGTCGTGACGTCGCCCTCGCTGTCGATGCCCTGAAAGCCCGCGACCAGAACGACGTTTTTCGCGCGCAGCTCCCGCTCGATCCGGTCGCTTTGCAGGCCGAGCACCCTTGCGCCGCCGTGGACGCTTTCGGTCAAAAGTCCTGCCTGCCACCCGCACAGGCTCACGGCGGGGATCCCCAACCGCCGCAGGGCAAGTGCGCAGAGACTGACGGCGCAGATCTCGCCCGTCGAGAGCAGGGCGTCCAGCTCGCGCCCGGCGCAATCGGGGTCGATCTGGCGCGCCTTGGCCAAAAGCGCGTCGGTCGTGCCGCCCTGCGCGGACAGCACGCCGATGACCTCATGCCCCGCCCGGTATTCGGCGGCCAGCTTTCGTGCGGCGGCATAGAGCTTTGCGGCGTCCGCGACCGAGCTGCCGCCGAATTTCAGCACATAGCGTGCCATCACAATGCCTCCCTTCGTCACAGTCTATGCCGCTTTGCGCAGATTCGGCACAAAAATCCGTTTACATTCGCGATGATCTGTGGTAAACTATATGCGTTATATGGATGAACAGGCTGCGGAGGAAACAGTCCACTGTGTCTCGGCAACCGTGAGGTCAACGAAACGGCCAATATGCCACTGATTCGTTCGGGAAGGCGGCCGGAGTAGGAAGAAAAATGGGCCAAGTCGGTATATTCCCGCCTGTTCTCAGCGGTTTTCTGAGGCGAAACGGCTGCGCACGGTTCGGGAGAACTGCGCCCGCAGCGGGACGTCTCGGCGTTCCGCTGTTTTTATGGTGATATTCTCCCGGAGGTGTGCATATGGCGGGCTTTTCCAAGCTCCATCCCTTTGTTGAACTGCTCTATTTTCTGCTCGTCATGCTGTTTGCGATGTTTGTCTCGCATCCGATCGTCCAGCTTGCGGGGCTGGTCTTCGCGGCGCTGACGGCGCTGGCCTGCGTTGGCGGGAAAAGATTTGCGCGTCAGCTCCTGCTGGTCGCGCCCCTGATGCTCTTTACGGCGCTACTAAATCCGCTCATCACCCATCAGGGCGTGACGATCCTCTTTTATTTCCCGTCGGGCAACGCCTGCACGCTCGAATCCGTCCTTTACGGCGTGTTTGCGGCGGTGCGCCTTGCCACGGTGCTGCTCTGGTTCACCTCGTGGAACGCGATCCTCACCTCGGACAAGCTCGTCTTCCTCTTCGGGCGCATCATCCCCGCGCTGTCGCTGACGCTTTCGATGGGCCTGCGCCTCATCCCGCGCCTGCTGCGCCGGGTGCGCGAGGTGTCCGAGGCGCAAAAATGCCTCAGCCCGGACAGCAAGGGCCTGCGCCATGCCGGACGCGTCATCTCCATCGTCATCACCTGGTCGCTGGAAAACGCGCTCGACACCGCCGATTCCATGAAAAGCCGGGGCTACGGCCTGCCGAAGCGCACGGCCTTCAGCCTTTACCGCTTTACGCCGCGCGACGGCTTTGCGCTGGCCTTCCTCATTGTGCCCGGCGCGTGCGTCCTGACTGCCGCCCTCGGCGGTGCGCTTTCGTGGCAGTTTTACCCGGTGATGCAGGGGAGCGCCGGGGTTTGGACGCTGCTTTCCGCCGCGGCCTTCGTGCTTTTGGCGGCTTTCCCCCTGATTTTTGAAGCAAAGGAGGCGCTGCAATGGCGCATATCGCAGTCAGAGATCTGACCTTTGCCTATCCCGAGCAGACCGAATGCGCGCTGTCGCACGTCACCTTCTCCGTGGAAGAGGGGGAGTTTCTCACCGTGATCGGCGCGTCCGGCAGCGGAAAATCGACGCTCCTGCGCGCGCTCAAGCCCGCCCTCACGCCGCACGGCACGCTTTCGGGCGAGATCGAGTTCTTTGACCGACCGCTCACGGCGCTCGACCGGCGGGAGCAGGCTGCCGAGATCGGCTTCGTCCTGCAAAACCCCGACAACCAGATCGTCACGGACAAGGTTTGGCACGAGATGGCCTTCGGGCTGGAGAGCCTCGGCGTATCTACGCCCGTCATCCGCCGCCGCGTGGCGGAGATGGCTGCGTTTTTCGGCATCGAGGACTGGTTTTATAAGAATGTGTCCGAGCTTTCCGGCGGACAGAAGCAGCTTTTGAATCTCGCCTCCGTGATGGCGATGCAGCCGCGCGTGCTCCTGCTCGACGAGCCGACGGCGCAGCTTGACCCGATCGCCGCGTCGGAATTTCTGAACGCGGTCGGGCGCATCCGCCGAGAGCTGGGCACGACGGTGATCCTGAGCGAGCACCGTCTGGAGGAGGCGCTGCCGTTGTCCGACCGCGTGCTCGTGATCGACGGCGGGCGCGTGATCGCGCAGGGAACGCCCGCAGAGGCGGCAAAAAAGCTGTACGACCTGCACCATATGCTCTATTCCTCCATGCCGACGCCCCTGCGCCTGTGCGGCGAGCTGACGGTCAGCGGCGCGCGGACGTGGCTGAATGCCTATGCCGCGGAGCATCCGCTCAGGGCCGTTCCGCCGCGCACGCTCCGGCCGCAGGCGGATGTGGCGTTGGAGCTGCAAAGCGTCCGCTTCCGCTACGAAAAAAACGGCCCGGAGGTGCTGCGCGACCTGTCGTGCCGGTTCTACCGCGGGCAGTTCACCGCCCTGCTTGGCGGCAACGGCAGCGGCAAGACGACGACGATCTCGCTTCTGGCCGGACTGCACCGCCCGCAGCAGGGCAAGGTGCGCAATGCGCAAAAGGCGCGCATCGGTCTGCTGCCGCAGGATCCGCAGACGCTCTTTGTCCGCGCGACGGTGCGCGGCGAGCTGGAGGAGCTTCTGCGCGGCACGGACGAGAAGCAGCGCGAGGCGCGCATTGCGGAGACGGCAAAATTATGTAAACTTGAAAAGCTTCTTGACCGCCATCCCTACGACCTCTCCGGCGGCGAGCAGCAGCGCTGCGCGCTGGCGAAGATCCTTCTGGCCGCGCCGGAGATACTCCTGCTGGACGAGCCGACCAAGGGCATGGACGCACAGTTCAAGCGCGAATTTGCCGCGATTTTGCGGCGGCTTCTGGACGGCGGCAGGACGGTCGTCATGGTCAGCCACGATGTCGAGTTCTGCGCGGAATACGCCGACCGCTGCCTTTTGATGTTCGACGGCGCGATCGCCGCCGAGGGCACGCCGACGGAGTTCTTCTCCGGCAACAGCTTCTATACCACCTCCGCCAACCGCATCGCGCGCACTCTGCTGCCCGAGGCGGTGACCTTCGCGGAGCTGGCCGGAGCCTGCGGCATCGAGGTGTCGGATTTTTCCGCGGATGATGACGAGCGGGAGGCTGCGCCCGCCGCACAGTCCGCCCCGCTCGCGGTCAAGCCGCTGCCGTGGTGGCGCGTGACGCTTGCGCTTTTGGCGCTTGTGCTGGATGTGCTGCTGTTTTTGCAGATCGTCACGCCGCTGAAATTCACGTTTTTCCGCCCTGTGCCGCAGAGCGCGCAGTATATGCTTTTGGCGCTGGGCCTTGTTGCGCTGCTGCTGTGCGTGAGCCGGCGCAGCGACCGCACGCCGCTGCCGCAGCAAAAGCAGCGGTTGACGAAACGGACGTGGCTGACGCTATGCATGGTGCTTTTGGCCGTTCCCGCGACGATCCTGTGCGGTGTTTTCCTGCTGGACGGTCAAAAATATCTGTTCATCTCCCTGCTCGTCCTGCTGGAGATCATGCTGCCGTTTGCGCTGCTGTTTGAGCGGCGCGGCCCGTCCGCGCGGGAGCTGGTACTGCTTGCGGTGCTCTCGGCGCTCACCGTTGCAGGACGCACGGCGTTTTACGCCCTGCCGAATTTCAAGCCCGTGCTGGCGCTCGTCATTATCTCCGGCGTCGCCCTCGGCGGCGAGAGCGGTTTTCTGGTCGGAGCGCTGTCGATGCTGCTGTCGAACATCGTGTTCGGCCAGGGTCCCTGGACGCCATGGCAGATGTTTGCCATGGGGCTGGTGGGCTTTCTCGCCGGCGTGCTTTACCGGCGCGGCGTGTTGCGCCGGGGACGCGTCTCGCTGTCCGTGTTCGGCGCGATCGCGGCGCTGGCGGTCTACGGCCTCATCATGAACATCTCGTCGGCCTTCACCTGGTACACCGAGCTGTCGTGGCAGAGCATCGCGGCCTACTGCCTGAGCGGCTTCCCGGTCGACGTTGTCCACGCGTCGGCAACGGTGGTCTACCTCTGGATCTTCGGCGAGCCGATGCTGGAAAAGCTCGACCGAATCAAAACGAAATACGGAATTCTGGAATAAAAAACGCCCTCTGACGGAATCAGAGGGCAAGCCGGTTGTGCAATGGCGCATCCTGCGCCGGGAGATGAAGTGCGCTCGCATTGGATAAGCTGTAAGGAAAGAATATCATATGAAACAGAAAAAAACTGTCGAATTCGGGAAACCGAAGGAAAAGAAATCGAAAAATGCACCGAAGCCGTCCAAATACAGTTGGCTCGTCGCCCTCGTCGCCGTGGCGCTGTGGGGAATCTACCTGCTCGTCAGCGGAACGCCGTGGAAGGATGCCGAGCCGCTGCCGGAGGAGCCGGACTTCCGCGTGGTCTTCCTCGACGTCGGGCAGGCGGACGCCGCGCTCGTGCTCTGCGACGGCGAGTCGATGCTCATCGACGGCGGCAATGTCGCGGACAGCGACCTGATCTATACCGTGCTGCAAAAGCGGGGCATTGACGAGCTTTCCTACGTCGTCTGCACCCACGCGCATGAGGATCATGTCGGCGGACTGCCTGCTGCGCTGCACGCCTGTAAGGTCAACACGGTCTATTGCCCCGTGACGGAGTATGACTCGGCCTGCTTCCGCAGCTTTGTCAGCGCGGTCAACGAGCAGACGGGCGGCCTGATCGTTCCCAACGTAGGCGACAGCTTCTACCTCGGCTCTGCCCGCGTCGACGTCCTCGACTGCGACCCGCAGGCGGAGGAGACGAACAACACCTCCATCGTCCTGCGCGTGGTCTACGGCGAGACGAGCTTCCTCTTTACAGGGGACGCGGAGATCCCCGTCGAACAGGCGCTGCTGGACTCCGGCGCGACGCTTTCCTCGACCGTCCTCAAGGTCGGGCATCACGGCAGCAACTCGTCGACGTCCTACCGCTTTTTGAACGAGGTCATGCCGCAGTACGCCGTCATCTCCGTCGGTAAGGGCAACAGCTACGGCCATCCGCATGAGGAAGTCCTCTCCCGCCTGCACGACGCGGGCGTGACCGTCCTGCGCACCGACGAGCTGGGCGACATCGTCCTCGTCAGCGACGGAAAAACGGTCACGATCGAAAAATGAGCCTCTCCGCAAGGAGAGACTCATTTTTTATGCCAGCAGACCGGAGAACAGGCCGACGGCGGTGCCCGCCAGAACGCTCAGGACGTACAGCGTGACGATGATGGCAAGATTTTCCTTCGGATTCTTGTTCGTGCGCACGAGGACGAGCAGGCCAATGCCCGCGTTGGACAGCAGGGCGGCGAACAGGCCGCCAAGACCGAGCACGCCGCTCAGATAGGACTCCGTCACGACGACGGACACCGAGCAGTTCGGGATCAGACCGAACAGGCCGAGCAGAGCTTCGCCAATGACGGGACGGCTGAGGATCGTGCCGGACAGCTTTTCCACGCCGATGAACTGGAACAGCAGGTTGAGCGCGAAATTGACGAGGATCAGCATGACCGCGATGCGCAGCGTGTGCTTCAGCGCGGAGAGGAAAATGCTGCCCTCCTCGTCGTCGCAGGCGCAGTGCTCGCGCTCGCAGAAGCTGTGGATGTCCTTGCCCGTGCGGATAAAGCGGCGCAGGATCAGGTCGGCAAGGTAGCCCAGCACGACGCCGAGCAGCGCCTTCGTCAGCACGATGAGCAGGATGCTTTTCACGCCCGGCCCGCCGTCACCGGTCAGTGACGAGAGCATGATGGGCAGCATCTCGTCGGACGTGGCGAAGAAGACGGCAAGCATCGTGCCGACGGTGATCGAGCCGGTGGAAAACAGCGTAGCGGCTGCGCCGGAGATGCCGCACTGCGGGACGATGCCGAGCAGGCCGCCGAGGGCCGGGCCTGCCTTGCGGCTGAAGCCGTGCAGCAGCCCTTCGTTGAAGCGGCGGCTGCGCTCGAGCGCCTCCATGAGAAGATACGCGAGGAAAAGAACCGGAATACTCCACAGGCCGTCCTTCAGGCCGTCCAAAGCAGCGGAAGCGACCGTGTGCCAAAAATCGCCGTTTCCGGTCATTTCGGCGTGGAGAAACAAATTCAGCAAATAAAAAACTCCTTTAATGTTAATCATAAATTGTGTTTTTTAGAATCCCCATATTCCTTCTGTCAAAATACTGCTGGGATTCTTTGGAAATCGGGATTTGATGCCCCTAATTATTTTGAATGTCAAAAAAGAGAATAAGACAACCAGTGTAACACCAACCGCTAAGAGAATGAATCCTTCTTGCTGATTAGAAAGTAGATATATAGAATATGCCGTAATAATTGCTCCAATCAAACTTATGTATATGCCAAAGAAATATGTAAAAAAGTATGATGTGGATACTTTTAAGGCTTTGTTGGCGCTTCTCCGCAACTCTCGCTCCTTCGCTTCAACATTATACTGGGATTCACTTACTGTCTGATTATGATGAATTAGTATACTCTTTATTCTCATTTTTGCCCGATTGTCCCATAGAACATAAACTAAATAAACTGCAAGTGCACCTAAAGGAGGGAACAGAGATGTAAATATAAAACTATCTAATGCTGATTGACCGAATAATTGTACTGTACTATCAATAAATTCAACGACGGAAGAAAAAGCAAGTAAGTTTGCAAGAATACCAACAAACCAGCTTAAATGTGAATGACTTTTTGAATACTCAGTTGCCTCTGGACAGTTTGAAAAATTATACCAAGAAATAGTTACTTTCATAATTTCTCCTTTCTATCTGTAGCATCTTTTTTTCTCTTTTTCGGTTAAACACAGCAATAACAAAAAAGTCAAGAATTCAATAGGCTCTCTCCTTATTTTTATTTATAATAGCAGGAATATGAACAAATTGCAATTATTATCTATCTACTAATAAAGTTCTTGCTGCGCGGTTTCAACGACAAAGTGTGCAATCATTCGGTCAACAGAGGCCGCAGGACGGCCTGATTTTCAAAGCGCGTGTCGCGCGAAGACGCGAGGAAGACAAGCTCCGTCAGTGTCTCGCTGCCGCCGTAGAGCTGGACATAGCGCTCGACTTGCGAGCCGTCCACGTCCGGCACATAGAGCCGCCCGGCGCAGGCGTCGACGGGGAAGTCCGCCGCGTCCGTCTCAAAAGAGATCATCAGGTTGCTGCCGGTGAAGAAGCTCGTCAGCTCCGAAGCCGTCTGGCGGAGGATCTCCGTACTCGTCCGGTCGGAGGCGTAGACGATGTTGCTGCTGTCGGGGAAGCGGAACGAGGAGAATACGACCTCGCGGATGCCGAGACCGGAAAGCTCGCGGGCGATCTGCATCAGGTAGGACTTGACCGTCTCGTTGGCGGGGTCGAGCCAGTAGCAGCCGTATTCGTCCATCCACAGCGCACCGCTGGACAGCGGCAGGCCGCACGACTGGTTGTCCAGCGCGAAGGCACGGTCGCTGAAGGCCGGGACCACGGCGATCACATAGAACTTGTTGTCCACCAGATAGGAGATCAGCTCGTCGATGACGGCGATCTCAACGTCCGCCGTCTGCGCTCCGCCGATGGAGGTGGAGTAGTAGAAGTTACCGAAGATGCTCTTCAGCTCGATCATCACGGCGCACGGCTCTTCGAGCTTTTTGACCGCGTCGAACACGGCGGCGGGGTCTTGCAGCATGGCGGTCGTGATATAGTAGCCGCCCATCTCGGCGATCGTCTTTTCCACGGGGGCGTCGGTGTCATAGATCACCAGCGGATTTTCCACCGTCGGGCGGGCGGCAAGCTCCTCGGACGCGGCGGGCTGGTTTTCATCTGCTGCAAGGTCGAGATGCGCGCCGTCGCGATCATAGATGATATACGGCTCGATATAGATCAGCAGCACGACACCCAGCACCAGCGCCACCGCCAGCACGATCAGCGCGATGCGCAGTATTTTTTTCAGCAGCAGGCGGTTGCGGTAAGGAATGCGCAGCATGATCCGCCCTCCTTTGTCAAGTTATTCTGCCAGCAGGCAGCACCATTCGTCCGTCTGTTCGCGGCCGATGACGCGCAGACCGGCGCGCTCGATCGCCTGACGCACCTCGTCCTCGCGCGAGGCGAGAATGCCGGAGCAGAGGAAGCGGCCGCCCTTTTTGAGCAGGCGCGGCACAACGGGCACAAGCTGCACGATCACGCCGGCGACGATGTTCGCGCAGACGATGTCGTAAGGCGTTTCGCACAGCGACTGCATGAGCGCCTCGTCCGTGACGACGTTGCCCGTGCAGGCGCGAAAGCGCTCCGCGCCGAAGCCGTTTCGCGCGGCGTTTTCGCGGGCGATGTGCTCTGCGGCTGGATCGACGTCGACGCCGACGGCGCTCCGGGCGCCGAGGCGCAGGGCGCAGATGGAGAGGATGCCGCTGCCGCTGCCGAGGTCGGCCACGCGTTCGCCGCCGTGGATCAGCTTTTCCAGCGCACGCATACACATCTGCGTCGAGGCGTGCTCGCCCGTGCCGAAGGTCAGCCCGAGGTCAAGCAGGATGGGCAGGCGGTCGCCGGGATCGTCCACGGTCATCCACTGCGGCACGACCAGCAGCCGCTCGCCGACGGGCAGGGGACGGTAGTTGCGCTTCCACGAATTCTCCCAGTCCTCCTGCGGCACATTTTCCAGCGCGATGGTCAGCGGGCCGAAATCGCACGGATAGCGCCCGGGCAGCTCCGCCAAAAGCGCGCGCAGAGCGGAAAGCGCCTGCTGCGCCGTGTCCTCCGGCAGATAGAGCCGGACCTGCGAGCGGTCCTGCATCTTCGCCGCCAGCGCGTCGTCCACATAGTCCCAATAGTCCTTCGACGCTTCGAGAAAATCCTCAAATTCCTCGCAGTCGTCGATCACGAGGCTGTCAAAGCCTGCGTTCGTCAGCTCCGCACACAGCAGCTCGATCCCCTCGGAGGCGGTGCGGACGGTCACTTCGATCCATTGCATGGCCAGAATCTCCTGTTCCTTTTGTGCATATATTCTACAGGATTCCGCAGAGAATAACAAGACTAATTTTTGCGCAGCCGCCAAAAACCTGCTTTCCCGACGCTGCGCGCCGAATTTCCTCTTTCCTTTTTGGGAAAATGGTGTATAATGGATGAAACGAAAGGATGAAGGCAATGATTACTCAAATTGCATTGGCGCCGGGCGTGACCCTGCGCGCAATTCAGACGGATAAATTCAAGACGGCCTGCTTCAGCGTGAATTTTCTGCGCCCGCACACGGCGCAGGACGCCGCGCAGGACGCGCTGCTTCCGAGCGTGCTGCTGCGCGCGACGGAGCGCTATCCCGACATCCGCAGCATTTCGGTGCAGCTCGACGAGCTGTACGGCGCGACTTTCGGCACGCTGGTGCGGCGCAAGGGCGAGACAAAGCTGCTCGGCTTCTACGCCGACTTTGTCGAGGACGCGTTTTTGCCGCGGGGCGAGAGCGTGTTCGCGCCGATGACCGCGTTTTTATGTGAAGTGCTCTACCACCCGCTCACGGAAAACGGCGTTTTTTGCGCCGCCAATGTCGAGGGCGAGAAGCAGAACCTCATCAACGCGATCGAGGCGAATCTGAACGATAAGCGCACCTACGCGGTGACGAAGCTGCTGCAGGAGATGTGCGCGGACGAGGCATATGGCGTGCCGCGCCTCGGCACGGTCGAAGCGGTGCGTGCCATCACGCCGCAATCGCTCTGGCAGCACTATCAGAAGGTGCTGTCCACCTCGCAGATCGAGGTTTTCTACGCCGGAAGATACCCCGTGCAGGAGGCGGCAAAGCTGTTTGCGCCCGTGTTTGCGGAGCGGCAGCCGTTGGAGATCACGCCCTTCGGCACGCAGGTCGTGCGCAGCGCGCAGGTCGTGCGCGAGCTGTCCGAGACGATGGACGTCACGCAGGGTAAGCTGGTCATGGGTCTGCGCACCGGCGTCACCGCAGCCGATCCCGACTATCCCGCCCTGCTCCTGCTCAACGCGGTACTCGGCGCGGGCATGACGAGCAAGCTGTTCGTCAACGTGCGCGAAAAGCTGTCACTTTGCTATTATGCAAGCGCCAGCCTGGAAAAATACAAGGGCGTGATGGTGATCTCGTCCGGCATCGCGTTTGAAAACTACGACACGGCGAAGCAGGCGATCCTGCACGAGATCGACGACTGCAAGCAGGGCGTCATTTCCGAAGACGAGCTGGAATCCGCACGCAGGCAGGTGCTCTCCTCGCTCCGCGCCGCGCAGGATTCGCCCGCGCAGATGGACGAATTCTATTGCGGCATGGCTGTGCTCGACTGCGACGACTACCCGGCGCTTGCCGGGAAGATCGCCGCCGTGCGCGTGGAGGAGCTGCAACGCGCCGCGCAGAAGCTCTCGCTCGATACGATCTATTTCTTAAAGGGGGAACCGGCATGACCTACTTCGACTACCCGAAGATCGGGGAAGGGTACTACGAGGAACGCCTGCCGGACGGGCTGCGCGTCCGCGTGGTCAGAAAGCCCGGCTTTGCGCGCAAATATGCCTTCCTCGCGGTGGATTTCGGATCGATCGACACGAAATTCACGTTAGACGGGGAAACGCTCCGCGTGCCGGACGGCATCGCGCATTATCTGGAGCACAAGATGTTCGACCTGCCCGACGGGAACGCGATGAATCTCTTCGCGGCGCACGGCGGCAGCCCGAACGCCTTTACAAGCTACGCCATGACCGCCTACTATTTCTCCTGCACCGAGCAGTTCGCGGAGAATCTGCGCGTCCTAATGCGCATGGTCTATACGCCGTTCTTCACGGACGAGAGCGTCGAAAAGGAGCGCGGCATCATCGCGCAGGAGATCCGGATGTATGAAGACAGCGCGGAATCGCGTGTCGGGGAGGATCTGTTCGGTGCGCTCTTTGCCGGGCATCCCGTCCGCGTGCCGATCGCGGGCAGCGTCGAGAGCATCGGGGATATCACGGCGGAGATGCTCTATGACTGCCACAGGGCGTTTTACTGCCCGTCCAATATGCTGCTGTGCGTCGTGGGCGACGTGGACGCGGACGAGGTCTGCGCGCTGGCCCGCGAGATGGCGCACGGCGCGCAGCGGGTGCTGCCCGTGCGCGATTACGGCGCGGCCGAGACGATGCTGCCCGTCCGCGCAAAAACGGCGCGGCGCATGGAGGTGTCCATGCCGACGTTCTCCGTCGGATTCAAGTGTGCCCCGCCGGAGGCGGGCATGGAGACGATGCGCCGCGAGATCATCGGCGACCTTGCCGCCGAGATCTTAATCGGCGAATCCTCGCCGCTGTATCAAAGGCTTTATGAGGAAGGGATGATCGACGCCGACTTCTCCGCCGGCTACGAGAGCGTCAAGGACGCGTGCCTGTTCTCCGCCGGCGGCGACAGCAGAGACCCGGAGGCAGTGCTGGCGGCTATGCTGGAAGAGGCCGAACGCATCGGGTGCGAGGGCTTCGACACGGCGCTCTTCGAGCGGCTGAAAAAATCCGCCCTCGGCAGACGCACGAGAGACCTTGACAGCTTTGAAAGTATCTGCTATCGTATCTGTGCATACTGCTTCGACGGGGCGGACTATTTCCGCTTCCCGGAGGCCTATGCCTCCGTCACGCCGGAGGATGTGCTGGAATTTTTACGCGAGACGATCCGCCCCGAGCGTGCGGCAATTTCGATCGTCAGCCCAAAGGAGGAGACAGAATGATTCTTTCCGATACCTCGCCGATCAGCTTTCCCGGCCTTGGCATTGAGGTCAACCCGAGCGACGGCTTTTTCATCGGCAATTTTGAGATCAAATGGTACGCCGTGGTGATCGCCTTCGGCCTGCTGCTGGCGGTGCTGTACGCGATGCGCCGCTGCAAGGAGTTCGGCCTGACGGCAGACGATATTTACAATATCGTTTTCGTGGGTCTGCCCAGCGCAATCGTCGGCGCCCGTGCCTACTACGTCATATTTGAATGGAAGCAGTATTTCGGGCCGGGCATCCCGTGGTACAAGTGCCTGATGATCCGCGACGGCGGCCTTGCCATCTACGGTGCGGTGATCGCCGCGCTGCTGGCCGCGACGATCTACTGCATGACGAGCAAAAAACGCAGAGCCAAGCTCCTGCCCTATATGGACATCGGCAGCATCGGCCTGCTGATCGGGCAGGGCATCGGCCGTTGGGGCAATTTCTTCAACCGCGAGGCACATGGCGGCGAGACGACGAACTTCCTGCGCATGGGACTGATCAAACATGGACAGCAGATCTTTGTCCACCCGACCTTCCTGTACGAATCCGTGTGGAATCTGGCCGGTGTTGTGATCCTGCATTTCGTGTCGAAAAAGCGGAAATTTGACGGCCAGATCATCCTGTGCTACCTCGCGTGGTATGGTCTGGGCAGGGCGTTCATCGAGGGGCTGCGCACGGACAGCCTGTACATCGGCCCGTTCCGCGTCAGCCAGCTTCTGGCAGCCGTGACCTGCGTGGCCTCGGTGGCGATCCTCATCTATGTGTTTGCGTTCCGGCATCCCGATCCGCGCAATATGTTGGTCAACCGCGCCGCCGCCGAACAGGAGACGGCAAGTGAGAATACAACGGAAGAATAAGGAGGTAACACGATGGCAACTATGGACGACCTGAAGGGTATGGCGACCGGTGCAGCGCAGACTGCCGCGAAAACCGCCAAATATGTCGCGCTGGTATCGAAAAAGCGTCTTGCGATCCTGACGGAGCAGGAAAAGATCCGCCGCAACTATACGAAGCTCGGCAAGATCTACTACAAGGACTATGTCACGGACGAGGAGGCGGACACCGCCGAGTACCATCCGCTGTGCGAGAGCATTTCCGCGTCCTTCCGCCGGATCAACGAGCTGCGCGAGGAGATCGCGGACGCCAAGGCGGAGTATTCCGCCGCGCCGGACGCGGAGGAGACGGAGGAGGACTTCGACGTCGTGCCGCTGATGGATGCGCCGGAGGAAGAGGAACCGAAAACCGAAGAATGACCCAAAACGCCTGCCGCAAGCTGCGGCAGGCGTTTCGTTTTATCCGAGCTGCGCGACCTGATAGAGCAGACCTGCCACCGCCGCGCGGGTGAGGGGGCGGTCGGGCGCGGAGAGCGTGATGCCCGCTTCGCTGAGCGCCTGCACGGACGAGGCGTACCAGGTTTCCTGCGCCGGCCGGAAGGCGGCGGCGGAGATCGGAAGCTCCAGCATATTTTGCAGCATCACGGCGGCTTCGCGGCCGGTGATGGCGTCATTCGGACGGAAAACCGCGCCGGCCTCGCCGGTCTCGCCGCGGATGAAGCCGCGCCGCATGGCCGAGGCAAGATAGGGCTGCACCCAGGCGGGGGCCGCGTCCGCATCGGCAAAGCCGGAGACGGTGAGCGCGGGATCGACGGGGACGCCGCGCAGCTTCATCGCCATGACAAGGAATTCCGCACGGCTGACCGTCTCGTTCGGACAGAAGCAGAGCGTGCCGCCGATGCTTCTGCCGCTGCCGAGGTCTTCGTTGCACAGCCACACCGCCTCATAAAGATCGGTGCGGCCCTCCATGTCGGCAAAGGTCATGCTCTGCGTGGGCTTGAGGATGCGGATGCTGACGGTCGCGGGCTTGGAGACGTTGCCTGCGTCGTCGGTCACGGTGAAGGTGAAGCTGTCCTCTCCGACCTTGTTCTTGTCGGGCGTGTAGACGTAGGTGCCGTCCTCATTGAGCTTGACCGTGCCGCGCTTCGGCTTTTCCACAAGCTGGAAGGTAAGCTGCGCCTCCTCCGGGTCGGAGCCGGTCAGCTTGCCGTCGTTTGCGATGTTCTTGTACGTCTCAAACTCGGCGTTGTTGGCCTTCGGTGTTGCGTTTTTGCCGGACTGGATGCGGATGGTCACCTTAGACGGCTCTCCGAGCGCCGTTTCGCAGATGGGACGGTAGCAGAAGTCGGCGTTGCAGCTCTCCGCGCACGCGGGGACGAGGCGCAGACGCTCCAGCGCGTCGACGGGCAAAACGTCGCCTGCGCGGATGGTGCGCTGCCCCAGCATGACGGAGGCGACCTCCGCTTCGGGGACGGCGCTGACGAAGATGCCGCTGAAGCCGGAATAGGCGTCGGTGGAGAAATCCGCCTCGCAGAAGCAGTATTCGGCGTTATAGAGCGTCTCGCCGTCTGCGGCGAATGCGGCGGTGCCGAGCGCCAGCGCGCAGAGAACGCCAAGGGCAAGGGTGCGGACGATGGTTTTCATTCGAGTTCCCTCCTGTGAATTTCTTCACGCATAGGATGAACCGAAATTTGCGCGCTATGCAAAATTGTGGCAAAAAAATCGTCCGCCTCCGTGCGCCATCCCGAAGGACGCGGACGGAGGCGGAAAATGATTCAGTACGGTCGGATATAGTGGGCGCGGATGTCGCGGGCGGGCCGCATTTTGATGCCGGAGACGATGCCCATCGCCATGAACGAGGTCAGAATCGAGCTGCCGCCGTAGCTGATGAAGGGCAGGGCGAGGCCGATGACCGGCAGAAGGCCGAGGCACATACCGACGTTGATGAGGATCTGGAACAGCAGCATCGAGGCGATGCCGATGCAGATCAGGCGGTTCATATAGTCCGGCGACTTCATGCCGACATAGATGATGCGCAGCACGATAGCCAGCAGGAGCAGCAGCAGAATGATGCAGCCGATCATGCCGAGCTGCTCGCCGACGGTGGAGAAGATGGAGTCCGTGTGCTGCGCGGGCAGCGAACCGACGGACGTCATGTTGCCGTGGAACAGCCCCTGTCCGGACAGGCCGCCGTTGCGCAGCGCCTTGAGGTTCTGGTTGGTCTGCCACAGCTCGTCCAGACCGCTGGGGTCGATGGATGAGTCGTAAAGCACGAGAATGCGGTTTTTCTGGTCTTCGCGCAGGACAACGTTCCAGAGCGTCGGCGCGGCGACAGCCAGCGCACCCGCGCCGCCGAGGAACCACCAGCCGCTTACGCCGCCGGCATAGGCCATGGCGAGGAAGATGAACACGAAGATCAGCGCGACGCCCGTGTCGCGGGAGATGACGATGATGAGCGCGACGATGAAGAGCATATGAGCGGTGAGCGTGCCGACGGAGCGCACGGAGGAAATTCTCGTCTGGTTGACGCTCATGGTTTTGGCAAGAATAATGATATAGGTGATCTTACAGACCTCGGCGGGCTGGATGTTGAACGGCAGGAAGGGGAACGACAGCCAGCTCTTGTTGCCCGACGTACCCTCAACGCCCCAGATCAGCAGCATCCCGATGAACACGACGTTGAACAGGAACAGGAGCGTCCGCTGACCGGCGAGGATGTCAATGTCGAAGGCGGTCAGTGCGAAGTAGATCATAATGCCCGCGATCAGCGAGCCGGTCTGCACGATGATGTAACGGGAGCTGCCCTCCCATAAGGTGGCGGCGTAGATCATCACGATGCCGAAGAGGGTAGCGGCCACGCAAAGCGCCAGAAGCACCATGTCGCCTTTTTTTACGATCTCGGTCAGCTTGCGGACCAGCTTTTTCATGCGCGCACCTCCTCCGGTCACGGTCTGCCGTTTTTCTACCGATCTATTCTATCATTAAACGGCGAATCTGTAAACCGGAAAAGTTGTTTTTGCAAAAAATGTGTTTTTGTGGTATAATCCGAACAAAGGAAGTGAAGCGGATGCAATTCATCACGAAAAGCCCGGAGGAGACGGAGCTTTTGGGGCAGAAGCTCGGCGCTGTGCTGCGCGGCGGCGAGGTGATCGCCTACCGCGGCGACCTCGGCGCGGGCAAAACGGCCTTTACGCGCGGCCTCGCGCGGGGGCTGGGCATTTCCATGCGCGTTACCAGCCCGACCTACACCATCGTCAACGAATATACCGGCGGGCGGCTGCCGCTGTTCCATTTTGATATGTACCGCCTCGGCTCGAGCGACGAGCTGTTCGACATCGGCTGGGAGGACTATCTGCTGCGCGGCGGCGTCTGCGCGGTGGAGTGGAGCGAGAACGTCGCGGACGCCATGCAGGACGCCGTCACCGTCAGCATCGAAAAGACAGGCGACGCCGAACGGCGCATCACCATTGAAGGAGGGGAAGGCTATGCGGATCCTGGCCTTTGAGACGTCGGCAAAGGCGGCCTCGGCCGCGCTTTTGGAGGACGACCGTCTGCTCGGCGAGAGCTATCTGAACTGCGGCCAGACCCACAGCCGGACGCTGATGAAGCTGGCGCAGGATCTGCTCTCCGCGTGCGATCTGACCGCGCAGGACGTTGACGCGGTCGCCTGCGCCGCGGGACCGGGCAGCTTTACGGGCGTGCGCATCGGCGTGGCGGCGGCAAAGGGCTTCGCCTGGGGACGTGACCTGCCCTGCGTCGGCGTGTCCACGCTGGAGGCGATGGCGCAGCAGGCGCGGCTGTTTGAGGGCGTGGTCTGCTGCGCGATGGACGCCCGCCGGGCGCAGGTTTACAGTGCGCTCTTTTCCTGCGAGGGCGGCACGCTGACGCGGCTGACAGACGACTGCGCAATTTCGCTGGAGGAATTGGCGGAAATGCTGAAAAATGAGAAAAAACCAAAAATTATGGTTGGCGACGGGGCGCAGTTGTGCTATAATACCTTCGGCAAACTTGTATCCGGCTGCGTTCTTGCGCCGGAACACATCAGAATGCAGCGCGCATCGGGCGTGGCGCTTGCCGCGCGCCGCCAGCTTCTGAACGGCGGGAGCTTTGACGGCGCGACGCTTCAGCCGAATTATCTGCGGCTGTCGCAGGCCGAGCGCGAGCGCAACGAGCGTCTGCAACGGAGCAAAGGAGAAGCATAATGGGAAAAGTACAGATTTTGGACCACCCCCTGCTTCAGCACAAGCTGTCGATCCTCCGCGACAAGAACACGGGCGTTAAGGAGTTCCGTGAGATCGTCGGTGAGATCGCCGCGCTGATGTGCTATGAGGCAACGCGCAACCTCCCCACGCAGGAAATCGAGATCGAAACGCCGGTCGCCCCGGCAAAGGTCAGAGTGCTCTCGGGCAAGAAGCTGGCCATCGTGCCCATCCTCCGTGCCGGCCTCGGCATGGTCGACACCATGATCTCCCTGATCCCCTCGGCAAAGGTCGGCCACATCGGCCTGTTCCGCGACCCGGAGACGCACGAGCCGGTTCAGTATTACTGCAAGATGCCGCCGGACATCTCCGAACGGCAGGTCTTTATCGTGGATCCCATGCTCGCGACGGGCGGCAGTGCCATCGCGGCCATCGACATCCTCAAGCGCGAGTACGGCTGCAAATCCATCACACTGATGGACATCATCGCCGCGCCGGAGGGCATCAAGGCCGTTTCGGAAGCCCACCCCGACATTGACATCATCATCACCGCAGTGGACGAAAAGCTCAATGAGCACGCTTATATCGTCCCCGGCCTCGGCGACTGCGGCGACCGCATCTTCGGCACGAAATAATTCAAAATAACCAAGCCGGGCAGACCGTGTTTTTCGGTCTGCCCGGCTTTTTCAGACTTTTTCGTCCGGGATGTATTCTGCAATGTCCGCAAGGGAACAGTCCAGCGCCTCGCACAGCTTGCTTAACGTTTTCGTCTCGGTGTTGTCATTGGCTCGCAGGCGGCGGATGGTCTTGCTGTCGATGCCCGCGCGTTCGCGCAGCACATAGGTGGAAATACCCTTTTCCCGCATGACGTCCCAGAGCTTATCGAAACATATCATATCTCATTCCCCCATCTTGACATTTGTTATTATGGGGGTTATAATCCAAATCATTAAGGGGATATATCCCCATAAATGACGAGGAATGGCGGGAACAAAGTGAAACTATACGAGGAGATTTTCTTGAAGGAAGTACGGGAAACAGCGATGAATAGCCCTGTCTTGAAAGACAGCATTCATGCAGAACAAATCATCATGAATGCCTGCTATGCTGCCTTGGAGCAGATCAGGGCAATTCTCAAAGACGATACCCTTGACGATCATGATTGCTTCCAAAAAATTGAAGAAATCGTTTGTGTTTACGAACAACTTGGTAGTGATTGCGGCAGCAGACATGATTTTTGAATTCCAAAATAAAACCCGCAGAGCTCTTTCATGAAGAACTCTGCGGGTTTTATTTGGTCATTTTCCGCTGATCTCGCCGGCTTTTTTCAGCGAGAGCTTGGTGACGGCAGGGCCGATCAGCTCATAGATGAGCGTGCCGCAGAGGATGACCGCGCGGATCTGCGGTGCGTGCTCCGGCACGACCTCGCCCGCCGCCAGCGAAAGGCCGATGGCGACGCCCGCCTGCGGCAGCAGACACGGGCCGAGGAATTTTTTCACGGTGTTGTCGCACTTGCAGACGACGCCGCCCAGCCCCGCGCCGAAGATCTTGCCGACGACGCGCAGGACGATGTAGATCACGCCGATCACGCCGACCGTCGGCAGGACGGAGAGCTTCAGATCCGCGCCGGAGGCGACGAAGAACAGCATGAAGATCGGCGGCGTGACGCTGTCGCAGATGTCCATGAGCTGGTTGATGTCGCCGGAGAAGTTGGCAAGCACTGCGCCCATCGCCATGCACAGAAGCAGGTTGGACAGGCCGAGCCACTGGGAGATGCCCAGGCCGGCGAAGATGAAGCCGACGATCAGCGACAGGCGGTTGCCCGCCTTCTTGAAAAAGCGCAGCGGGAGCAGGAAAATGAAGCCCAGTGCCGCACCTACGACGATGGCGCCGCCGATCTCCTTGACCGGGACGAGCAGGGAGGCACCCAGCGAGGCCGCGCTGCCCGCGAGCGCCTGCGCAACGGCGACGGCGAGGGAGAACAGGATCAGCGCCGTGGCGTCGTCGATGGCGACGACGGACAGGAGCGACTCCGTGACGGGGCCTCTGGCGCGGTACTGCTTGATGACCATGATGGTCGCGGCGGGGGCGGTCGCGGCGGCGATTGCGCCGAGGACGAGGGAGAAGGCGACGCTCTGCCCGGAGACGATCAGGCCGAGCACGACGAACAGCACCGCGAACAGCGACTCAAGGCAGGCGATGACGATCGGCGCCGCGCCGACGCGCTTGAAATAGGACAGCTTAAATTCGTTGCCGATGGAGAAGGCGATAAAGCCGAGGGCGACGTCGGAGATGATGCCGGTTGCCTCCAGAAAATCGTTCGTCAGCAGGCCGAGCACGCTCGGGCCGATCAGCAGGCCCGCGACCAGATAGCCCGTGACGTTCGGCAGGCGGAGGTGCTTTGCCATGCGGCCGCAAAACATCCCCGCAAAGATCATGATGGCGAGGTCGGTGAGTGTATTGAGTGTCATAGCTGCGCCTTCATCCCCTCCACATGGTCGATCGGCACGGTAAAGAGGATGCCGGTGTCGGGGTGGTCGAGGCCGCCCGTGACCTTGTTGACGATGGCGCTGACCGTGGCCACCTTCTCGTCCGGCACGACCATGAAGATCGTCTTGTTCTCCTTGTGCGCGGGATTCATCAAAAGCCGCAGCGAGCCGAGGAAGCGCAGCTCGTCATGCTCGCCCAGCTCCTGCGCCATGCCCTTGCTGTCAAGGATCGTTGCGCCGGGGATGCGCTGCTTGCCGAAGGACGTCAGCAGCTTGTCAAGACATTCGACCTTATTCAGAACGATAATCAGTAATTTCATCGATAAGACCTCCTAAAGAAGCTCTGAATCAATCGGCTGGTCTGTTCAGAGACAACTTGATTTTTGCGCCCTTATCTTAGCACCATTGCACGCAAAAAACAACGGTAAAATCGACGAAATCTGCGATAAATTCAGACTATTTTTCGCCGAAAAGGTCGAGGATCGTCCGCTGCGTCAGGTCGTCCACCGCTTCGAAATCGACAAACGGGCGGCACAGCGCCTCGATGCGGTCATGCTGGCGCTTCGCCTCGCGCAGATGCGCCGCCGCCTGGTACAAAAGAGACGACACGGTCTTACCGCAGAAGGTCAGGCTGCGCCGCGTCTCCTGCGGCACGAGGGCGTCCAGGTCGATGCGGCAGAAGCACGGCCCGTCATAGGGGAAGTCCCGCGTTTCCGTGATAAAGGCGGCGTCCGCCGTCGGGATGAGCAGGTGCGACGGCGCACCCTCCGGCAAGAGCGGACTGTGGCAGACGATGCACGCGTGCCCGCCGGTCTGCGCCAGCTCAAGCAGGCGCGCCAGAAGCCGCGGGGCGAGGAAATAGTTGTCGCGCAGCACATACACGCGGGCGCAGAGCGCCGGAGGTGTCTGCACGCAGAAGCGCAGTCCCTTGGGCGTGACGGCGGAGAGGAATCGCTTCGCCGTGCGCGGGCTTTCCCCGGTGGGACGCAGGACGGACAGCGCGAGGCATTCAGCCAGCGACGCCGTCTGCTCGGTGTAAGTGTCGGCCGCCGTGACGGCGCGGACGCTGTCCAGAAGCTTGTCGGCGGCGGCGAGACAGGCCGTCACATGGGGATATTGCGCGGCGTTCAGCGCCTGCACGGCGCGGATCTCGTCCTCGCTTTGACGCATGGCTGCGCGGTCATAGAATGCTCCGAAGTTTACATAATTCATACTCCCGCCGCACAGGCTCGGCTCGAGCACATGGGGCGCGGTGCCGTCGACGAATGCGGTTTCCAATGCGGGGATCACCACGCCGTCGAGGGAATCCGGATCGGAGGAGCAGAGAATATATGATACGTCCAGCCCGCGCTCCTGCGCGGCGCGGCCGATCCTGCGCATAAAGGTGGATTTTCCGCACCCGGAGCCGCCCTTGATGACGTTGAGCTGCAAGCCCTCACGCAGAAGCGAGTCGTAGTGCGAGGCAAAGCCCTGCGGCGAACACGCGCCGAGATAAAAAACAGATTCCATATGTCAGCCTCCTTCCGTATGTTTTATGCAAACGCGGCGGAAAATGTGCCCGTTGCACAAAGCAACCGCGCACTGTATAGACTGTATCAGCAGGCGTCCGCGACCGGGCGCCCGGACAAAGGAGGTTTTCCTATGGAAATGACGTTGGACCGGCTGCGCGAGGGAGAGCGTGCCCGCGTTCTCTCGCTGGAGCTGACGGGCGAGCTGCGCAGGCGGCTGCTGGACTTCGGCCTGATCGAGGGAACGCAGGTGGTCTGCCTCCGCGTCAGCCCGGCAGGCAGCCCGAAGCTCTACCGTGTGCGCGGCACGCGGCTTGCCCTGCGGACGAAGGATGCGGCGCTTGTCCGCGTGGAGGCAGAGCGATGCCGCTGATCGCCCTCGCGGGCAACCCGAATGTCGGGAAGAGTACATTGTTCAACGCCCTGACGGGGCTGGAGCAGCACACGGGCAACTGGTGCGGCAAGACGGTGGAGCTGGCGCAGGGCGTTTGCAGGCACAAGGGCAGGGAATATGACATCGTTGACCTGCCGGGGGCGTATTCGCTCGTCAGCCGTTCGCCTGAGGAAAAGGTGGCCGAGGCGTTTTTGCGTGAGGGCGGCGCGGACTGTACGGTCGTCGTATGCGACGCGACGTGTCTGGAGCGGAGCCTGATCCTCGCGCTGCAAATTCTCTCGTTGCAGCCGCGCACGGTGGTGTGCGTCAACCTTATGGACGAGGCGCGGCGCGAGGGATTGACGGTCGACGTCCGTGCGCTGGAACGCCTGCTCGGCGTGCCCGTGGCCGCGACGAGCGCCGACAGCGGCGAGGGGATCGGGGAGCTGATGGAAAAGGTGCGGCAGCTCTGCGACGGCTTTCTCCCAACGCCGCGCGACGTGCCGCCGTGGGAGGCGACGGACGAGGCGGCGCGTCGCTATGTCCGGCAGGCGCAGGAAATCGCGCTTCGGTGCGTTTCGGGTAAAAAACCGCCGCAGGCGTCGAAGACGGAGCGCCTCGACGCGGTGCTTTTGCACCGGGTCTGGGGCTATGCCGCTTTGCTGCTGCTCCTTTTGGCCGTGTTCTGGCTGACGATCGAGGGCGCAAACTACCCCTCGCAGGGCCTGCAATGGTGCTTTGACCGGCTGGGAGAGCTACTGTGCAGGGGCGCTGAGTGCATCGGACTGCCCAAAGCGCTCTCCGGCGCGCTGCTTGACGGGGTCTATGCGACAGCGGCGCGGGTCGTTTCCGTCATGCTCCCGCCGATGGCGATCTTTTTCCCGCTGTTTACGCTTTTGGAGGACTTCGGCTATCTGCCGCGCGCGGCGTTTTTGCTCGACGAGCGCTTCCGGCGCTCCGGCGCGTGCGGCAAGCAGTCGCTGACGCTGTGCATGGGTCTCGGCTGCAACGCGGCGGGCGTGACGGGCTGCCGCATCATCGACTCGCCGCGTGAGCGGCTGATCGCCGTGGCGACGAACGCCTTCGTGCCGTGCAACGGGCGCTTTCCCGCGCTGATCTTTCTCATCTGCCTGAGCTTTTCCTCCGGCTCGTCCCTGCTCGGTGCGGGGGCGCTGACGGCCTGCGTGCTGCTGTCCGTTGCGATGACGCTTGCGGCCTCAAAGCTGCTGAGCAGGACGGCGCTCAAGGGCGAACCGTCGGCCTTTGTGATGGAGCTGCCGCCCTATCGCCGCCCCCGCGTCTGGCAGGTGCTTGTGCGCTCCGTCCGCGACCGGACGCTCTTCGTGCTGGGAAGAGCCGTGGCCGTGGCCGCGCCCGCCGGGCTTGTCATCTGGCTGCTGGCCAATGTGCGCGTGGCGGGAACGCCGCTTTTGCAGGGGATTGCCGCCGTGCTCGACGGTCCGGCACAGCTGATCGGGCTGAACGGCGCGATATTGCTGGCCTTTTTGCTGGGCAGTCCGGCAAACGAGCTGGTGCTGCCGGTGCTTATCATGACGCTGACGGCCGGCACGAGCCTCGGCGACGGCAGCTCCGCGCAGATGGCGCAGATCCTGACGCAGAGCGGCTGGACGTGGCAGCTTTCCCTGTGTACGATCGTGTTTTTCCTCTTCCACTGGCCGTGTACGACGACCCTGCTCACCATCCACAAGGAGACGCACAGCGCGAAATGGACGGCGCTCTCGGCACTCCTGCCGACGGCGTTTGGCGTGGTTCTCTGCGCATTGCTTTCGCTGCTGTTCCGCCTGATATAAAGCAAGACATCCGACCGGCGAACCGGTCGGATGCCTTTGCGTTAACGTATGCTTACTTTTTCTCGGTCAGTGCGACCATGCGCAGCAGGATGGCTGCGGCCTCGGCGCGGGAGGCGTTGTCCAGCGGCAGGAGCTTGCCGTCGGAGCCGCCGATGATCTTTTCGGCGATCGCCCAGCTCATCGCGTCCTTCGCCCACGCGGACACCGTGTCCGCGTCGGGATACCCGGCGGTCAGATCCTTCTCCTGCTTCGGCTCACCCGCCGCACGGTAGAGGATGACGGCGATCTGCTCGCGGCTGATGTTCGTGTCCGGCTCGAAGGTCGTCAGGGACATGCCGTTGACGATGCCGAGATCGGTCGCCCAGATCACGGCGTCGGTGTACCATGTATTGGCTTCCACGTCCGTGTAGTGGACGGTCTTGCCCGCAACGCTCGGCTCACCCGCGATGCGGTAGAGGATGGTCACGAACTGCGCACGGGTCAGCTCGGCTTCGGGGTTGAAGCGGTTGTTCTCCATGCCGTTCATCCAGCCATTTGTGATCATCGTATCAATGTAGTCGTGATACCACGCGTCCTTGTTGCCCATGTCGGTGAAGCCCTCGGACGGACACTCGATCGCGGGAAGCTCGCGCTTCTCCTTCTCGTGGCAGCGGCTGCATTCGCGCTCCTGCTGGCCCCTCTCGGTGCAGGTGGGCGCCTTCACGGTCGTCCACTCGCCGAAGTCATGGCCGAGCGCGTCAACAGTCTGCTGCGCGACGATCACTTCGCCACAGATGGCGCAATGGCTGCCTGCTGTCTTGCCCGGCGTCGTACAGGTCGGCTCGACCGCTTCGTCAGTGACTTCCGTGTGGCCGAGAGCATCAATTTCTCTCTCTTCGTATTCGTCGCAGCGGGAGCAATCTCTGCGCTCCTTGCCCTTCTCGGTGCAGGTGGGCGCCTTCACGGTCGTCCACTCGCCGAAGTCATGGCCGAGCGGCTCGATGACCGTCTGTTCCTTGACGATCGCGCCGCAGTCGGCGCAGTAGCTGCCGTCGGTCAGACCGGCCTCGGTGCAGGTGGCGGGCTTGCCCTCGACCTTGACCTCGTCATGGGTCAGCTCCGGCTCGGCCTCGCGCGCTTCGACGATGTAGGCAGGATCGTATGCGGGCTTGAGGTTCTCCTGATCGACGGTGAAGCTCTTGGCATTCTCGGTCAGGATCACGCCGCGCAGGGCGGGAACGGTGACGGTGAGCGTGCCGTCTTCCGCAACGGTGTACTTCGTGCCGGAGAGGACGTCCGTCAGCGCGGCGGCGGTGATGCCGAGGTCAGCCGGCTTCAGGGTGATCTGCGTTGCTTCCTGGGCGTTGTTCGCCAGCACGATGAGCGCGTCGCTCTCGTCGCGGCGGACAAAGGCCATGGTGTTGTCATCGACCGCGAACGGCTCGACGGAGCCGGTGCGCAGGGCGGAATACTGCGCGCGGACAGCGGCCATCGTCGCGTACCAGGTGACGATGCCCTCGTCGCCCTTGCCCCAGGTGAAGGCGCGGCGATCGTCCGGGTCGTCCGCGCCGACCATGCCGATCTCGTCGCCGTAGTAGATGGTGGGAGCGCCGGCATAGGTGAACTGCAGGAACGCGACCAGATACTGGCGCTGCTTTGCAAGCGCGCTGGTCTTTTCATAGGTCGGGAACGCGCCCTCGACGGTCTTGTCGTTGCGGTCGTCGCCGATGCCGTCCAGGTAGGACAGCAGGCGGGAGGTGTCGTGCGAGCCGACGAGGTTCATCATCGCGTAGAACGCATCTTCGGGATAGCGCTCGCGCAGGCGCTCGAGCACCTTGGTCGATTCCTCGGCCGTTCCGCCCATGGCGAAGGTGGTCACGGCGTTGCGGAACATATAGTTCATGACGGAGTCGTACATATCGCCGAGCAGATACTCGGTCGCGTCGGTCCAGATCTCGCCGACGATGACCGCGTCGCTGTCAAGCGCCTTGACGGACTTGCGGAACTCCTGCCAGGTCTCGTCGGAGACCTCGTTGGCAACGTCGAGACGCCAGCCGTCCGAGCCCTTGCTCAGCCAGAACTGGGTGACGCTGGTGCCGTCCTCGTTATAGATGATCTCCTGCGCCCAGTTGCCGGTCTGATATTCCGAGCCATTGGTCGAGAGAATGACGGGCATGCTGTCGTAGCCCCACCAGCCCTCGTAGCCGTAAACGGTCTTGCCGGCACGCAGGCCGATGTTGTCAACGACCACTTCCATGGTGTCGTTGTCGATCAGCGGGCTGTTGTTCACGGCGAACCATTCGGTGTAGGCGTAGTCGGTGATGCCGTATTCCGCGCCGAAGTATTCCTTCGCTGCGGCTTCCGCAGCCTTCTGGTCGACCTCGTTTTCGGCCATGTAGTCATAGACATAGGCCCAGTAGGGATATGCGCCGATCTTTTCGGAGGTGCCGAGGAACTTGTAGTAGCGGTCGAAGTAGATCGAATCGTCGGAGACGTGGTTGAACACGCCGTCGAGGATGATGTGCATCCCGTTTTCCTCCGCGACCTTGACCAGCTCCTCAAAGCTGCCCATCGTGCCGAGAATCGGGTCGATCTTCGTGTAGTCGCACGCGTCGTAGCGGTGGTTGGAGATGGAGGAGAAGACGGGGTTGAGATAGATGACGTTGACGCCGAGAGCCTTGAGGTAGTCGATGCGCTCAACGATGCCCTTGAAGTCGCCGCCGTAGATCTCGTTGGCCCACTCACCGTCGCCGTAGAAGGCGCCGGTCGCCTTATAGGCTTCCTCACTCAGGAGGGCCTCCTGTTCGGGATTTTCGGGCAGGGTATACCAGTCGGTAACGTATTCATAGTCGACCTCGCCGCGGGCGGTGAGCTGCGCGAAGTTGTTGCACTCTGCGCCGTCAAAGAAGCGGTCGGGGAAGATCTGATAGACGACCGCGTTCTTCATCCAGTCGGGCGTCTCGAAGCCGGACTGATAGACCACGATGTCGTAGGCCTTGATGTTGGTCAGGTCGGTCACGGTGCCTTCGCCGTAGAAGCCGTCGTCATCGGCATAGATCTTGACCGAGCTGCCGTTGGAGATGGCAAAGTAGTAGGAGCTTTCGCCCAGCTTGTCAAAGCTCGTGGTGACGGCCCACTTCTGCACGCCGTCGACCGCCTCGCCCTGCTTCTGCATCGGGAGGCTGCGGGCGTTGATGCCCTTGACGACCAGCGTGACCGCGGTGGCGTCCGCGCCGGTGTTGATGGCAAAGGTGACCTCTTCGCCGGTGGCGACAGCGCCGAACACGCTCTTATAGGCCGCGTCCTTGGAGTTGAAGTAGATGTGCTCCGTCTCCAGCGCGACGTCGGAGGCGTTGCAGTAGTAGATGCCCGTGACGGGATCGAAGAAGAAGGTGACCTCCTTCGCGTCGGTCAGCTCGATAGTGTCAAAGGTGTATTCTCTGCCCTCGCAGGTGATCTTGACATCCGTGTAGGTGCCGGCGGCCATCGGGACGGTGACGGTGTAGATGCCGATGAGGTTATCGTCCGTCAGCTTGGTGCCCTCGGGGATGCCCGTGCCGCTCAGGGTGGCGTCGACGAGCAGATAGTCCACGGAGCAGGCCGCGTAATGGGAGAAGTCGCTGTAGTAGATCGTGACGTCCTGCGCGAAGGGGACGGAGACGAGAATGTTGGAGCCATCCTTCACGCCGCCGACGCCGTAGTTCTCGCCCCAGGCGCCCGTTGCGATCTTATACTGATAGTTGCCTGCGGGAACGTCCTTGAAGACGTAGGTGTAGCGGCCGTTGCCCGCATAGGTCATCGCGTTCGATGCCGGATCCCAGCTCGGGCCGGGCCAGGTGCCGGGAACGGTGATCAGGCGGCCGTTGAAGGCATCTCGGGTATAGTTGGAATACTCCGTGCCGTCTACGGTGGCGGTGGGCTTGGAGCTGTCCAGCGTGCGCACGCCGTCGATGTCGTACCAGTACAGAACGTCCAGCGCCTCGTCGCCGAGGAAGAGATCTTCGCTCCTGGCGGCGCCTTCCTTTGCCTTGCCGAGATCAAGGGTCGTGACCTTGGCCGGCTCTGCGCGGTGGAAGTAGTTGAGCTTGACGCTCTTGCCGTCCTCGGCGGTCGCGACGAAGGTGGTCGTGCCGTTGAGGTTGTCGACGACCTTCATCTCCGCGGGAGGCGCCTGCATCCCGAGCGCTTCGCCGACAAAGGCGGTGTTGTTCACGGTGTCGTAGAGCTTGCCCGTGGCCGTGTCGTAGAGGAACACGACGTGGGTCTTCTCGGTCAGGGCGATGGTGCGGTCGCCCTCTGCCTCATACCAGTTGGTGTAATCGAACACGCACTTATACTTATAGGTGCCGGCCTCGAAGGTCTTCTGATAGCGGAACAGGGTGTCAGAGATCTGCGTGAATTCATAGCCCCTTGCGCTTGCGTCCCAGTCCTCGCCGCTGCAGCGGGCGTCACCGATGAAGCTGATGGTCGTCGTCAGGGCGGGCTTCGGAAGCTGGACACCGCCGTTCTGCGCGACCATGAAGCTGCCGCTGCGGACGCTGTCATAGAGCACCCAGTGCGCCTCGTCAGCCAGGACCGTGAAGCTGGTGGAGCCGGCGGGAAGCGTGACTTTGACGTTGCCGCCGTTGTCGCCGAGCGCCTTGTCCCATTTATCGTTGAACGCGACCTTGAATTCCAGCTCTTGATCCTCCGTGGTGGCCTCGCTCAGGCGGAAGGTGCGGCCGTACAGACCGCCGCCTAGATAGTTCAGCTCACCGTTGGGGTCTTCCGGTGTCCACCACAGGTCGAAAACGGTATCGTTTTCACCCGCAAAATGGATATTCTTGTCCGAAAAGTTGCCGACCAGCGCGGCAGGCTCGACGTTGACGACGAAGAAATAGCCGTCGCGAACTCTGAGACGTACCTGACCGTCTGCCTCGGCGGTGATCTCGGTCGTCAGCGCCGTCTCGGCGCCGTTGACGAGCACGCTCGCGGTCGAGGTGCCGGCCTTGACGGAGACGGCTGCCTCATAGATACCACCCTGGTACAGCTCCATCGTGGTCAGCGCATCGCCGATCTTGACCTGCACAAGGTCTGTTACTCTGATCGTTGCTGGTTCTGCGGCCTTGGCCGTCAGAGTGCCGGGCAGTCCGGAGGCGAGGCTGAGCAGCATGACAAACGCCAATGCAAGGCTCAGCACGCGCCGGGAGATGCCGCGGCAGGAAAACCGTTGCTTTCTTTCCATCCTTTTTCTCCTTCAATATATTTTTGGATGCGTAGGGACGTATCCGCACGGCAGCGCCATGCAGAATACGTCCGCGAAAATATTATAAAACGGGAGGAACGGATGCGCAATTGGGAGAAATATACAATTTCAATAGCGCCGCTTGTGTAATATGACTAACCTTCAAATGACATAAGAGCTAACTGTATACTGTTAAAGAGTAAATAATATATAAAATGGAAACGTTTCAATTTTTTTCGGAACAAAAAACCGGCGGCGCAGCCGAAGCCGCGCCGCCGGGAGGATCATTTTGCGTAATAGTTGATGATGCAGCCTGCGAGGATGATGTCGCGCTCCTCGCGGGAGAGATTTTCGAGCTTCAGGGTCAATTCAGTGCGCTTGCCGCCCTGGATCAGGACGGCGGGGATGTCCGCGGCGTCCGATTCCAGCGCCGCACGGATGCCCGGCACATAGATACGGTCACCCGGCTGGATGCCGTAGCTTGCGATATTTTCCACGGTGAAGGGGAGCATACCCCAGTTGATAACGTTGCTGCGGTAGCGCTTGGTGGCGTACTCCTGACAGAGGTTGGCGACGCCGCCGAGGACGCGCTGGCAGGAGGCCGCCTGCTCGCGGGCGGAGCCGTCGCCGGGCCGGATGGACATGACCGCGCTGCCGAGACCGGTCGTCGCGGGGTCGTAGCCCATCATGTCTGCGCTTTCGGGCGAAAGCCTGCGCTTTTTCTCCTCCGCCGCGACCGCCTTGGCCCGCCCGACATAGGCCGGGTCCTTGCGGCTCAGGGCAAATTCGCTCAGGCGAAGGGGATTGCTACGGTAGGAGGACGTCTCGCCGGAGGGGATCAGCTCGTCCGTCGTCGTCACGGGATCATAGATCGCGGAGGCGACTGTGATGAGCAGATTTTCCGGCAGGGCGATCTGCGCCGGCCAGTCGGCGATGTTCGGGCCGAAGACGAGCGGCTGCGCAGCGTCGGGCCTGCCCACGCCGTGATAGACGCGCTCGTAGGGCTTCGGGTCGAAGTGATAATCGACAAAGGCCGGGTCGTCCGTCAGGTCTTCCAGCTCCGTTGCGGGCGTGATCGCGCCGCCCATCAGCGCGGAGGCGGCGATGGAGCGTGCGTCCATCAGTGCGACGAAGGCGCTCTGCCCCTCCGTGGGCTTCGAACCCTCGCGGTTGGGGAAATTGCGCGTGGTGTGACGGATGGAGAAGCCGCCGTTGGCGGGCACGTCTCCCGCGCCGAAGCACGGGCCGCAGAACGCGGTGCGGACGGAGGTGCCCGCGAGCATCAGCGTCTCCAGCACGCCCGTGCGCATCAGCTCCAGCATGACGGGCTGGCTTGCCGGATAGCAGGACAGGCCGAAATGCCCGTCGCCGATGGTTTTTCCGCGCAGGATCTCAGCCGCCTTGACCAGATTCTGGTACATACCGCCCGAACAGCCCGCGATCACGCCCTGATCGGCGTAGAATTTGCCGCCGCGCACATTCTTGCGCAGTGCGCCGTCCGGGGCGACCATGTGCAGAGAATCGTCGAGATTTTCGTTGAATTCGCGGATGGTGTAAGCGTTCGACGGGTGGAAGGGCAGGGCGATCATCGGCTCGACGCGGCCGAGATCGACCTCGATGACGGCGTCGTAATACGCGCCGTCCAGCGGCGCAAGCTCTGCGTAAGCGTCGGCCCGGCCGTGCGCGGCGAGAGAGCGGCGCACCGTCTCGTCCGTCTGCCAGACGGAGGACAGGCAGCTCGTCTCCGTTGTCATGACGTCAATGCCGTTGCGGTAGTCCATCGAGAGATTTGCGATGCCGTCGCCGAAGAATTCCATGACACTGTTTTTGACGGTGCCCTGCTTGAAGGTCGCGCCGATCAGCGCCAGCGCCACGTCCTGTGGGCCGACGCCTGCGCTCGGCTTGCCCGTCAGATGTACGCCGACAACACGCGGATAAGCAATGTCATAGGTCTTGCACAGAAGCTGCTTGACCAGCTCCGGGCCGCCCTCGCCGACGGCGAGGGTGCCGTAAGCGCCGTAGCGCGTGTGCGAGTCCGAGCCGAGGAGCATCCGCCCGCCGCCCGCGTACATCTCGCGCATATAGCTGTGGATGACGGCCTGATGCGCGGGGACGAATTCGCCGCCGTAGCGCTTCGCGGCGGACAGACCGAAGACGTGGTCGTCCTCGTTGATCGTGCCGCCCACGGCGCACAGGGAATTGTGGCAGTTCGTCAGCACATAGGGCAGGGGAAACTCCTTCAGCCCCGACGCACGGGCGGTCTGGATAATGCCGACGTAGGTAATATCATGCGAGGCCATCGCGTCAAATTTGAGCTTCAGGTTCTGCATATCGCCCGACGTGTTGTGCGCGGCGAAAATGCGATAGGCGATGGTCTTTTTCTTGCCGTCCTCGCGGGACGCGGCGGCCTCGGCTGCGGGGACGAGCGTTCCGTTTAGAAGGAACGTTCCCTCATTTTTCACGGTAATCATTTGCGCACCTCCATTTTTCTCTACCTTATACTATATACCAAATCCTTCAAAAAGTCAAAACCATTTGCAATAGCAGTTGCGGCGCGGGGAAAACTGTGGTATGATACGACAAGATAAGAAAGGTGGAGAGCGCGCTTTGCAGTATATTGTATTGGATATGGAATGGAACCAGCCGTGGCCCGGCTCCTATGCCGCGAAAAAGGTGCTTCCCGTGGAGATCCACGGCGAGATCATCCAGATCGGTGCCGTGCGCCTGCTGGAAAACGGCACGGTCGCGGACGAATTTCAGGTGCTCGTGCGCCCGAAATATTATAAAAAGCTCAACAGCCGCGTGTCCAAGCTGACCGGCCTGCGCGACGCGACCCTGCGTGACGAGGGCCTGCCCTTCCCGGAGGCGCTGGCGCGTTTCCGTTCGTGGATCGGCGGGGAGTGCATCTTCCTGACTTGGGGCTTTGACGACATCCGTATTTTGGAGGACAACATCCTCCTGCACGACGACGAGCCGGACTGGATCACCCAGTGGTATAACGCGCAGATGATCTTCAACGCGCAGACCGGCTCCGGCAGCGCGCAAAAGGCGCTCTCGACCGCGATGGAGATGCTTGGCATCGAGCCGAGCCGTCCCGCGCACGACGCGCTGGGCGACGCCTACCACACCGCACTCATCTGCAGCCGCCTCGACCTCAAGCGCGGCATCGCGGAATATGACCAGGCGCTGCGCAGCCACACCGACGGCTTCCACGGCGCGCCGCCCGAGGGCTGCGTCAGCCGGATGGTCTTCCGCGGCTACGAGGACAAGGCAAAGGCCATCAGCGCGATGACCGACCTGCGAAGCCACTGCCCCCAGTGCGGCGCGGAGATGCCGAACGGCGCGTGGATCGCGCAGGAGGGACGGCGCTATATGACGATGGCGTCCTGCGAGACGCACGGCAGATACCTCATCCGCATCCGCCTGCAAAAGGACACCGACGGCACCATGCGCGTCAGCCGCATGGTCTACGAGGGCGCGTCGGACGCCGCGCAGAAGTTTGACGAGCTGGCGGCCAGACGCCGTCCGTCGCACCGCCGCAGAAGAAAGAAGCCGAATCAGGAACGGTAACAGCCGTTCCTGATTTTTGAAAGGAGAACGAAAATGCCCGAACGCCTGCCGGAACGCCTGCTTCCGTGGTATGCCGCCCATCGCCGCGACCTGCCGTGGCGGGAAAACAGAGATCCCTACCGCGTTTGGCTCTCGGAGATCATGCTCCAGCAGACCCGCGTGGAGGCCGTGAAGGGCTACTACGCCCGATTCCTGCAAGAGCTGCCGACAATCGCGGCGCTTGCGGACGCCTCCGAGCAGACGCTTTTAAAGCTCTGGGAGGGGCTGGGCTATTACAGCCGCGTGCGAAACCTCCAAAAGGCCGCGCAGACCATCATGCGCGACTACGGCGGGCGCTTCCCGCAGACCTATGACGAGGTGCGGGCGCTTGCGGGCATCGGCCCCTATACGGCGGGCGCGATCTGCTCGATCTGCTTCGATCTGTCCACGCCCGCCGTCGACGGCAACGTCCTGCGCGTCATGGCGCGTTATACGGCGTCGTCTGCGCCGGTCACGGACGAAAAGGTCAAGCGCGAGACGGCGCGGACGCTTGCGGCGGTCTATCCTGCTGGGCATTGCGGCGAATTCACGCAGGCGCTGATGGAGCTGGGCGCGACGGTCTGCCTGCCAAACGGCGCGCCGCTGTGCGAACGCTGTCCGCTGTCCGACCTTTGCGCGGCGAACAGGCGCGGCATTCAGCGTGAACTGCCCGTCAAGGCGGCAAAAAAACCGCGCAGGACGGAGGAACGCACGGTCTTTCTCCTGCGCTGCGGCGAAAAGCTCGCCGTCTGCAAGCGCCCGGAGCGGGGACTGCTCGCGGGGCTGTGGCAGCTTCCCGACGTCGCCGGAACGCTCACCGCGCAGGAGGCGCTTTCGCAGGCGGAGCAATGGGGCGTGCATCCGCGCGGGATCGAAAAGGTGGTCAAGCGCACGCACATCTTCACCCACGTCGAGTGGAAGCTCACGGGCTGCTACCTGTCCTGCGCGCAGGAGAACGCCTTTTCGTGGTTCACGGCGCAGGAGATCAGGGAAAAGATCGGCCTGCCGACAGCCTATCGGCAGTTTTTGGAAGAATAGACTTGCGCTTTCCTGCAAAACAGGCTATACTGA
The DNA here is from genome assembly GCA_964629755.1 of uncultured Oscillospiraceae bacterium. GTDB lineage: Bacteria > Bacillota > Clostridia > Oscillospirales > Oscillospiraceae > JAZOXB01. The sequence continues at coordinate 19,676 of CAZVSJ010000001.1, read as the reverse complement.
AAGTACCAAATGAAGGAGGTTTTTACCCATGGAAGATAAACGCGCCGAGTATTCCGAGGACGAGATCCTCACGCTGGAGTTTGACGACGGCGAGAGCTTTGAATGCGGCATTATGGGCATTTTCGATCTGGACGACAAGCAGTATATCGCGCTTGAGACGTTCGACGAATCCAATGACGTATACCTTTATGAATATGTCCCGACGGACGAGGACTTTGAGTTGGTCGACATTCCCGAGGAGGACTTCGACCGTGTCGCGGCGGAATTCGACCGCCTGATGGACGAGCCGCTGTAATGCCTTAACACGAATACAGCCGCACCGGGTGTTTTCCCGGTGCGGCTGTTATTTTATGCAAGCTCCGCCAGCTCGGCGGTGATGGCGGAGATCTCATAGGCGGTGCGCTGCTCGGCGGCGCCGTCGATGAGCTTGATGTACTCCCGGCTTTGCAGCCGGCCCGTGAGCAGCAGCGGCGTGCCGACGGGATAGGCCGAGACCTCCTGCGCGCAGCGTCCCCACAAAATGCAGGGCAGATAGTCCGCGCGGCGGTAGGGACGGTTGACGGCGAGCATCACATCGCAGATCTCGCGGCCGAGCGGCGTGCGGCGGTAAACGGGGTCTTTGCAGATGATGCCCTGCAAGGTAACGCGGTTGTCGTGCGGCGCGGAGCTGACGGCCAGCTTCTCCGCCAGAACGGAGATGATGAGCCGCCTGCCCACATTGGAGCGGTTGTTAAAGGAGCGGATCTGACCCTCGATGCTGAGCCCGTCGCCCTCGTCGGCGGGTGTGGCGGCCAAAAGCTCCTCCGGGGCTAAAATCGGAAGCCGGTCGATCACGCCGGAGAGCCGTGCCACCTCCAGAAAAAACGAGAAAAACCGCCGACCGTGATTGCTGTGTGAGTATTCGGGCGCGGAGGCCATGCAGCCCGTCAGCGCGATGTGATTTGCGAATTGTTCCATTCTCCCACCTCGTTCAACTTCTTATGGGAGAGTATATTCGTTCGCGGCGGCGGATATGAGCATAAAACCGCCATGAGCGGAGACAATAGGAACGGTCGAATTTCGGAGGGGATCGAATGCAGAATTGGAAAAAACGGTACGGCGCTGCACTGAGCGGCGCGGCGGCGGGTGTGGCTAACGGCCTGTTCGGTGCGGGCGGGGGCATGGTGCTGTTGCCGCTGCTGTCGCGCCTGACGGAGCTGGACGGACACGAGTACTTCGCCTCCTGCGTGTGCATCATTCTGCCGCTGTCGCTCGTCTCGGCGGGGGTCTACGCTCTGCGCGGCGGAGGCTTTGCGACGGAGTCCGTGCCGTATCTGATCGGCGGCGCACTCGGCGGCGTGATCGCGGGACTGCTTCTCAAGCGCCTGCCGACCAAGTGGCTGCACCGGATTCTGGGCGTGTTCATTCTCTGGGGCGGAGCGCGCCTGCTGCTGCGATGAGCGCGCTGCTTGCCGGCGTCGCGGGGCTGGTCTGCGGGGTGCTCTCCGGCCTCGGCATCGGCGGCGGGACACTCCTGATGGTCTGGATGACTGCGGTGATGGACATGGAGCAGCGCATGGCGCAGGGCATCAACCTGCTCTATTTTCTCCCGACGGCGGCGTGCGCCCTGATCTTTCATATCAAAAACCGCCTCATCTGCTGGCGCGTCGTCCTCCCGGCGGCAATCACCGGCTGCCTGAGCGCAGCGGGCGCGGCGCTCCTTGCCACGTCTGTCGACGCGTCGCTGCTGCGCAAGCTCTTCGGCGGCTTTTTAATTTTCGTCGGCATAACGGAGCTGTTCGGCGCTCACGCGCGCGACAAAAAGGCTAAATAGCCCTCCAAAATGAGCGACGCGGCGACGGCGTCGACGGTGTTTTTGCGCTTTTTGCCGTGGTAGTTGCAGTCGGAGAGGATGTTGTGCGCCTCGACGGTCGTGCGCCGCTCGTCCCAGAGGACGACGGGCATTTGGCACTGCGCCTCCACGAGAGCGGCAAAGTCGCGGTAGAGCGCGGCACGCGGCCCTTCGCTGCCGTCCATATTGCGCGGGAAGCCCATCACAAGGCGCTCCGCGCCACATTCATTGACGAGCCGCGCGATCTCCTGCGCGGTTTTTTGCGCGTTGCGGCTGTGGATCACGGTCGTCTGTCCGACGATCATGCCGAGCGCGTCGGAGACGGCGATACCCGTGCGGGCGTCGCCGTAGTCAATGGCAAGAACTCTCATCGGTTCACCCCTCGTTCATAGTCGTTATTTGCATTATACATGAGAGGAAGGAGAATTACAAGTTTTTTCTTGCGGGGACTTGACAGCGGATTTCACGCGTGCTATTATGTGTTCGCGAATAAGTTATACAAGACTAACCTTGGAGGGAGAAGGATGACATTAAAGGAGCTTGCGGTCGGCAGAAGCGGCCTGATCACCGCCGTCGGCGGGGAGGGCAATCTGCGCTGCCGCCTGCTGGATATGGGGCTGATCCCCAATACAAAGGTCACCGTGGTCAAGATCGCGCCGATGGGCGACCCGATGGAGATCCGTCTGCGCGGCTATGAGCTGACGCTCCGCCTGGACGACGCGGCGCAGATCGAGATCATGCCGGAGGTGAGCGGGAAATGATGTTCGCTCTGGTCGGCAACCAAAACTGCGGCAAGACCACACTGTTCAACCAGCTCACGGGCGCGAACCAGCACGTCGGCAACTTCCCCGGCGTGACGGTGGACAGCAAGAGCGGCCAGATGCGCAGCGCGAAGGGCTGCTATGTGACCGATCTGCCCGGCATCTACTCGATGCGGCCGTATACGGGCGAGGAGGTCGTCACGCGGGACTTCATTCTTAACGAGCATCCCGACGGCATCATCAATATCGTCGACGCGACGAATATCGAGCGCAACCTCTACCTGACGCTGCAGCTTTTGGAACTGGGCATCCCGATGGTGCTGGCGCTGAATATGATGGACGAGGTGCGCGGCAACGGCGGGACGATCGACGTTGTGAAGATGTCCGACGAGCTGGGCATCCCCGTCGTGCCGATCGCTGCGGCCAAAAACGAGGGCATTGATGAGCTGATCGAATGCGCCGTGCGCACGGCGAAGGAAAAGCGCGTGCCGAAGCGCGTGGACTTCTGCGACGACGGCCCCGTCCACCGCTGCATCCACGCCGTCTCCCACCAGATCGAGGATCACGCTCGCAACGCGGGCATGGCGCGCCGCTTTGCCGCGACGAAGATGATCGAGGGCGATAAGGACATCATTGACCGTCTTTCGATCAATCAAAACGAGCTGGAGCTGCTCGAGCACAGCATCGTCGAGATGGAGGACGAGGGCGGTCTCGACCGCAACGCGGCCATCGCCTCGATGCGCTATGATTATATCGAGCGCCTGTGCGCGAAAACGGTCGTCAAATGCCGCGAGAGCAGGGAACACATTCGCTCCGTGCGCATCGACCGGGTGCTGACGAACAAATACGCCGCGATACCGATCTTCATCGGCATCATGCTGGTGGTGTTCTGGCTGACCTTCGATGTCGTCGGCGCGTTTTTGCAGGATCTTCTGGCGCTGGGCATCGACAAGCTGGGCGCGGTGGTGGATACGGCGCTGAGTGCCTATGGTCTGAACCCCGTGGTACATAGCCTCATCATCGACGGCGTGTTTGCCGGCGTCGGCTCGGTCGTGAGCTTTTTGCCGATCATCGTCGTGATGTTCTTCTTCCTCTCCATATTGGAGGACACCGGCTATATGGCGCGTGTGGCCTTCGTGATGGATAAGCTGCTGCGCAAGATCGGCCTGTCCGGCCGCAGCTTCGTGCCGATGCTCATCGGCTTCGGTTGCACCGTCCCGGCGGTCATGGCAACGCGCACCCTGCCGTCCTCGCGCGACCGCAGGATGACGATCCTGCTCACGCCGTTTATGAGCTGCTCGGCCAAGATCCCCATCTACGCGGTATTTTCGGCGGCATTTTTCCCGAATTCCGCCGCCTTAGTCATGGGCCTGCTCTATTTCGGCGGCATGGCGATCGGCGTGCTGATCGCGCTGCTGCTGAAAAAGACCGCCTTCCGCGGCAAGCCCGTGCCCTTCGTCATGGAGCTGCCGAATTACCGGATGCCGTCATTCAAGAGCGTGATGCTGCTTCTGTGGGACAAGGCGAAGGACTTTTTGCAGCGGGCGTTCACGATCATCTTCGTGGCGACGCTGGCCATCTGGTTCCTGCAGTCGTTTGACACCCACCTCAATTTCGTCTCGGACAGCGCCGACAGCCTGCTGGCCTCGGTCGGCAAGCTCCTTGCGCCGATTTTTGCGCCGCTCGGCTTTGGGGATTGGCGCATCACGACGGCGCTCGTCACGGGCTTTACCGCCAAGGAGGCGGTCGTCAGCACCCTCGGTATTCTGACGGGCACGGGCATGGAAAACCTGAGCGCGGGTCTGGCCGGACTGTTCACGACCGCCTCGGCGGTCAGCTTCCTGACCTTTACGCTGCTCTATACGCCCTGCGTCGCGGCCATCGCCGCCATCGGGCGTGAGCTGGGCGGCAAATGGCGCGGCGCGCTGGTCGCCGTGGCGCAGACCGTTGTCGCGTGGCTCATTGCGGCGCTGGTCTACCTGCTGGCAAGCGCAGTGGTCTGAGATGGGCTGGCTGGAGATCGCCCTGCTCGGCCTTCTTGCGCTGTGGCTGGCAGGCTCGCTGGTCTGGATGCTGCGCAGAAAAAAGCACGGCGGCTGCACCGGCTGCTGCGCCACCTGCAATAAGAAATGCAAATAAAACGCAACGCGGAGGCGGGCGCCTCCGCGTTCGTCCTTTTCGGGGGGCGACGTTACGAAACGGTGGGAATTGCCAAATTTCTTGAAAAAAAGCAAGAAAAATGCTTGACCTGCTTGACTTCTTGTGATAAGATAGCTCTACCTGCGAAATTGGGTGCTTTTTTTGTGCGCCCATTTTCACCTGCGGAAAGCGCCATGTAGTTTCGGCGCTTTGCTAAATCTTTCATAGCCGCGGGGATACAGGGAGGCAAAATTTTAAGGAGGTGCCGAACAATGCGAGTCAAGATCACGCTCAGATGCAACGAGTGCAAGCAGAGAAACTACAACACGATGAAGAACAAGAAGAACGACCCCGACAGACTGGAAATGAAGAAGTATTGCAGGTTCTGCAGAAAGCATACCGTTCATACCGAAACGAAGTAAGCGAAAGGATGAAACAAAATGGCAGAAGCTAACAAGAAGCCGAATTTCTTCGTCCGTACCGGCAGCAGAATCGCAAGATGGTTCCGTGAAATGAGGAGCGAGCTGAAGAAGGTCGTCTGGCCCTCCGGCAAGCAGCTCGTCAACAACACGCTGATCGTCCTCGCCGCTGTCCTCGTCGTCGGCGTCATCGTCTGTCTGTTCGACTATGTCGCCGGCTGGGGTATCGGTCTGCTCAAGAACCTCTTCTAAATCGGTATGGCAGAGACAGCAAAATGGTATGTTGTGCATACCTATTCCGGTTATGAAAACACCGTAAAAGCGACCATCGAAAAGACGGTCGAAACCAGACAACTGCAGGACATCATCCATCAGGTATCCATCCCGATGGAGACCGTCACCGAGATCACCGACAACGGCCCGAAAACCTATGACCGCAAGGTCTTCCCCGGCTATGTGCTGGTGAAAATGGTCATGACGGACGATGCGTGGTATATCATTCGGAATGTCCGCGGCGTCACAGGCTTTGTCACCTCGGGCAGCACCAAGCCGACTCCTCTGACGGAGGACGAGGTCTATCAGCTCGGCGTGGAAAAGCGCGAGATCGTTGTCGGCTACGGCGTCGGCGATACCGTCAGTATCGTGGACGGCCCGCTCACCGGCTTCAACGGCGAAGTCGAGATGCTCGACATCGAGAAAAACAAGGTTCGCGTGACCGTTTCCATGTTCGGCCGCGAAACGCCTGTCGAGCTGGAGCTCGATCAGGTCGAGGTTGTCTCCGAATAAGTTCGGTCACAAACGTGGGAGGGGTTTTCAAAATTTCCCCCGCCAAATTACGCGCAAGCGTATCACCACATTTCTAATTGGAGGTGCTTATCATGGCACAAAAGGTTACCGGTTATATCAAACTTCAGATTCCCGCCGCGAAGGCGACTGCTTCGCCCCCTGTCGGCCCCGCTCTCGGCCAGCACGGCGTCAACATTGCGCAGTTCATTAAGGAATTCAACGAGCGCACGAAGGATCAGGCAGGCTTCAAGATCCCTGTCGTCATCACGGTCTATTCCGACCGCAGCTTCTCCTTCATCACCAAGACCCCTCCGACCCCGACCCTCATTCTGAAGGCTGTCGGCCAGGACAAGGGCTCCGGCGTTCCCAACAAGAACAAGGTCGCCACCATCACCAAGGCGCAGGTTCGCGAGATCGCCGAGAAGAAGATGCCCGACCTCACCGCCGCTACCATCGAAGCCGCTATGAGCCAGGTCGCTGGCACCTGCCGCTCCATGGGCATCGCTGTCGTTGACTAATTTGCTGCCGAGGCTTCACGCCTCAATATGTGGGAGGATTTTCATTCCGCATTCACCACTTTAAGGAGGATATAACATTGTTTAGAGGTAAGAAATATAAGGACAGCGCGAAGCAGATCGACCGCTCCGTGCAGTATGAAGTAGCCGACGCTCTGGCGCTCGTCGTCAAGACCGCTCCGGCAAAGTTCGACGAGACCGTCGAAATCCACATCAAGCTCGGCGTTGACTCCCGTCATGCTGACCAGCAGGTCCGCGGCGCCATCGTTCTGCCGAACGGCACCGGCAAGACCCGCAAGGTCCTCGTGTTCGCCAAGGACGCGAAGGTCGACGAGGCCAAGGAAGCCGGCGCTGACTATGTCGGCGGCATGGATCTCGTTGAGAAGATCACGAAGGAAAACTGGTTCGACTTCGACGTCGTCGTCGCATCGCCCGACATGATGGGCATCGTCGGCCGTCTCGGTAAGGTTCTCGGCCCGAAGGGCCTCATGCCCTCCCCCAAGGCCGGCACCGTCACCCCGAACGTCGCCGCCGCCGTCAAGGAAATCAAAGCCGGTAAGATCGAGTACCGTCTCGACAAGACCAACATCATCCACTGCCCGATCGGCAAGGTTTCCTTCGGCCCGGAAAAGCTCGCAGAGAATATGAACACCCTGCTCGGCGCCGTCATCAAGGCGAAGCCTGCCGCAGCCAAGGGCCAGTATATCCGTTCCTGCGTCGTCGCCTCCACCATGGGCCCCGGCGTCAAGGTCAACACTGCGAAGCTGTAATTGATCTGAAAAAACACCGAACGGCGCAAAGCCGTTCGGTGTTTTGCCGTATACGCATCAACGCACACAGGCCTGAATCTCCTGCAATACCTTGAGCGCGGAGCGCTTGGGAACGGAAGCGGCGAAGCCCTGCAGATCCATCTCATCCAAAAAGACGGGCTGCACCCAGCCGGAAAGCCGCAGGATCCCATTGTTGAAAAATTCGAGCTTGATAAACTTTTTCGCCGTCCAAAAGCCGACGCCTTTGCGCCATATCGTCTCGCCGTTTTTGGTCTCCTCCACATAGCCGTGACGCATCAGAATATTGCGGGCGGTGCTTACCGCCGTTGAAAAGTCCGTGTATCGGATCTCAAAAAATGTCCTTGCCACTGTTTTCCCTCCGTTTGTTTATTGTTCTGTGCGGAATGTAAATATACTGCCAGGAATATTATACGGGAGCTTTTTTCGCTTGTCAATATGTGCGGTTTGGCGAACGAAAAACGGGAAATCGCGAAGAAATCACGGGAAAAATTCAAAAAAACACTTGACAATTTGCTTCGTTTCTGCTAATATAGTCGCGTTGCCAAAGACAGCAGGAGGCTTTTGAGCCATAACGGGACAAATCCTGCCGAGGTTGCACGAAATGATACGATTTTTGTGTCCTCATGTCTTTTGGCATGAGGTTATTTTTTTCGGAGGTGACACACATTGCCCAATTCCAAGGTACTCGAAAGCAAGAAGGCAATCGTTGATGCACTCGCCGACAAGCTGCAGGGCTCTACCGCCGCTGTGTTTGTTGACTACAAGGGCATCACTGTCGCACAGGATACCGAGCTGCGCAATAAGTTCCGTGAGGCAGGCGTAGAATATACCGTCGTCAAGAACACGCTCACTCGTTTCGCCGCCAACAAGGCCGGCTACAACCAGTTTGACGAGCTTCTCAACGGCACGACTTCTCTCGCCACCACCACCGGCGACCCCATCGCTCCGGCTCGCATCGTCTGCGAATTTGCCAAGAAGAACAAGAACATTCTCAAGATCAAGGGCGGCTTCGTTGAAGGCACCGTCCTGTCCGTCGAACAGCTTCAGGGCTTCGGTGAGCTTCCCAGCAAGGACGCTCTCATCGCCCAGGTGCTCGGCACGTTCCTCGCACCCATCTCCTCTCTGGCGTTTGTGCTTGACCAGATCCGCCAGCAGAAGGAAGGCCCCGCTCCCGCAGAAGCTGCGGAAGCCTAATTTACCATTATACAATACATTAGGAGGATTTTACAATGTCTGAAAAAATCGCTGCTCTGATTGAAGAAGTTAAGGGCCTTTCCGTTCTGGAACTGGCTGAGCTTGTCCATGCTCTGGAAGATACCTTCGGTGTCTCCGCCGCTGCCGCCGCTGTCGCTGCTCCTGCCGCTGCCGCTGCCGAAGTCGAAGAGAAGACCGAGTTCGACGTTATCCTGAAGGATTGCGGCGCTTCCAAGCTGAACGTCATCAAGGTTATCCGCGCTGCCACCGGCCTCGGCCTGAAGGAAGCGAAGGAAATCGCCGACAACTGCCCGAAGACCCTCAAGGAAGGCATCTCCAAGGAAGACGCGGAGAAGCTCGCCAACGATCTCAAGGAAGCCGGCGCTACCGCAGAGGTCAAGTAATTATCTCTTTCAGTTGCAAAACGAAGCCGTGTTATTCCGCACGGCTTCGTTTTTTGCTTTCTGCGGCGGATCCTTTGCTGCAACAGTACAGTTTGAAAACTTGAAATACACAAAGTATTCCTGTGTTTTCCCAAATTTATCCTTGACAAACTCCGCTCCCATGAGTATACTAAAACAAAGTTGCAAAACGTTGCTTTTGAAAGGAGGGGCGCTTATGCCGCCGAAACCGCGGTTTACCGCCGACGAGATCGCCGCCGCGGCGCTTGCACTGGTCAAGGAGCAGGGCGTCGAGGCGCTGACGGCGAGAAACCTTGCCGCCCGGCTCGGCACGTCCGCACGACCGATCTTCACGGTGTTCAAAAGCATGGACGAAGTCCGGTGGGCTGCGCGTGAGCTTGCGCTGCGGGAATTTGAGCAGTATTTTTCCGATTATGAGCATTACAGCCCGGCGTTTAAGCACATCGGGATGCAGATGGTGTCCTACGGCATCCACGAGCCGGAGCTGTTCAAGCTGCTTTTTATGCAGGAGCATCCGCAGGGCCTCGGCCTGGAAGACTACATTTCGGAGCTGGGCTCTATGGCGCAGACGAGCATTCGGCTGATCGGCAGGGACTATCATCTCAACGAAGCCGAAGCCAAAACGCTCTTTGAACAGATGTGGGTGCATACCTTCGGACTCGGCGCGCTGTGCGCCATGCGGGTGTGCGATTTCAGCGAGGCCGAGATCGCCGAAAAGCTGGGACAGGTCTTCGGCGGTCTGCTGATGATGCTTCGTTCGGGGATGATAGATCATTTTAACACACGCCCAATAAAAGACGGTGTTTTACCCAATCTTGGGGAAGGAGAAAAACCATGAACAATATTATAGAAATCGACCACTTGAGCAAGCATTTCGGCGAGGTCAAGGCGGTGCAGGACCTGAGCTTCCGCGTCAAGGAGGGCGAGCTGTTCGCCTTCCTCGGCATCAACGGCGCAGGCAAGAGCACGACGATCTCGATCATGTGCGGTCAGCTCGCAAAGGACGCGGGCACGGTCAGAATCGACGGCGTCGATCTGGACAAGGAGTTGGGCCGCATCAAGCGGAGCCTCGGCGTTGTGTTTCAGTCCTCCGTGCTGGACGCGGCACTGACGGTGCGCGATAATCTGCAAAGCCGTGCGGCGCTTTACGGCATCGGCGGGAAGGCGTTCAAGAAGCGCCTGACAGAGCTGGCTGAGCTTCTGGACTTTTCCGACCTGCTCGGGCGCACCGTGGGCAAGCTCTCCGGCGGCCAGCGCCGCAGGATCGACATCGCCCGCGCCCTGCTGCACGATCCGAAGATCCTGATCCTGGACGAGCCGACCACCGGCCTCGACCCGCAGACGCGCCGCCTGCTTTGGGATGTCATCACGCAGCTGCGCCGCGAGAAGCACATGACGGTCTTCCTCACCACGCACTACATGGAGGAGGCGGCTGACGCTGACTATGTCGTTATTCTTGACAGCGGAAAAATCGTCGCGGAGGGTACGCCGCTCGACCTGAAAAACACCTTCACCGGCGACTACATCACGATCTACGGCGCGTCCGAGGCGCAGGTCAAGACGCTTGGCTGCCCGTATGAGGCGCTGCGCGACGCCTACCGGGTCGCCGTACCGAACACGGCCGCCGCGACGGAGCTGATCCTGCAGCATTCGGCGCTGTTTACGGACTATGAGATCACGAAGGGCAAGATGGACGACGTCTTCCTTGCCGCCACGGGCAAAAAACTGACGGGAGGTGCGGAGAAATGAGCACACTCGGCGCATTGGTAAAACGCAACAGCAAGCTGTTTTTTAAGGACAAGGGAATGTTCTTCTCGGCGCTCATCACGCCGCTGATCCTTCTGATTCTGTACGCCACGTTCCTGCAAAATGTCTATGAGTCCTCCTTCCGCGGCGGCATGGAGGCGTTCGGCGTAACGGTCGACGAGTCGCTGCTCGGCGGCTGCGTCGGCGGCCAGCTTTTTTCCTCCCTGCTTGCGGTCTGCTGCGTCACGGTGGCGTTCTGCTCGAACCTGCTGATGGTGCAGGACAAGGTCACGGGCGCAAGACGCGACCTGACTATCTCGCCCGTCCGGAGCGGCACCCTCGCCCTCGGCTATTACGCCTCGACCCTGCTGTCGACGCTCATCATCTGCGTCGTCGCCATGGGCGCGAGCCTGCTGTATGTTGCGCAGGCGGGCTGGTATCTGACCGTGACGGATATTCTTCTGATGCTGCTTGACGTGTTCCTGCTGGTCATGTTCGGCACGGCGCTTTCGAGCATCATCAACCACTTCCTCTCGACGCAGGGGCAGATGTCCGCCGTCGGCACGATCATCAGCGCGGGCTACGGCTTCCTCTGCGGCGCGTATATGCCCATTTCGCAGTTCTCCGAGGGACTGCAGAAGGCGCTCGGCTTCCTGCCCGGCACCTACGGCACCTCGTTGCTGCGCAACCACGCCCTGCGCGGCGTGTTTGAAGAAATGGGAAATCAGGGCTTCCCGAAGGAGGTCATCGAGGGCATCCGCGATTCCATCGACTGCAATCTCTATTTCTTCGGCGAGAAGGTCGGAACAGGGACGATGTACCTGATCCTCGGCGCGACGGTCGTTCTCCTTGTCGCCGTCTATGTGCTCATCAACGTGATTTCCGGCAAAAAGGCGAAAAAATGAAAAACCCCAGCCGTTTTGAAAAGACCCGCAGAGCGCTCCTGTTCTGGACGCTGTTCATCGGCCTCGGCGCGGTCGCCGGGGCGAGCGGAATGCTGCTCGACCCGACCGGCAAGGCCATGGGCATGGACGCGATGCTGCCGTATTTTCAGGTACTGCCGCTGGCGGAGTATCTCTATCAAGACTTCGTCTTTCCGGGCATCGCCCTGCTGCTCGTCAACGGCCTGACGAATCTGACGGCGGCTGGACTGCTGCTGGCGCGAAAGCGCAGCGGCGTGATCCTCGGCGGCATTTTCGGCGTGACGCTGATGCTGTGGATCTGCATCCAGTTTTACATCTTCCCGATGAATTTCATGTCGACGAGCTACTTCATTTTCGGCCTTTTGCAGGCGCTCACGGGCTATATGGCGTGGGTGTTTGACAAGCAGGAGCGCTTTTGCGTGCGCGAGAGCGACTACCCGGCTGTCGGCACGAATCCGCGCGAGCTTGTGGTCTACTTCTCCCGCATGGGCTATACGAAGAAGCTCGCGCTGGAGGAAGCGAACCGCACCGGCGCGCAGGTTTTGCAGCTCCGCTCGACGGAGCGCACCGAGGGCACGCTGGGCTTCTGGTGGTGCGGGCGCTACGGGATGCACCGCTGGGCGATGCCGATCGAGGAGATCACCGCCGACCTTGCCGGCTATGACTGCGTGACGATCTGCACGCCGATCTGGGTGTTCCATCTGGCCGCACCGACCAGAGCGTTTTGCAAGGCGGCCAGCGGAAAGATCAAACGCGCAAGGTATGTTCTGGTGCACCACCGGCGGACGCTCTACGCCGAGGCGGCGCAGGAGATGGACGACCTGCTCTGCCTGCAAGCCGAGCGCGTCACCAGCGTCTGCTGCCGCCGGGGAAGCTACCTCTCCCGAAAGGTGATTCGTGAAGCTACGGAGAAACAGGCTAACGGAATTTGAGTGCAGGCCGTGGCGGGCCTCCGACGCGAGGGAGCTTGTTGCTGCGCCACTTCTGCTCCGTTATCATGGCTTCCGTGCCTGAAGTAAAGATAGAAAAAAGATCTTTTTGCGTCGTAAAATGGCGCAGAAAGGTCTTTTTTCTCACCAGAATTCAAAGATTTGTTACAAAGTCCCGCTTGACGTTTTCCGCACGCTCTGGTATAATAGCAAAATCTAACAAAAATACCTGTATTTGTTAGGAGATAGGAAACATGGATCGCTTTTCTGAGATGGCGGAGCAATATGCCGCCCTGCTGACGAGCCGGATGAACATCCGCACGAGCCGCGAGATGGACAGAACGCTGTGCAACGAGGTCTTTGCCCTCCGTTTTTTGCAGCAGCACGGCGCGGCGCACCCGAAGGAGCTGAGCGATGCGCTGATGGTCAGCACGGCGCGAACGGCGGTCATTTTGAACGGTCTGGAGCGCAAGGGGCTGATTGCCCGGACGCGGGATGACGCGGACTGCCGCCAGAAGACGGTGGAGCTTACGCGGCGCGGCCGCGACTCGCTGGAGCAGCGCTACCGCCGCCTGACGGCTTTCTTTGCAGAGGGCTTTCGCTCCCTCGGCGCGCACGACACGCAGGAATTCCTGCGCCTGTATGAGCGGCTCTTTGCGATCTTTGACGAGCTGAACGAACACACGGAGAAGAAAGGAGTATAGCCATGCCGAGATCCTATTCCGAAATCACGCCGTATATCCGCTCCCTTGCCGCGACGTCCAACGCGCGCAACCACATCACACCGGAGATGTACGGGGAGCACAAGGTCTTTCGCGGCCTGCGAGACGTCAACGGCAACGGTGTTGTCACCGGCCTGACGGAGATTTCGACCATCCACGCGAAGGAAAAGCTGCCCGACGGCACGCTGCGTCCCTGCGCGGGCAAGCTCTATTATCGCGGCATCGATGTCGAGGAGCTGTGCGCCGGCTTTTTGCGCGACGACCGCCCCGGCTTTGAGGAAATTGCATATCTGCTGCTGTTTTCCGCCCTTCCGAACGCGCAGGAGCTTGCGGATTTCCGCGCGGCGCTGGGCGAGTACCGCAGCCTGCCGCCCTCCTTTGCGCGCGACATGATCCTCAAGGCGCCGAGCAAGGACGTGATGAACATCCTCTCGCGCAGCGTGCTGGCGCTGTATTCCTACGACGACGACCCGGACACGGTGACGGTCGAAAACGTCCTGCGCCAGTGCCTGCAGCTCATCGCCATGTTCCCGCTGCTGGCGGTCTACGGCTATCAGGCCTACTGCCACTATCACCTGGGCAAGAGCCTGTACATCCGCAACCCGGACAGCGGGATGTCCACGGCGGAAAACCTCCTGCACATCCTGCGCAAGGACGGAAAATTCACCCATCTGGAGGCGAAGGTGCTCGATCTGGCCCTGGTGCTGCACGCGGAGCACGGCGGCGGCAATAACTCCACCTTCACGACCCACGTCGTCACCTCCTCCGGCACGGATACCTATTCCGCGATCGCGGCGGCGCTCGGCTCGCTCAAGGGCCCGCGCCACGGCGGCGCGAACATCAAGGTCGTCCGAATGTTTGAGGACATGAAGCAGAATGTGAACACCGATGACAAGGGCGCGGTGGAGGACTATCTTGTCCGCCTGCTCGACAAACAGGCATTTGACCACGCGGGGCTGATCTACGGCATGGGTCACGCGGTCTACTCCGTCTCCGACCCGCGTGCGAAGCTCCTGCGCCAATGCGCCAGGGAGCTTGCGGCCGAGAAGGGGAGAGAAGAGGAATTTGCCCTTTACGAGACGGTCGCGGAGATGGCGCCGGTGGTGATCGCGGAGCGGCGCAAGATGTACAAGGGCGTCAGCGCGAACGTCGACTTCTATTCCGGGCTGGTGTATCAGCTTCTCGGACTGCCGTGCGAGCTGTACACGCCGATCTTTGCCGTCTCGCGCATGGCCGGCTGGAGCGCACACCGCATCGAGGAAATTCAAAATGCGGGCAAGATCATCCGCCCGTCCTACATCGGCGTGAAAGAGCAGACGCCGTATGTGCCTATGGAGCAAAGAGCATAGACAGCAAAAAAGTCGAGAAATCTCCTTCCTGATACGGTAAAATGGCGCTGTGAGGTGAGGAACGGATGAAGGAACAAATTTTGGCTGTGCAGCGGATGCAGGAATACATCGCGGCGCATTTGGACAGCGACCTGACGGCGGCGGAGCTGTCGCGGGCGTCGCTGTTCTCTCCGTGGCATTCCTACCGCCTGTTCCGGCAGTATACGGGGCTGACGCCCGCGGAATACATCCGCAGAATGCGGCTGAGCGAGTCCGCCCGGCGGTTGAAGCGCGGCGACACCCGCGTGATCGACGCGGCGTATGACGGCGGCTTCGGCAGCGTGGACGGCTTCCAGCGGGCGTTCCGGCGGGAATTCGGCTGCAATCCCGGCGAATATGCCCACACAAAGGTCCCAATCCCGCTTTTCATCCCTTACGGTGTAAAATTCCGCGAACTGAGAAAGGAGACAGTATCTATGAAAAACGTACAAAGCGTATTCGTCCAGCTTATGCGCAAGCCCGCGCGAAAGGTCATCATCAAGCGTGGCGTCAAGGCGGAGGATTATTTCCCCTACTGCGAGGAGGTCGGCTGCGACGTCTGGGGTATCCTGACGAGCATGGACTCGCTGTGCGGCGAGCCGGTCTGCCTGTGGCTGCCGGCGGCGTACAAAAAGCCGAACACCTCCACCTATGTGCAGGGCGTGGAGGTCGAGCCGCACTACGACGGCGCGATCCCCGAGGGCTTCGACGTCATCACCCTGCCGGAGGCGGAGTACCTGAGCTTCCAGGGCGAGCCGTTCCGCGAGGAGGACTATTGCGACGCCATTTCCGCCGTGCAAAGCTCGATGCAGAAATACGACCCGTCGCTCATCGGCTACGAATGGGACGAGACGAACCCGCGCATTCAGTTGGAGCCGCGCGGTGAACGCGGCTATATCGAGCTGCGCGCCGTCCGCCCGCTGAAAAAGTAAAAAGCAGTCGGCAGCGACCTTGCTGCCGACCGTTTTTTATGGCAAGGACGAATCTCTTGCAATCTATAGAGTTTGGAAGTATAATGAAAAAAATCATCCATAGCGTGCCGTAGAAACGGCCGCCATTTTACGGTGCAGCAGGCGAATGGATGTTATTTCCGGAAGTGATGCAATGACCTGTTGGTTTTCTTTTCTGCTATTCCTCAGCGGGGCACAGGCTGTGGCCTGCGTACTGCTGCTTGCTTTGCGAAAACCGCAAAGTCGCGTGCTGCGCTATACCAAAACTATCGTTGTTGTGGCGCTCATAAGCAACTTGACTGCTTGCCTGATCTGCGCATATTGTCTGTTCACTGTGCCATCAGGAATTGCCCTGGCGCTTGCTCTTGTATTTCTGTTGTGCGGAAGCCTTTTGCTCTATGTGTATTGCCGCTGGCGTGTTGCCTACGGAAACGGTCAGTTTGAAGTGCGTCCATGCGTGGGTCACAAGCGGGTGTATTCAATGGGTGAGGTCTGCGGAGTGACCGAAGGTGCCTCCGCAACGACGTTGCACCTTCAAAACGGAAAGCTCCGTCTTGACCGGTTTGTGCGGAATCGTGAGGACTTTATCGAAGAAACGGAATGGTATTATCGGAGCGTGCTGCACAAGGGCTATGCGCTGCCGGACGTTCCGGACAAGCTCTTTCATGGCTATGTGAAAAACCCATGGTCATTTGTTGTCCTGTTTCTGTTTTTGAACCTCTTTTTCCTCGGCTGCGTTCTGGCATCGCTGTGCCTGACTTTTGCGGAAATGTACCCGATGCCCGACGAACTGGTCTCGGTGGTGCTCACGGAGTATTCCGTGCAGTGGGAGAACGATTCGCTGCAGCTTTTGTCGCAGGAGCTGCGCCAGCCGTATTATCTCAACCATGTGAAAGCTGTGCTGCCGGAGGCACGATATTCTGCCCTGTGCAGCACACTGTCGCAAACCGAGCCGCTGGTAGTCTTCGTGGAACGGGAAAACTATGAGGATGCAAAGCAAAATGACTGCAATTTTCTGAAAATCAAGGGGCTGAACAGTCAGGACGGCAAGGCGCTTGTATCGCAGGAGGAGGTCGCGAACAGTGTTTGGCTGGGCGCTCGCACAGGGCTGATCGCGGTGACTGTCATCCTTTTCCTTGCCTTTGCTTTTGAGGGTGTGTTTTTCCATGTTATAAACCACGCGCCTCAGTATCCGCGGCTGTTTCGCCTGCTGGTAAAAGAGGAATGGAGGAATATTTGAAGGACAGTTTGAATGACAGATGTACGGACAGTGTTGCTCGTCGCGTAAAAAATCGCCATCAGGAGATTCCCTGATGGCGATTTTTGCGGCAAATTCAGCCGATGGTCATGCCCCAGCCGTGGGGGTCTTCGGCGGTGCCGGTCTGGATGCCGTAGATGGTGTCGTAGAGGCGCTGCTCCAAAGCGCCGACCTCGTTATTGTTGACGATGATCTCCTTGCCCTTGTAGCTCAGAAGGCCGATGGGGGAGATGACGGCGGCGGTGCCGGTGGCGAAGATCTCGCCCAGCGTGCCGGCCTCGGCGGCGGCATAGACCTCGTCGATGGCGAGCTTGCGCTCCGTGACCTTGTAGCCCCAGTCCTTCAGCAGGGTGATGACGGAGTTGCGCGTGATGCCGGGCAGGATGGTGCCCGCGAGGGGTGCGGTGATGATCTCGTCACCGATCTGGAAGAACGCGTTGGAGGTGCCGATCTCCTCGACGTACTTGTGCTCGGCGGCGTCCAGCCACAGCACGTCGCGGCAGTTGGCGGCGGCGGCCTTCTCGGAGGCCTTCATGCCGCCGGCGTAGTTGCCGCCGCACTTGGTAAAGCCCGTGCCGCCGTGCGCAGCACGGATGTATTCATCCTCGACGTAGATCTTCGTCGTGCCGAGCTTGCCGTCCGCGCCGGCGTAGTAGGGGCCGGAGGGGCAGAGGATGACGATGAAATGATAGTGCTTCGAGGGCATGACGCTGAAGGAGACCTCGTCCGCGATGATGAACGGGCGGATATACAGCGCCGTGCCGGGGCGGTCGGGCACCCAGTCCACGTCCGCCATGACGACGGCCTTGATCGCGGCGACGAACAGATCCTCGTCGATGGGCGGGATGCACATACGCGCACCGGAGCGGTTGATGCGTGCGGCGTTCTCATACGGGCGGAACAGGCGGATGTTGCCCTCGGGCGTCTTGTAGGCCTTCATGCCTTCAAAGATCATCTGCGCGTAGTGCAGCACGCAGGAGGCCGGGTCGATGGCGATCGGCGCATAGGGGACGACGCGGCCGTCGTGCCAGCCCTGGCCCTCGTCGTAGTCCATGATGAACATATGGTCGGAGAAATCCTGCCCGAAATGCAGGTGATCGGGATCAGGCTTCTGCTTCGGGTGAGTCGTGCGGGTCACGGGGAAGGTATAGTTCATAGAAAAAGCCTCTTTTCTGTTTAATATCGGTATAATTCGGGGCGTCTGTCCCGGAAAACATGGATGGAATTGCGGATGCCGTCCAAAATGCCGAGGTCGAGGTCGGCGGTGAGAAGCTGCTGCGTACCATCTGCACGGGCGAGAATCGTGCCCCACGGGTCGACGAGCTGTGAGCCGCCGCCGTAGACCGTCTCACCCGCCGTGCCGCAGGAGTTACAGCAGACGGTGAACATCTGATTTTCCACCGCGCGGGCGGTTGTCAGGAGCTGCAGGTGCGGCAGACGCACTCTCGGCCACTGGGAGACGAGGAACAAAATGTCCAGCCCTTCGACCGTGAGCGTCCGCGTCAGCTCCGGGAAGCGGATGTCGTAGCAGATGAGGATGCCGCACTGCGCGCCGTCGAGGGTGAAACGGCACAGATGGTCGCCCTTTTGGAAGAACTTGTCCTCGTCCATCGGGGAAAACAGGTGGGTCTTGTCGTATTCCGCGACGCACACGCCCGTGCGGTCGAAGACAAAGGCGGTATTGTAGACGCCGTCCGCTTTGCGGTTTGCCACGCTGCCGGCGACGATGTTGACGTTCAGCTCCTTTGCCAGCGCGGAAAACAGGGTTTTCGTCTGCGACCCGTCTTCGTCGGCGTACCGCGCGAGGTTTTCCCGTGGGAAGAAGCCCGTGTTCCACGTTTCGGGCAGGACGACGGTATCGGGGCGCTCCTGCTGCACCGCCTGACGCACCAGCGCTTCGGCGCGGGCGAAGTTCTCCTGCGGTGCGGCGAAGGCCATGTCCATCTGGATACAGCTCACGCGCATGGCTCAGCCCTCGAATGCCGCGCCGGTTTGCAGCGCCTTGAGATTGTAGACCAGCAGCTCCTGATGCCGCGCGGAGACGACTTTTTTCAGCGCCGCCTCCCAGTCGCCGCCGCAGAGGGCGGGGACCTCCTTCATCAGCTTGCCCGTGAGCAGCATATTTGCCAGCGTCGGGATGCCTGCATCCGTCGCCATCTGCGTGGCGGGGACGTAATGCACCTCGACGTCGGTGCGCTTGACCTTGCGCTCGATCAGCGTGGAGTCGACGAAGATCTTGCCACCGGGGACGACCGCGTCCTCAAATTTGTCCAGTGAGGGCAGGTTCATCACCATCAGCACGTCGGGGTGCGTGACGATGGGCGAGCCGATGGCGCTGTCGCTGAGGATGACGCTGCAATTTGCCGTGCCGCCGCGCATCTCCGGGCCGTAGGAGGGAAGCCAGCTCACGTTCTGCTCCTCCAGCAGGCCCTTGTAGGCGAGGAATTTGCCCGCAAACAGGATACCCTGTCCGCCGAAGCCCGCGATTACGATCTGTACTGCGCTCATACGCCCGCCTCCTTACTTCTGTCCTTGTAAACGCCGAGGGGATAGTAGGGGATCATCTTTTCGTCGATCCACTCCAGCGCCTTCTGCGGGGTCATGCCCCAGTTGGTCGGGCAGGCCGAGATCACCTCGACGAGGGAGAAGCCCTTGCCCGAGATCTGGTTTTCAAAGGCTTTCTGGATGGCTTTCTTTGCGGTCAGGACGTTTTTGACGTTGTTGACCGCAACGCGCGCCAGATATTCCGGCCCTTCGAGCTGCGCCAGCATCTCGCAGATCTTCACGGGGTAGCCGCAGTGCTTGACGTCTCTGCCGTAAGGCGAGGTCTGCGTGACCTGACCGGGCAGGGAGGTCGGCGCCATCTGGCCGCCCGTCATGCCGTAAATGGCGTTGTTGACGAAAATGACGGTGATATTCTCAT